>JAFZQR010000026.1 GCA_017620295.1 Bacteroidaceae bacterium
ATGTTAAATGTTAAACTATGCAACATAAGATGGTCAAAAACGACACTTTAAAATTCAAACATATAATCGAGGGCATAATGCCTCTTATGGGCTTATTCCTATGCACTAAACTTTAGGATGTTATTTTTTAATCATTACTAATGTTGAAAATTATCTTCTTCATTGCTGCGAGTGATATATGGTGACGGCTCGTAATACGCGCCACAATTATAGTCGTCCAACGTTTTACATAGTGGGGAGTTATATACTCGCAGAATAGCATCAGCGTAATCCTCACCCTCCTTCATGATTGAAAGAATAAGACGCATTTTATGGTAGGTTATTTATGGCTTGTTCTTACTATGGTCTATGTATTATAGTTATTAAGTAGGTGTTCAAAATTATTTTACTATATCCAGCATTGTAGGTGCTTTCATGTCTTTGTTCGCTCTTTGGCGCATCTTTTCCTTTTATCCTCAGTCATAGAGCCCGCTCTGCTCCTTCGGAGAAAAGAAAAATCTGCATCCAAATAGCTGAACAAATACATAAAACTAATTGTGAACACCTACTTATCCAAACAATCTGCCAAAGAAACCTTTTTTCTTATTAGCAAGTTGTTGGTCATAGTGTGTGAAGAATTCTTGGAACTCAGGATCATTAGAGAATGAGCGTTTGGCCATTATAATGCATCTTTCATACAATTTCCAGTATGAAAGTTCAAACCTTTTACTTTCGTTGAGTCCGCTAACTTTCATTGGATCACGTCCATTTATATTGCTGCAAACTTTCAATTGGGTCAAGAACTCAATCAAAGCAAGTCTATTGTTTGGAACAGGATATGTTTCGATAAAATTGGCCTTTTGTTGTATCCTTTTCATCCACCCTCCAGTAAAGGTGCCTATTAAATCACCTGCAGAATTCATAGAAGAGACTTTATCGGCAAATGCAGAATATGCTGATGAGGTCTCTTCCACATTAAATGCAAAGCAGCACATCGGACATACAGCCCATCCTGGTTGAACAACGTTACCACAATTAGGACATTTCTTTATGCCACCCATTTGGCTTTGTCGATCATTTTCAGCATCCCTTTCAGCTTCTGCTTGATGACGCTTCTGTAGCAGCGATTGGATATAAACGTCCAGCTCATCTAGATCGATTCCTTCTTTCTCGGCGCGTTTTACAAGTACCATTTTCTCTTGATCTGTAAGGACTCCATCTGCAAGTGTTGCCTCGATCAAAGATTCCATTTCTTTTGAGTACATAGCATTGGAATATTGAATGGTGAACAAGTTATAGATAATTTATTTACATCATAGGCGGCATACCGTTCATAGCTGGTGCCTGACCTGCGAAGAGGGGTTGGAGTTCCTGTACTTGGCCTGCCATGGCCCACTGAGGCATACCGTTCTTCCATACCTGTGTCTGCTGGGTGAGCTGGCCGCTCTGCACTAGTTGCTGAAGCTGGTTCCAGTCAAATGGTCCTTGAGGCTGACCATTGACGCCTACCATGTACTGTACTTGTGGAACAGCTTTAGGCGCACCCATCTGCGACATTCCGCCCATCTGTGGCATACCTCCCATTTGAGGCATTCCACCCATTCCCATCTGGTTCATACCGCCCATTCCCATCTTTGGTTGTTGCTGACGGAAAACATTGAAACCGTTGTCAGTGGCGTTGTTCAACAGTTCGGAGTTAAGGTTGGCTTGATGTGCGCCAAGGAAGGTCTGCTCCGTCTGGAGGCGATTGAAACGTTGCGCCTCCTCACGCTGGATGCGCATCGTCTCTTGCTGGTGTTTAAGGTTCATCTCCTGCAACTGCTCCTGACCGCCAAGCTGCAATTCCTGCTGGCGCTTCATGGCATCGAGGCCCAGTGATGATTGCATCTTCATCTGGTCCTGATTCAACTGGTTTTGCAGTTTGAAGTTGGACAGATTGGCATTATGTTGTGCCAATTTGTTCTCACGCTCCAGATCAGCTGTGAGTGCCCTAAGCTCACGATAGCCGCGGCTTTCTTTCTGGATTTCGATGGCAGTGACATCAAGACTGCGTACTTTAACACCTAATGCATTTTCAATTTGAGGAGTAGCTCTCTGCTGTACAAAATCGCTAACCTCCATGATTTTACGCTCCAGCTGAATAGCAGGTATCTGTGCTTCGGAAGGTACATTGGTAACTATACCTTTCACATATTTGGTGACTGTTCCACGCAATTTCTGCTTGAAAGTCTCATCACTGTAACCCTCAACCTTGTTCATACTTTGGAACAGGTTCAGGTCCTCAATAGCATAGGTTATGGAAACCTCTACAGCTGCTGGAACCGGAAAATCCATCAACCGAGGGTCGAACACATCAAAAAAGGGTATGCGGAAACTAAACTGACTGCCTCGCGCAAGGTTGCTCAAGTTGGTTTGATTCTTTATTACCTGTTCACGTTTGGCTTGTTCCGCCGCTCTTCTTTTCTCTTCTTCCACTTCTTTGGAAGACTTAAATCCGAAAAATGACATGGTTGTTATTAGTTATTAATGATGAATTACTTGAATGTTACTTTACGTGTTACTTGTCCTTCCTTGCTTACTTCGACAATGGTCTTGCGGCCATGTTTATTGTCATCGTCGTAGTTGTAGAGATAGCCGCTGAGTGATCCGCCGTTCTCGCCAGGCATCTGGAACTCATCGACCTCATCGAGCCAGCGCGGTTCGAGACCTAATTGCTGGTAGAGGTTCTGCTGTACCATTCCGTGAATGGCTGTGAGGTTAATGTCCACGCATCCGCGCAGCTGATCTATCAGTGACTTCGACTCATGCAGCTGCTGCTTGTTGATGAGACACTTGGTGCGCTTCATGCGTACAGGCGCGTTGGCGGCCTTTGTCTGCGGCAGCTGTGGCAGCACCTCATAGCGCATAGCCTCGTCAATAACGTCCTGACGTGCCTTGACGTGCAGCATCGGGTTGCCATAGAGACCGAACATTATTACTGTCGAGAGCGAGAAGTCGTCGCGTTCTATGTGGCGGAAGGTGTTGAAGTAGTCGAGCTTGGCCTGCATCATGGCCTGTCCTGCTGGGAGTCCGCAGAACTGATAGTAGCAGTAAAGTGGCATGAACTTTTCTGAGCCTGAGCCTGGATACTGCGTCACGCCTTCTGGATAGTTCTGGCTATCATCACCAATCATGGGTACCGACACTGTGGAGCCAGCATAAAGCAGCTTGCCGCCACCGAGCAGTGAGGACATCAGCATAGAGTCGTCGCGGCTATAGCCGTCATAGCGCGCACCAAAGCAAGCCACGGTATTAAACACACGGGCATTGCTCTGCTGCATAAGTTCTATATTGAACGACTCCGGGTAGCCCATGCCATTTTCACAATAGAAGCCAGAGTTACCTTCTGTATCACTTCCATGCAAGTTGAACAGAAGCATGCCTGCATGTTGAAGTGCCTGCTGGTAGTCGCTAAGTGCTTTCTCATCAACCTCAGAGCCGCCCGACTCTACAGCCACCAACTTAGGACACATATACATACGCTTGTATATCTCCTCCTCGTCGTTGGAATTGACATATATGAGCGGTAGGTGTTGCGACATAGTAACACTGTTGTCGGTCCACTCTACATTGGATGCCATCACTACACCTTCAATGTCAATGCCATCCTGAACTATTGAGCATAGGTTGAAATATGGCACCAGGTCGTCCTGCAAAGTCGTTTCCATCTCTCCACACTCCAACGGCAGGCGCGAAACGGTGTTGCGCACATAGTCATTGGTGATGGTATGGTCGCCGTCCCACAAATCGCTGAAGAAGGTTGTGTAGAAGCAATAAGCCATATCCGACGGAATGGTGCCGCCATATTGCGGGTTCTCAAGTTCCGGCACGGGAATAACATCGCTACCACCTATGATGAACACAGGAGTAGCAAGTCCAACTTGGAAGCCATTCTGTGAGATGAAGTTCTCGATAAGCTCATTATAGTCACCCCAGTATGCACCATTGCCTAATTGTTCCTGATAGTTGGCGGCATCCAATAGATACCAGTGCTGTTCTGCTTCGGCACTGTTCTGGATGAAACTGTTTAGCACTTCATACACATCCTCCACCTGACAGCCATACTTCTCAGCAAGTTTGATTGAATCGGTGAAGATTATGCCATACTGCGGTACGCGCTCTTCTGGAACAGCGGCAGGTTTGTCGGGTATGACCAGTTCTTCAGTTGGTTCCTCCGCATCAGGAACAATGTCGGATGGAGACGGCATCTGCGGCATTCCTTGCGGAGCTTGAGGCATCTGCGGCATTCCTTGCGGAGCTTGTGGCATCTGAGGCATTCCTTGAGGTGTTTGCGGCATCTGAGGCATTCCCTGCGGAGCTTGTGGCATCTGAGGCATACCGAGTGGAGAGCCACCAGATATTGGCGGCATTTGTGGCATTGTCCACTGCAAACCGCTATTCATCTGGTTGTACATGGCGTTCATGTTCTGCTGCATCTGCTGCATGGTCGGCATCTGTCCCAAGCCCATTTGTTCGGCAGCTTGTCTAGCACTTAACCCCTGACTTTGCGGAAGTACTACACTCTGGGGGTCGAACTTAGGCATTGGAGGCGGAGTAGGCATCTTCGTCATGTTCTTCAACATCTGCACTTCCTTTTTCGGTGCCATTTCCATAAGCGTGGTCTCGACATAGAATGCGAACCACGGCTCTGGCTCACACTCTGCCTTGGACAGTTCCTGTACAGCATACCATAGCGGGCTGAGCTGTTCGCTCATGTTATTCACCGCACTCTGAAGGTTGGCTTGAACCTGTTGGTTGTAGTAATCGTTGTTGGTGCGTCGGAAGTCAGCAAGGTTTTCAACAGCAGTAAGCAGATCGATATCACCTGTAGGTCCACCGAAGCCACCAAGTCTTGGCACCAAAGCAGCAGCATTCTGAGCCTTTCCCAACTTGATATATGCAATGAATGTCCAGTAGATTTGCCAATAGTTGTCGGTATGGTGATTGACAAATGAAACGGTGCATCCTGCAGGGTTGAATGAAGCAAATAGCATGTTGTAGTAATAC
The DNA here is from genome assembly GCA_017620295.1 of Bacteroidaceae bacterium. Lineage (GTDB taxonomy): Bacteria > Bacteroidota > Bacteroidia > Bacteroidales > Bacteroidaceae > Physcousia. The sequence continues at coordinate 5,026 of JAFZQR010000026.1, forward strand.
TGCACATTACTGTCATCCATAGTCTTAGCCAGCTCCTGCAACGGAGTGAACTGACGATTCAATATGTCAACCTGATTGGCGTTAATAGCATCAAACACATTATTCAGCAACTTGCTGGCATAGTATTCGTTGCCCTGTCCACCCGTCAGTACCGCAGCACTCTTGCGCTCAGCCTCTATTATCTGCCTTGCAATAGTCGGATTGATTTTCCTGTAACGTGCAATCTGTTCCAGCTCGGCCTCTTTTTGTCGAGTCAACCCGTCAGTCACACGTTCACGCACCGCCTTGATGAACTCTTGCTCGTTTTCCAGTTCTATCTCATGTTGGGAACGCTGTGCCTGAACGATTGTCTGGCTGTTATAATTGGTCTCAACATGATTGTCAACGCTGTGAACACTGTTGTCATTGTTGTATATCTGCGTGTCGTGGGAGTCAATGGCTCCCTTGAGCAGATTATTATTGTTTCCTAAATTGACGTCAGCCATATCTATACCTTATTATATATGTTACCACTCGAACTTAGCTCCGCAGTTGGGACACTCAGGCATACCAGCATAGATGCGAACGGTTTGTCCACAGTTGTAACACTGATAATCAAACCACTCCGGCTCGGCCTGTTGCACAGGTGCTGCTTGTGGCTGGTTGACATTGACGTTGGTATTGGTGTTCTGGGTATAGAGGTTGCTGGCAGCAGCCGTTGCCACACCGCCCATAGCACCGAATGCCTGGTCTTGTGCATGATCCTGACGCTGCTCGGCATGTAACTTATCGGCACGTAGCTGGTCAATCTGTTCCTGCTGGGTAGCATAGCGCGCACCGCTGACATTCGTAGCAGTATCCCTAACCATACCTGCCATCTGAGCTGCAAAGTTCATTAGGTCTGCCTTGTCCTTTGCCATTGCTGCCTGTTGCTCCCGTTCTCTTCGTTCTGCCGCTTCGGCCTGTTGTTTGAGCAATGCGTTCTCACCATCCTTGCTGTAGGTGTTTGCCATAGCCACCTGAGCCTCTGCAGATAGATGTGACAACTGTGCAGCTCGAATAGCTTCTGCACTCATGTTGGCAAAGTTGTTGTCGCGGTTCATCTGCTCATTTGCCTTGATAGTGGCCATATTCTCCTCGTGGCTCTGCTCCTGTGCGTCCTGCTGCATCTGAAGTCTCATAGCCAGTTCGAGGCTCTCACGCTGACGCTGGCTGGCATTGGCTTCAAGCTGGTCTTGGTCGAACATCTGCTGACGCTGACGCTCGTATGCACGGTCTTCATCCTCCAGACGCTCTGCACGTTCACGTGCATGGTCCTCGATGTCAAGGTTGCGCTGACGCATCATCTTCTCGAAGTCGTATTCATCTTCGTCACGCTGACGGTTGCGACGGCGGTCGTACTCACGTTCCTCCTGCATCCACTCACGTTCACGCTGCTCGTCCTCTATGCCCCAGCTGCGTTTGCGTTCCAGGTCTTCGCGCTCCCAGTCATGGTCCTGCTTGCTGTCGTCGAGTGCCCATTCAGCTTGCTGACGCTCCATCTCCACATTGCGGTTGCTCTGGATGCGCATGATTTCGGTAATCTCCGTGCGGCTTATCTTGTCGTGCTCTATGGCATCCTTGATAGCTTCCAGCTCATCCTCCTTGACCAGACGGTTGCCTTCAAGAGCCAACAGCTTCTCGTAGGCCTCCTCCTTGGTTGTGGCTTCACGCACCATTCGCTGTGTTTCGAGCATCAACACGAACTCTGCCCTCTCGTCCTCTGTCAGCAGGCCTTGCTTGTCAATCTGAAGAATGGCCTGCTCATAGTCGGCTTTGTTCTGAGCTGAGTTGAGCAACTGTCGGTTCTGCTCCTGCTCCATGCGGTTGCGTATCTCGCCTGTACGCGACATATAGTCGAGTTCCTTCTCAGAGCAGTATATCTCCTTCTCTACCTGACGAAAACGACCGAACACATCATCCTGAGAGTCGGTGATGTTGAGTATCTGGGTGCATTCCATGCCGTACAGGCGGCGGTTAATGGAAGCCTGCAGCTTCTGGGCAAGCATGGTGCGGGTGTTAGCATCCAATCCCTGCTGGGTGTATTCCGTGTTGCGCAGCTCCTGCCGGAGTGTATTCTCGATGTCGAAATTGAGCATCTTGAACACATCGTTAGTGGTGAGGCTGTTGCGGTCGGTAAGGTAATTGGTAGCAAAGTCGGATATATTGCTGATTTGCATCTCCACTTCCACACCTACGTTGACATCGAGAAATCCCATTGGTATGACGTATGGGTTGAAGGCGATGCCATCTTCTGATCCCACGCCTCCGAATGTGAGGTTGAAATGCCGGTTGCTGATGAGTATTATGGAGAGCAGCGGCTGCTTGTTGTCTTCCTTGACAATCTTCTCGGCCTCGGCCTTGAAACGTTTCATAGCCTCCAGCTCCTTATCCTTGTCGTTCTTCTTTGCAACAGGTTCAGCTCCGAACACAAATTGCAGTCCTCTCTTAATCCAGCTGCCGGCAATGCCAACCAAGCCACCACGCTGTGCAACGCTGAGGTTTTGTGTCCGCTGGCGCTCTGCTTCCTCTGCTGTCTGCACCTTGTCCTTGTGATTTCTCATCAGCTGGTCGGTCAGAGCCTCAATCATCTTCTTCATCTCCTGGTCAGAAGCCACCTGGAGCTTGTAGGCACCAGCTTCCATCACCTTGACCAACTCACCGTTTACAAATATCATTGCAGAGCATCCCTGTTGGATGATGACGCCATTCAAACCGTCAACCGCATCCAATTCACGCTCTGTGATGCGACGTGCCAACTGACCACGTTGTATGCCCCAAGTGGCCTTGTGTTCCACAACAGCCAGTTCGTCGGGGTTGATGTCGTGCAGCTCGGCAGAGGTGATATGGTGCTGACGTGCAGGATTACTGTTGTCTGTCGGAGTTCCGGATAGATTGGGGTCGGCTTTTACCTTTAGTTCATAAAGTTTCTTGTCCAAGGCAGACAGAGCCTTCTGGATGCGTCCATTCTGCTGAGCGATGTTGCCAGAGCGGTCATTGAGGGCATTCTTAACAGCATCTACCAGCTGCTGGAAGTCTATTTCATCGGTTGATGAGATGGCTTCTGGGTACTTCTTCTTCAGCTGGGCAAAGGTCTTCTGTGCATCCTGCAACTTCATGGGTACGCCCTGTATGAGAGCCTCATTGGTATGCTCACGTTCACGCTGGCGATCATATCCACGACTGAACGAACCGCCAGTAACTGCCGATGCTATACCGGCACCAACACGGTTTAGGAAGCCCTTATCGCCTGCATCACCAACTGGCTGTTGTGGAGCCTGGGGCATCTGTGGACGTGGAGCCTGTGGCATCTGCGGGCGAGGTGCCTGCGGTGCCTGTGGACGTGGAGCCTGGGGTGCCTGAGGAGCTTTGGTTTGCGGAGCCTGAGGCATCTGCGGACGCGAAGGCATTTGAGCCTTAGAAGTTTGCTGAATTGGTTGACCACACTTCATGCAAAAGGATTGACCTATTTGCACTTCATTTCCACATTTTGGACATTTCATAGCTATAGAGTTTATGTTAGTTTTCGGTCTTTTAACAACAAGATTTGACAAAAATAGACATTACTCGTCTTCACACCAAACTTTTTGTCAATTATTATTAAACGTGGACAGATTTTGATGAAATTTCCCATTCATTACTTTGATTAGTGACCATATACAGAGAAAGAATAACGCCTACTCATGAATTGTTCTGCATATTATTCTCAGCCAGTAGCTTTATTTCACTACATTTGCAGAGTCTTATTGACACACACATGGCTATTGAGGTAACATACAGGCGAACAGGGAGGATGAGTATGCGCATCGTGAAAAACGGCGATGTGCATGTGTCGGCACCTCTTGGGACAAGCAGACAGACCGTTATGGACTTCATTGAGCGAAACCGCAACTGGATAAGCCAGGCACGGAAGCGTATGGAGCAACAGCTGGACACAAGAGCCGATTTCTATGCACAGCTGCCATTGGCGACAAAGGCAGAACGCGAAGAGGCGACATTGCGGATGGAGGCTCTGATACAGCCATTGGTGAATAGTTATGCAAAAACGATGGGAGTGCATCCGCGACAAGTCAGCTACAAAGCGATACGCTCCTATTGGGGCAAATGCCTGGTCAAGACACATGACATAATATTCAGCTACTACCTGCTGTTGATGCCGGAGTGGTGCGTGGAGCAGGTAGTGGTTCACGAGCTTGCCCACCTCATAGTTGCCAACCACGGTCCTCGCTTCCATGCGCTGATGGACAGGTACTTTCCACGCTGGAGAGAAGCGAGGGCTGAGATGAGGCGGGTGGTTAGAGCATAATTTTGAGCAGTCTTTTTTGAATAGGCTTTGGTGGTATGACACAAATACTGTAACTTTGCAGCCGACTAAACAGGAAGTCAAAATATGTTGTTCCTACAACAAGTTCATATTACAAGGCGTAAGACTCCTAAGACGGGCCACCTCCGGTATTCCACTGCCGGCTAGAGTGGCCTTTCCTATATCTATAAACAATAAATCTCAATCACATATAAAACACATCTTTCAGCTCATGATTGACAACAACATCAAGAAAGTGCTGCTGCTAGGTTCAGGCGCACTGAAAATCGGACAGGCAGGTGAGTTCGACTACTCTGGTTCACAAGCTCTGAAGGCTCTCCGCGAAGAGGGCATCAAGAGCGTACTGGTCAATCCCAATATCGCAACCATCCAGACGTCTGAGGGCATTGCCGACAAAGTCTATTTCCAACCAGTCAACACTCACTTTGTGACTGAGATAATCAAGAAGGAACGCCCCGACGCCATACTGCTGGCATTTGGCGGACAGACGGCACTGAACTGCGGCACTGAACTATACCTGAACGGCACACTTGAAGAATATGGTGTGAAGGTGCTGGGAACAAGTGTTGAAGCTATCATGGACACCGAGGATCGCGACCGCTTCGTCAAGAAGCTCAACGAGATAAACCTCAAGACTCCTGTGAGCCACGCTGTGGAGACGATGGAGGATGCGCTGAAGGCAGCCCACAACATCGGGTTCCCCATCATGATACGCTCTGCCTATGCACTGGGCGGACTTGGCTCGGGTATCTGTCCTGACGAGAAGGCTTTCCGCGAGTTGGCAGAGAGTGCCTTCACCTTCGCGCCACAGATTTTGGTGGAAGAGTCACTGAAAGGATGGAAGGAGATAGAGTTTGAGTGCATACGCGATGCCAACGACCGCTGCTTCACAGTGGCATCAATGGAGAACTTCGACCCGCTGGGCATACACACTGGTGAGTCAATTGTTGTGGCTCCTACATGCTCGCTGACCGAAGAGCAGGTCAAGATGCTGCAGGAAATCACTATCCAATGTGTGCGCCACCTGAACATCGTTGGCGAATGCAACATCCAGTTCGCCTTCAACGCCACAACCAACGATTACCGTATCATTGAAATCAACGCACGTCTGAGCCGCTCATCAGCACTTGCATCAAAAGCTACCGGCTACCCACTTGCATTCGTTGCCGCCAAGATTGCACTTGGCTACACACTCGACCAGATTGGTGAGATGGGTACGACCTCATCGGCTTACGTGGCTCCACAGCTCGACTACATGATATGCAAGATACCCCGCTGGGACCTCACCAAGTTTGCCGGTGTGAGTCGTCAGATTGGTTCGTCAATGAAGTCTGTAGGTGAGATTATGTCCATTGGCCGCTCATTCGAAGAGATGATACAGAAAGGCTTGCGCATGATTGGACAAGGTATGCACGGTTTTGTGGGCAACGACCACACCAAGTTTGAGGACTTGGACAATGAGCTTGCCAACCCAACCGACCTGCGCATCTTTGCCATAGCTCAGGCACTGGAGGACGGATATACAATAGAGCGCATAGAAGAGCTGACGAAGATTGATGTGTGGTTCCTCGAAAGACTGAAACACATTGTTGACCTGAAGCATCAGCTGCAGCAGTACAACAGCCTTGATGAAATCAGCAACGAGCTGCTGCTGGAGGTGAAACGCTGCGGTTTCTCCGACTTCCAGATAGCACGTTTTGTGCTGAAGTCAAAGGCAACCAACATGGAGAGGGAGAACCTCGAAGTGCGCCGTATGCGCAAGCAGCGCGGCATCATGCCTTCGGTGAAGCGCATCCCAACCGTTGCCAGCGAAAACCCGGAGCTTACCAACTACCTCTACTTCACCTACACCCACACTCCGGCATTCGGTAACCCCGTTGGAGAGCAGTACACCGCTGCCCATGACATCAACTACTACAACAACGACAAATCCGTTGTGGTGCTGGGTTCAGGTGCCTACCGCATAGGTTCGTCTGTTGAGTTCGACTGGTGTTCGGTTAACGCTATCAACACAGCTCGCAAGCTTGGCTACAAGTCAATAATGATAAACTACAACCCCGAAACTGTCTCCACCGACTACGACATGTGCGACCGTCTATACTTCGACGAGCTGTCACTGGAACGTGTGCTGGACGTTATCGATCTGGAGCAGCCACGCGGTGTAATCGTGAGTGTAGGCGGCCAGATACCAAACAATTTGGCTATGAAGCTCCACAGACAGGGTGTGCCTGTGCTTGGAACCTCACCTGTTGACATCGACCGCGCAGAGAACCGCGACAAGTTCTCGGCAATGCTTGACAAGCTAGGAATTGACCAGCCAGCATGGCGCGCCCTCACATCATTCGAGGATGTGAAGGAGTTTGTGGAGAATGTTGGATATCCAGTGCTTGTACGTCCGTCCTACGTGCTGTCGGGAGCTGCGATGAATGTATGCTACGACGAAGAAGAGCTGCACCGGTTCCTTAACATGGCGACCGAGGTGTCAAAGGAATTCCCTGTGGTTATTTCCAAGTTCATGACGGAAACCAAGGAGATTGAGTTTGATGCCGTTGCCGACAAAGGCGAACTGGTGGAGTATGCCATCTCCGAGCATATAGAGTATGCCGGTGTACACTCAGGCGATGCCACAATGGTGTTCCCCGCACAGCACATCTATTTCTCCACCATACGCCAAATCAAGAAGATTGCCTGCAAGATAGCTGCCGAGCTGAACATCAGCGGCCCGTTCAACATCCAGTTCCTTGCCAAGAACCGCGAGGTGAAGGTGATAGAATGCAACCTCAGAGCCAGCCGCTCGTTCCCATTCGTTTCCAAGATCTTGAAGCGTAACTTCATAGAGACCGCCACAAAGATAATGCTCGACGCTCCCTACCAGCGTCCCGACAAGAGCGAGTTCGACATTGACCACATCGGTGTAAAGGCTTCACAGTTCTCGTTTGCAAGACTGCAGAATGCCGACCCAGTGCTGGGTGTCGATATGTCCTCTACTGGTGAGGTTGGCTGTCTAGGCGATGACCTCAACGAGGCTCTTCTGAATGCCCTCATAGCAACTGGCTACAGCATACCAAAGGATGCTGTTCTCATCTCCTCAGGCGGTGCCAAGGGCAAGGTGTCGCTCCTCGAACCAGCACAGCAACTGGCAAAGAAAGGCTACACCATCTATGCCACGGAAGGCACAGCCAAGTTCTTCAACAGCAACGGTGTGAAGGCAATAGCAGTAGCATGGCCCGACGAGGAAGGCGAAAACAACGTCATGGATCTCATCAGCCAGCATAAGGTAGGTCTCATCATCAATGTTCCAAAGAACCATTCCTCACGTGAGCTGACCAATGGCTACCGCATTCGTCGCGGCGCAATTGACCACAACATACCTCTGATGACCAACGTGCGTCTGGCCAAGGCATTCATTGAAGCTTTCACAGCCATGAGCATTGACGATATCAAGATAAAGAGTTGGAACGAATACAAATAAGAATGATGAAATTCCAGTCACTACTGATTACAGCTGTAATGATGTTGTTGCCTTTCGGAGCAAAAGCCCAGGCACCAGCACCATTGCAGTCAAGCGACCCCCTGTTTGAGAAGACAATCCTAGTCTTTGGCGACAGCTATGTGGCCAACCACCGCGACTCCATAGAACACACGTGGCACTACAAGGTGGCCAAGCGTCATTCGATGCGTTACATTAATGCAGGACGCAATGGCTCCAGCATAGCCTTCGACCGCACACGTTCAGGATTTGGCCCGTCGATGCTGACACGACTGATGCAAATCAACGAGCCAGCCGACTATGTTGTGGTTATAGCCGGACACAATGATGCAGCACTTGTGAAGGAGAACTCCGATTCGCTGAAGATATTCCGCTATGCGATGTACCAGCTGTGCGATGCGCTGTTGGACAAATACCCAACAGCTCGTATAGCATTTGTGACCCCTTGGAATGTTGACCGTCCTGGATTCCGTCAGGTGATAAACACCATCGTTGACGTGTGTGGCGAATACAGCATACCTGTGTTGAGAGCCGATACCGAAAGCGGCATCCACGTGCGCAACGAAGCTTTCCGCCAGCGGTACTTCCAAAACGCAGATACGGCTCACCTGAACGAGGCAGGACATAACCTCATCCTCAATTGGGCAGAACGTTTCCTACTGGGGCTTTGACACAACGAACTGGGTCACACGCAAGTGGCTCCAAGTGGAGCGCAAAGCAAACCATCCGCGTGACAGAGGTGTAGTATCAAGATAGTCAACGATACACTCACCGTCCACTTCATACCTAATCCTTGCAGCCGTGCCTTCAGGTACGGCTGTAATCTTTATGCTATACCAGTGGTTTGGGAGAAGAAGATGGGAGGGGTCGGTGTATTCAACCAGCACCGGCGGGCGTCGCTGAACATCGGCCACGCCCAAGGTATCGGCAGTGTAGCGGCGGAAACGTGTCGTGGTGTTGTAGTTGCCACCATATCCGAGATAGTAGCATTTCAGGCGGTAGCTTTCAACGAAACGTCCTCCACGTTGGGCAATACCGTGCATCGGTGTTGGTTTCAGCGGGTCGGATGCCAGCATGAAACTATTCAAGTCCGACAACCTGTCGAAGCATCCATCCTGCACAACAACACAGGCACGATAGCTCACTGCGGCAGGCAGCTCCATCGGTTCGTCCCACCACAACGAGACACCCTGCGGCGAGGTGACATCAAGTGTGTCACCCCGCCACAGGACTCTAGTCTTTGGCGACTCAGCCTCCACACGCCAATGTGTGGATTGAGCTGACAGGGACAAGACTTGCAGCGAACACAGAAGGCATGCAAGCCTAAGGGTCAGCACCACTCTATTGTGGCTGGTGGTTTTGAAGAGATGTCGAAGCATACGCGGTTCACACCCTTGACATGATTGATGATGTCATTGGACACGCGAGCCAGGAAGTCGTAAGGCAGATGCGCCCAGTCGGCTGTCATGGCATCGGTTGAGGTGACGGCTCTAAGGGCAACAGCTCTCTCGAAGGTGCGTTCATCACCCATGACGCCCACACTCTTCACAGGCAGCAATATCACTCCCGCCTGCCAAGTTTGGTCATAGAGCGACACATCTATAGTGTCATCATCATTCAGTTGTGCATACTCCTTCGACACTCCCGCAGCAAGGATGCGACGCGCCTCAGAAAGCTTCATCGGTGTCTTGTAGTCGCGGAGGGCGCGGATGAAGATGTCGTCTGCCTGCTGCAGGATATCAACCAGCTCGCGAGTGATGGGTTCGATGATGCGAACAGCTAGCCCTGGTCCTGGGAAGGGATGGCGGGTAATGAGATGTTCGGGCATACCGAGTTGACGTCCCACGCGGCGCACCTCGTCCTTGAACAGCCACTTGAGCGGTTCACAGAGCTTCAGGTGCATCTCTTCGGGCAGACCTCCCACGTTGTGGTGACTCTTGATGGTCTTACCTGTGATGTTCAAGCTCTCGATGCAATCAGGATAGATGGTACCTTGTGCCAACCATCGTGCATCCTTGATTTTGCGAGCCTCGGAGTCGAACACCTCCACAAAGTCACGACCAATAATCTTACGTTTATGTTCCGGTTCGACCACTCCGTTGAGGTCGGCAAAGAACTTTTCTGAGGCATCCACGCCTATCACGTTCAATCCAAGCCCGCGATAGTCGCGCATCACATCGTCGTACTCATTCTTGCGCAGCAAACCATGATCAACGAAGATACATGTCAACCTGTCGCCAATGGCACGATTGAGCAACACAGCTGCCACACTTGAATCCACACCACCCGACAATCCTAGGATGACGCGGTCGTTGCCTAACTGCTGCTTCAGCTCTGCAACAGTAGAGTCAACAAAGTTGGCTGCACTCCAATCCTGCCGGCTGCCGCACACTCCAACGACAAAGTTGCGCAGTAGGAGCGAGCCTTGTGTGGAATGGAACACCTCGGGATGGAACTGCACCCCCCACAGCTTTTCGCCTTCCGACTGATAAGCAGCATACTTAACTGTCTCTGTGGATGCTATGCAGCGGAAACCGTCTGGCAGAGCCGTGATAGTGTCGCCGTGGCTCATCCACACTTGCGAGTTTTGGCTGAAGCCTTCGAATAGGGGATTGGCTGTGTCAATGGTTGTGAGATGCTGGCGACCATACTCACGCGAAGGAGCTGGTTCTACCCTACCTCCGAGTGTATGGCTCATGAACTGGGCGCCATAGCATATACCGAGGATTGGATAACGGCCTCGGATTGCTGACAGGTCAAGTTTGAATGCCTCTGGGTCATAGACGCTGTATGGCGACCCGCTCAGTATGACGCCAATGACATCGGGGTCGTCAAGAGGCATCTTATTGTAAGGCAAGATCTCACAGAAAGTGTCGAGTTCCCTCACACGGCGTCCAATGAGCTGTGTGGTTTGAGAACCGAAATCAAGGATGATAATTTTTTGCATTATGAATTGTTAAAGACCTTCCCCCAACCCCTCCCATGAGAGAGGGGGGAGGGCTGGCGCGATGTAAGTAATATTTATCTCTATTAGCGAATTATTTTTATCCGAATTAGTGAGAAGCGATTCGTCTCAATTAGTTTATCCATTCTCCCCCAGGAAGCTGGCTGCTTCGTCGAGTGTGGCCTGTTTGCCTACGTCCAGCAACTGAAGGCTACTATCGAAAAAGCCGCAGATATTATGTTCCTGACAGGCATTCAGATAGAAATCCACGATAGAGAACTTCGATGGGAAAGCATCCATTGCGGGGAAGAGACGTGGATGGAAGAGGTGAATGCCAGAGAATGCCATCTGCTCGGCTTCGGCTTTTACCACGCCCTTGGTTTGTCCTGTGTTGAGATTTATCCATCCCTCAAGCCTATGGGTATCGGTGTTGAATGTCAGCTGACGGCTGGATGTACGCTTGCTCACGAGCAACAGTGCATCGTCAACAGCTAGTTCATAAAGCTTAGAGAGGTCGGCGTTGCTGAGGATATCCACATTGTGAATCAATATCGGGGAGGAGGGGTCGAACAGTGGAGCGGCCTTGCGCAACCCGCCTCCTGTGTCCAGCAGTTCGCTGCGCTCGTCACTCACCAGCAGCTCCATTCCTTCAAAGTGACACTGCGACAGATGCTCCTCCAGCATATCGGCAAAGTGATGGACGTTGACCACCACTCTCTCCACTCGTGCAGCATAGAGCTTGGCAAGCAGTATGTCTATTAAAGGCCGCCCGCCCACAGGCACCATAGCTTTTGGCATGGTGTCGGTGAGCGGACGCAAACGTGTGCCAAGTCCGGCTGCAAATATCATTGCTTGTCTCATTACTGTCTTCTCTTTCCTCCTTGCTGTCGTCGTCCTTCACGAACCATACTGCGGTGGAAGTTGTCCTCAGCCCTCATGGCCTTGAACACCTTGACGGGTGAGACGGCACCACAGAGTCGTTGGTAGTAGTCGCGTTCCACCTCGGCCATCTCCACCTGCAGCTGCTTGATACGGGTGATGGCTGTCAGATAGTCGGCTTCCGAGCCGCACCCAGGTGTCTGGCGCTTAAGGTCTCGTATCTGGTCGTTGATTGTACGCTGCTTCTGCTTCATCTCATTATAAATAGGAAAGAAGGCAGTGGCTTCCTCTGTGGTGAGTTCAGCTTCGCGTGTGATGGTTTGCTGCATACGTTGCTGAAACTCCTGCGGGTTGAAGCGGGGTCGTTCACCGCCAGCCGTGTGTTGCTGTGCAAAGAGCATGAGCGGCAGTAGAAGCGTGAAGATGAAAACGCTGATATGTTTCATGTCGTTGTATTAGTATGCTTCGGTTAGGTAATAGGCTAGGTCTTCGTTGTTGATCAGTTCGTAGTCGATTGCCTGATCCAGATAGTCATCGCTCACGGCTTCGTCGTCGGCTTGTGCCAGCGCGGATGTCGTCAGTGACAAGGAGTCCTGTGCGGGAAGCGACTGACGAGTATAGATGTACGACCCTGTTCCGATGCACACAGCCGTCACCACCGCAGCAGCCGCATAGCGGAAGAAGTGGCGGATGGTGAAGCGTGGAGCTTCGGCATCCTTCTGCTGCTCAGGCAGCTTCTGCATAAGCTTGTCCGTGAAGCTGTCGAAATAGCCTTCGGGCGTGAGCAACGGGTTGTGCGTTGGACGTTTGTCGAGTAATTCCTTATCTGTCATTTTCTTTTCTATGTTTGTTTGTCAATATGACCCTCTGCAGACGAAATAGTTTAATCCAACCTGTGGAAATAATCGGATATTTTCTTCACCGCATGGTGATAGGAGGCCTTGAGTGCGCCCACGCTTGTCTGAAGCAGTTCGCTCATCTCCTCATACTTCATCTCGTCGAAGTACTTCATGTTGAACACTTGCCTCTGTTTTTCAGGCAACTGTGAGATGGCGGCATAGAGCTGTTGCTGTGTCTCGTCGCCATCGAAATAGGGGTCTGCTTGCAGGCGTGATGCTATTGTTTCAGCTCCCTCGGCATCGACACTCACCAGCTGCTTGCGTCGCTCTATGAACTTGAGCGTCTCGTTGGTGGCAATCCGGAAGAGCCAGGTGCTGATTTGGGCCTCTCCACGGAAGTTGGGAAGCCCTGTCCACGCCTTGATGAAGGTGTTCTGTAGGATGTCGTCGGCATCATCGTGTGAGAGTACCATGCGACGTATCTGCCAGTAGAGCGGCTCCTTGAAATGCTCCACCAGCATGCGGAATGCCATCTGCTGCTGAACAGGGTCTTGCAGCTTCTGAAGCATCGTCCTATCGTCCCACGTGGTCATTGTGCGCGTCTCTATGGATGTGTGTTATGCCTCGGAACTGAAGTACTCGTTAATCTCTGCTATCGCACTGCCTTCAATGTTGGGCAGGTCTTTTATGAGCCGTCCTTTCTCCAGCAGGAGGATACGGGTGCTGATGTCGGCCACGAAATTGAGATTATGGCTCGAGATGACGACTGTCACACCATGCTCTTGGTTAAGCTGGTGTATCATACGTGCCACAACTATCTGGCTCGATGGGTCAAGGTAGTTGAACGGCTCATCGAGCAGAAGCACCTTTGGTTGAATGAGCATCGCACCTATGATACCCACCTTCTGACGATTGCCCTGTGAGAAATCGCGCAGATACTTCTTTGTACCCAGTATCTCGTCGTGCATCAGCTGGCTGAAGCCTGCCAGCCTTTCGTTGAGGTCGCTGTCGCTGATGCCGTAGAGGCGGGCTATAAGGGCGAAGTACTCCTCTGGTGTGTAGAAATCCACAAGGAAACGTCCGTCGATGAACGACCCTGTGTAGGATTTCCATTCCGACGACTTGGCCACATCCTGCCTGTCGGAGAGTACGCAGCCCTCCGTTGCCTCTATGAGGTCGAGGATGAGGCGCAGCATCGTGGTCTTGCCAGCACCGTTGTTTCCCACCAATCCAACCAACTGGCCACTCTCTATCGTAAGCTGTGGGATGTCTAGCGCGACCTTGTCGCCATATTGTTTCTTGAGGTTATCGAGGATTAGTTCCATAAAATATATATTTCTGTCGCGAAATCCGTTTGTTTTGAAAGCTGCTTATTCTGTCATCCATCTCTCCATGATGCTGTAGCGGCGGCGAACCCATATACGGCTTAACCAGCCGATGAACCAGCGGTGAAGCAGGAAGCCTGCTATGCCCAGCGAAGCCATGATGATGTCGGCCACCCAAGATGGCAGCATGTAGTAGGAGGCGAAGTATATGGCCAACGGCAGGAGAATGACAATGGAATAAATGTTCAGACGCTTATTGCCTCCCTGGTAGTTGAAGAACGCCGAAGAGAACAGATCCATGCGGGAACTGAAGAGGCAGGTGGGCAACATGAGCAGTACGTAGAAGCCTGATGCACCGATGAAGTTGGCCATAAGCGTGAATATACTCATGCCCTGTAGGAACACCGATGGCAGCAGCAGCATCGTCATGATAGCATTCAGTATGACGAAGAAATAGTACTTGTTGCGCAGGATGGTCTCTATTGGCCAAGGACGCGACCAGATGCCATGACAATAGTTTGCCTCGATGCCCATGCACCATTGACCCAGTATCACGCTCGGAAAAGCTATGGCCAGCAGCAGCATCGAGTTAAAGCCTGTCTCGTTGAACACCTCCGGCATCTGCTGCAAATAGCCGTTGAGCAGGAATACCACAGCTATCACAAGCACAGATGTACGCATACGCTTGCTGCGAAGCACACTCACCCACTCTATCGACATCAGCGACACCTTGCCCCACTGATGCACATGTCCACCTCCATCCCTATTCTCATTATAGTTGCGTAGACGATTGAAATAGGTGTAAAGCAGCCACAGAGCTACAAGCAGTAACACGATGAAGCCCAACAGAATAGCTACAACCTGCAGGACATGAGCTTCAACAGGAGTCTCTGCCGTGGCTTTGCGGCTCACCTTGAGGTATGGGACAAGTACAATGGCCGTGCTTATCACGACATAAACACCCGTAAGGAACAAATACAACAGGTAGCCGAACACTATCGGAAGGGTGTATCTGTTGCCTGGAGCCCTGCGCCAGCAGCACACTACAAGGGTATTGACCATCGACACCAGCAGCACGGCAACAAACGACAACAGGGCTGCCTGCCAGCCAACGCCAAAGAGACACAGCGCCACGATATAGCATGACGGCATCATCCACGTCAAGCCCGACAGTAGCTGCGACAGAAGTATGAACTGACTCCACGAGCGCTGAGGCACGGGGCGAGTGCGGAGCGAGTCGTCCATCTCCACAGGGTCGCGATGCCAGAACAGCTTGAACATGAAGTCGGGTATGATGAACGACATTGCAATGGCAGGTGTGATATAGTCGAAGAAGTGGCTGTTGCCCAGTCGCTCCAACTGCTCATGAGCCCCTGCCCATACTCCAACAGCCATCACAATCACCAATACCAACAAATAAATGGTGATGAAAACAGACTGCCAGTGGAAATCACGCCGTATTTGCATGAACCACATCCGGAATAGTAGTTTCAGCATCTTTCCTGATTTATAATAGTTCCATCTGTTTTGTCGTGCAAAGTTATAAAGAAATAGTGAAAGCACAAAGCATAATTCACAATTCATATTCACTTTATCCCAGCACTCGTCATTCGTGCCGTCGAAAGTCAATAAACATACAGTCAAAAGCAGACAAATATGCAGTCGAAGCTATTCAGGAATTATTCTGAAATTACATGTCAAGGTGCAGAACAGAATCCGCGGTCATGACCAAAATAACCATGACCACTTTGACAACTTTGACCACACCAATAACACAGAACGACATCTCATAGTTGGCACTACCCCATAGTCCATTGTCAATGAGGAAGAAAAGGAAACAGGCCTACGAGTGTATGGAATAAAATACACAAAGGATGGGATTTTTCGGGTAAAAAACTTTCAAGCCGCAAAAAAATGTACTTATCTTTGTGCGGAAATATTCAGACGAGCAAAAGCAATTAATAAATCTACTGACTATATGAGAAAACTCTACACTATGGCAGCTGCCGCAATGATGGCACTCACACCTATGGCCGTACACGCCCAGACGGATGTGACCCCGCTGTTTATCAAGAACGCTGGCTTCGACGCCAACTTCGACCACGACAAATCAGCCACAGGCAACATCGCCCAGGAAATACTGGAAGTGAACGGATGGACAAAGGACATCGACGTTGACTACACCATCACGGGTGTGTATGAGTTCGGCTCGGCTGTGACATTCAACACCTCAGGCTCCATCCCCGCCGCAGGTCTCGACGGCTCTGCCGGCTGCCTGGCACTCAGCACCGGATGGGGCAAGGAACTGAAGTTCTACCAGACAGTGACACTCCCCGCCGGCACCTACCAGCTGATTGCCGCCTACTACAACGGTAGCAAGAAGACAGCAGGCAAAAGCCTCGTGGGATGGATACCAGCAAGTGGTGCGTCCAAGATGTCAGCTGTCAACGAGTTCCCACTCAACAAGTGGACAAACGACACCATCGCATTCACACTCACAGCAGAAAAGAAGGGCAAGATACAGATTGGATACGCAGCAGCCGACGGCGGCTCTGCCAACTCTGCAATGATTGTACTCGACTTTGTGAAGCTGGTGTATATGGGCGAGGAGAGCATACTGCCAGGAGTGCTGGCACAGAGCATCAGCGAGGCAGAGACCTTAGTCAGCAAGGACATGCAGCCAAAGTTCAAAAGCCAGTTGGAAGCAGCACTCAACGCCGCCAAGGCCCTGCCGGAAGGAGCCAGCGACGAAGCTATCATAGAGGCTGCCACGAGCCTCAACACAGCCATCGAGGCGGCCAACGACAACGTGAAAGCACTCACCGCCCTGAAAGCACTCACCACAAAGGCTAAGTCCTACCTCACCAAGGCTATGGCCAAGGCCTATTCCGATGCCGTCAACGAAGCCTACAACGAGGCTATGCTGATAGTGGACCTGGAGTCGGACGCCGACATCACAGCCGCCAACGACAAGCTCACAACAGCCTACAACAACGCTGTGGCAAGCTCAACAGCCTATGCCCAACTGAATGGCAAGATACGCACTGCCAACACCCTCAACAAGACCGACAAGCAAGGCGTAGAGGAGCTGGAAGCTGCCATTGCCGAAGCACAGAAGGTGCTGGACAAGGAAGATGCCACACCAGAGGAGATGCTGGCTGCAGCCGAAGCTGTTGACTATGCCACCCTCCTCTTTCGTGTGACCAACACCACCGGCAAGGCACCAACCGTCAAGGCACTGACCTTAGTTCAAGGCGCAACCGTGATTCTCGGCAGGGCTACCGTTCCCTCATCAGGCATAAGGGAGGCAGGTCTCTGCTACAGCACCGAACCCGAACCAACCATCTTTGAAAACCGCAGCACCAAGACGTACACCAACAACGGAAACATCTACGCCATCGAAGAGCTGAAACCCGCCACCTGCTACTATGTGCGCGCCTACGCCATCTCCTCTGCCTATGCCGTTGGATATAGCGACGCGGTGAAGATTTACACCCAGCCAATGGGTTCCTGCAATTTCTCCTACGGCTACGAAGGCGACGATGCAACGAACCAACGCATCTATGCCGCCTGTGAGGAAGGAGTATGGATGTGGAACAACATCTCAGCCATACAGGGCTTCCACCTCGATGCACACTATTCTCCTGGTGCGGGTGCTGGCGACGGCACAGCCGACTGCTCCTACGGAGGCTATATGCGTGTTTCGCAAAACACAGCTTACCAGCGCACAGGCACAATCCTCCACGAAGGCGCCCACGGCCTCGGTATGGTTCCTTATACCGACTGGGTAAACAGCATATACCGCGCCAATGGTGACAGAGGTTACTGGCTGGGTGCGCGCGTTGACCGCGTGATACGGTTCCTTCAAAACGACCCAACCGCCAAGCTCAACGGTGATACCCAACACATGTGGCCGTATGGCATCAACGGTGCTGGCGAGGACACTGGCGCACACATTCTCTACCTTGCCAACGCACTGCTCGTAGGTGCACTCGCCGAGGACGGAATCAGAACCCCGAACCAATCCTTCCTCAAGCCCTCCTACGCCTTCATGCAGGACGACGACACAAAGTACTACATCAAGAACGCTAACGAGAACCGAGGACTCACCACATCCTATCTGCGCGAGAGCAAAGCCAGCGCACTCAAATGGGTGGAGATGACTGCCGACGAGGCCTTTGAAAACGACAGCTGCGCCTGGTACATCACCTTCAACCCCGCAACGTCCAAGTACAACATAACCAACGCCGCCACAGGCAAGCGCATCAACTTCGCTAGCAGTGCCTTCCGCATGGCCACACCCACCTCTGCCAACACCGCCACAACGGCTCTACAACTGCTGCCCGCCCGCGTAGCAACAAAGACAGACAACTACACCTTCGCTGCCAACGCCTACTGGGTGGTCAACGCCGAAAACCAGCGTTCACTCACAGCCAACATCAACAGCAACATCATTGCACAGGACTTCAACCACGCCACCACAGCCACCGCACAGCAATGGCTCATACTCACAGCCGAAGAGGTAGCACTCTTCGATGAAGCGATGAGAGAGGCCGTGGGCATCAACGAACTCATCAGCTACCAGCAGGGACAGCAACAGGAACTAGCCCTGAGAAGCAGCTGCGGACAGCTCGAAGTGACAGCCATAGGCGCTGGTCAAGCCATAGCCATCTACAATGTTGACGGACGCCTCGTTCAGCGTGGCTACGTGCAGAAGGATGCCACAGCCACATTCAACCTCCCACGTGGCCTCTACATCGTGAACGGAAAGAAAGTAACGGTTCAATAAGAATAACCAAGTTTCGAATGTTTGAAGTTTAGGAAGTTAAAGACGTTAAGGAAGTTATGTGACCTTCGGTCACGGAAGTTAAAGGACGAATGATTTGCTGGCTTCGATAATGCAAAAAGATATCGTCCTCTAACTTCCTCTAACTTCCGCCGCGAAGCGGCATAACTTCCTTTAACTTCCAAGCAATAGTAAAATACCTTAGATGATAATGAGAAAAACAACTCTTCTGGCTCTCTCGTTAGCAACCGTGATAGCCGCCTGCACCGAACAACAACAGGCAACACAGCCCTACAATCCCGAAGCCGACCTTGCATACTGCGATGCACAAGTGCACCGCGCACTCAGCCAGCTGCAAGCCAACGGTGCTATCGACACCACTGTGATGCCCCGCAACATCATCGGCACAGACACAGCATGGGCTTGCCGCCCCTTGACAGCCGAGGAATGGTGCAGCGGCTTCTGGCCGGGAGTACTCTGGTACGACTACGCCTACAGCCACAGCAGCGACGTCTATCAGGCAGCTGTTGACGCCACAGAAGCCATGCACCGAATCATCGATGCACCTGTCTTCGACCACGACCTTGGATTTCTCATGATGTGTAGTGCAGGAACGGGACTTCAGGTGCTGCAAAGCGAACTGGAGTCATCCGACCTACCCACCGACCTAAAGGAGGAGAAACAGATACTCGTCCGGACATACAAGGACTACCTGCTCAGAGCCGCCGACAGCCTCGCCACACTCTATAATCCCAACGTCGGAACCATCCTCTCATGGCCGCGCAACATAGAGATGTTCGGAGGACACAACACCATCATGGACAACATGATCAACCTTGAGATGCTCTACTGGGCAGCCAAGAACGGAGGCAGCAGCGAACTGGCCAACATCGCCACACAACATGCGCTGACAACAATGCGCAACCACTTCCGTGACGACTTCACAAGCTATCACGTGGCTGTCTATGACCCCGAAGACGGACACTTCATCAAAGGCGTCACACATCAAGGCTACGACGACAACTCCATGTGGGCACGAGGACAGTCGTGGGCAATCTACGGCTTCACGATGGTTTACCGCGAGACAGGCGATGAACTGTTCCTCGAACAAGCCCAGCATGTGGCCGATGTCTATCTGGAACGACTACCGTCCGACTACATCCCCTTCTGGGACTTCAGCGACCCGCGCATAGCCACTTCTCCCGACAGCGTGCCTGCCACACCATCTGAGACCGTGGCACCTCGCGATGCATCAGCTGCTTGTGTAGTGGCATCAGCTCTCATTGAGCTATCCACCCTGCTCAACGACAAGGCTGCTATCTGCACAGACACAACACAGGTGAACGAACTCAACGACAAGGCTGCCAGCTATCTGGCATCTGCCGAAAAGATGCTACGAAGCCTCAGCACCGACAACTATCAGTCGCGCAACCGCAACGCAGCCTTCCTCATCCACAGCGTTGGCAACCACCCGGCTGGTTCCGAGATTGATGCCAGCATCATCTATGCCGACTACTACTACATCGAGGCTCTCACACGACTCCGTCGCCTACAAGCCAAATCCATAAATCGTTAAATCCTCAAATTCTTAAATCAAGCACATGTACATAATAGGTATAGCAGGAGGTACAGGCTCTGGCAAAACCACTGTTGTGCGTAAGATTGCAGAAGCCCTGCCTAAGACTGGAGTAGCAGTAATTCCACAGGATTCCTACTACAACGACAATTCGGCCATCCCAATGGAAGAACGTCGCAAAATCAACTTCGACCATCCCAATGCCTTCGACTGGAAACTGCTCATAGAGCAAGTGAACGACCTGAGAAACGGCAAGGCCATCGAACAACCCACATACAGCTACCTCGAAAGCAACCGAATGCCCGAAACGGTGCATATCGAGCCGTGCGAGGTAATAATCATTGAAGGTATTATGGCCTTGTGCAGCAAGGAACTACGCGACCTGATGGACTTGAAGATATTTGTCGATGCCGACCCCGATGAGCGACTCATACGCGTCATAAGCCGCGACATGGCCGAGCGCGGACGTACAGCACAAATGGTGATGGACAGGTATATAGACGTTCTCAAACCCATGCACCTTGAGTTCATCGAACCCACCAAGCGCTATGCCGACCTCATCATCCCACAAGGCGGTAACAACCAGAAAGCAATCGACATCATGCGCACATACATCATCCACCGCCTCAAGCCCACACACAACATCTAAGCCACCTCTATCACATCATTCGAATAAACAAGCCACAAATATCCACGCACCTTTGCTGAAGGATATATCTGGCGAAGCAATTCCATATACTCATTCACCTGAGTCTTATACTCAGGCTTCATACCGCCAAACTTATAGTCAACAACGTTGATTAACGACTCGTCCTGGCTCACCATCACACGGTCGGGACGACGATGTTGTGAGACTCCATTCTCATCCAAGCTCACTATCGTACACTCGTTGAACAAACGCCAGCGATTGCTGAACCAATCAGCTATCTGAGGCTTTTGGAAGCCGCGACGCAAGCGTCCCTCAATATAGCTGCGCTGCACACTCACGCTGCTGCCATTGGACAATGAACGGACAAGAAGCCCCTCATGCTCCATGCTATCCAACACGCGAGACATGTCGTCAACAGTGAGTATGCGTTGCAACACGCTGTGCAACAGCTTTCCTGTCTCTATATACTGCAACTGCTGTGACTGCTGCGCTAGCAACACCTCATCACAGGTGTCGGCCTCATCATCAAGTGATGCAAGGAACTGCTGCGAACTGTTGCTTTGCACAAACTCCACACCAACATCGTTGCTATACATATTTATAAACACAGGTTTAGCCAATGGACTCATGCGGCTGTCTTTGGCTTTCTCCTCACTACTCGCCGCTACATCATCCCCAGAGACATAGGTCGTAACATCCAGCACATTCACCTCCTTTGCCTCATCAACGTTATCGTTTTCGTTTTCGTTTTCTATATGCAGCTTCTCCGAGTTCAATCCCAACATAGGCATCACCATTGCCAGCAGACGAGCACAATCCCTGGGTGAGGACACGGTCTTATCCTTACGTTCATCCTTGGAAGGTGAATACTCTGCCCATACAAACAGATTGGCACAAGCACGAGTAAGAGCCACATAGAGCGTGTTCAACTCATCAAGATTTGCCAACAGATGTTCCTCAACAAAGGAACGCTGGAAGGCAGAGTTAGGAGCCAGACGCGAGATGCCATCCACAGGTATCAGACGCAGCTGCTCGTAGGGTTCGCCTTCTGGCAGGCACCATATATAGCTGTCGTTGAAGAACTTCTCCATTTTCCACGAGCAGAATGGCAACAGCACCGTCTGGAATTCCAAACCCTTTGCCTGATGGATGGTCATCACTCGTATGCCATCAGGTTGACTTGTAGGAATAGCTTGTGCGTGGAGCTTCTCATCCCAATAGTTCACGAAACTGTGAACATCTCCGTTGTCACGCTGAATGAAGTCAACCACAGCATCGAGCAATGTAAAGATATAGGCATCCTGGCCTTTAGCCACCTCCTTAGGAAGCATGCTATACAGACGCTCAACAAGCTGATACAGGGGCAACATCCGCAACTCTGGCAGCTGCACGGCAAACGCCTCTGTGTCTATTCCGCACTGCACCAGATGATAACGTGCCACAGTATTCTTGGCTTCATCGTCAACAACTCTCAGTGCATCAATAATCAACCCCACAGCTTCGCTTGCATCAAGAAGGAACGCCTCACTGCTGACAATTGAAGGCATACGCTCATCCAAGGCAAAAGCATCAAGAATAGGCTTGCAATCGCTACGGTTGCGAATGAGAATGGTGATATCCTTTACTTTAACCCCACTCTCCAACAAATGCAACACCGTTTGCTTCACATCGTCAACAACAAACGACTCTGATGCTGCGGCTTCACATTTCTCACCCCTCTCCACCAGCGTCACACGCACGTAGCCGCTGACGGGTTTATCATCTGGCAACTCCTGCCTACAATGGTCGTATGCCGCTTTGAACATACCGTCCATCCCCACCTGTCGTTCACGTTCACCATGAGCGGCATCCAACAGCGGAGCGGCGGCATCGAAGAAATCGTTGTTGAACTCCACCACCCTGCGTTCACTTCGGTAGTTGGTATCGAGAGGCACAATGTCGGGTTTAGGTTCCAACTGTTTCTCAATGTTTCCCAGTATGCGCCAGTCGCCACCCCTGAAGCGGTAGATACTCTGCTTCACATCTCCAACCACAAGGTTGTGGCCGCCTCGCGAGAAGCTCTCCAACAACAGCGACTTGAAGTTCTCCCACTGCAGGCGCGATGTGTCCTGGAACTCATCTATCATCACGTGGTGAAGACGCGTACCCGTCTTTTCAAATACAAAAGGTGCATCCACACCCTTAATCATACGAGCCAGCAGGATTGGCGTCTTTGAAAGGTTGAAGCGTGAAGTCTCTTCATTGATGGCAGCCACCTCACGGTCAATAAACTCCAACAGCTGCAGCTCCTTGAGATGGGCGAGAGCAATGGTAGAGCTGTTTATCACCCATTGCGACTTGTCAAGCATCTCCTTTGCCTGACACAGCATACCGTGCATCTCATCGGTTATGCCCCACAGCTCGCTTTTTTCCCTATCGGACTTCTTGAGCATCACCATAGGGTCGGGGTCGTCTATCTTTGCCTGCAAACGTGGCGGCACAGTGATTTCATCCTTGGCATTGGCACCAACCAAACGCCTCACAAAGGTCTCAACATCCTTTCCATTGCTGAACACATCGGCAAAAGCATAACCCGACTGCTGCATAGCCTGCTGCATGATATTGCCCATATCCTGCAAACCGCTTATAGCTTCATTGCGCTGCGAAACAAAGCGCGAGTGCAAAGACCTCACCTTCTCCTCATCGCCTAGCAACAAACGCAGATCATCGCCCAAACGCAAATAATCCTCGTTGAAAATTGCAAGCCCAAAACGCTTGATGTCCGACCTCACATCCCAACGACGGTTTTCGTCCATCCGCTCATGCACCAAAGCCATCAGGCACTCCTGCACAACAGGTTCGTCCTCAAGCCTGTCTATGATGCGGTCAACAGCCGCTGACAGCACATCGATATCGCCCAACTCTACCTGCGGGTTAGCCATCAACCCTAACTCATGGGCAAGCCCTCGCAGTATCACCTGGAAGAACGAGTCAATCGTCTGAACACGGAAACGACTGTAGTCGTGAAGGATCTCATATAGGGCATCCGCACAACGCCTGCGTATCTCCTGATTGGAAACACTGGGGTCAATCTCGCCACGCAACGCCTTGAAATAGGAGTCATCATCGTCGTCATTGCCCTTTGCTATATTATAGAGCTGACCAATGATGCGGTCCTTCATCTCTGTGGTAGCCTTGTTGGTGAACGTTACACCAAGGATATGTGAGAACTCGCCAGGTTCTGTGGCATTCACCAGCAGCTTGATGTACTGCACAGCAAGCGTAAATGTCTTACCAGAGCCTGCCGATGCCTTATATACGGTTAGTGGTTCTGCTGTCATCTGCTATTCTGGATGAGTGATAGAAATGTCGCCTGTAAAAGACACTGTGATGTCGGCCAGATAACTGGTGTAGCCCTCTGGCTGAGTAAGAACGGCTTGGAAATGCACACCTCGATTGTCTATGTACCCAAACTCGATATTGTACAGGATTGCCGACTCCATGAATGAGGCGGGTATGGATTCGTCTGCGAAGTCATTCTTGCTGAAATCGCGAGAGCAGACACGCTCGCTGCCGTCAAACACTCCAATATGCACAATATTGTCGTAATAGGCCGTACGCACAGCCATACCTTCTTCTGTATAGCTTGTGGAGTACACCTTGTTCTGCGACGGATTGACCTTAACATACAAATGGAAGCGTTTACCTGCTGGCGAGTACATTACTGTGTCGCGATCCAGCTCCACCGCATCCATCTCGATTGCATCAGGCTGCGAGCTGCTGAACGCCAACGCATCGCTGTCATCAAATGAGCGAATCAGATGGATGCTCTCTCCTGTCAATGTCATGTAGTAGAACACCTCATCAGATATCTGCTCTATCGGGTAATGCTGTTCCTCCGCACCCATCACTATCATGGTGTCTGCACAGATAACGAACCTTGAGGGCAACGCCAAGCTGTCGGCATAGAAGATACTGTCATCACAGATGCGAAGCACAGCTGCGCCAGTGTCTTCATCCACCCACACACCTGCCAACATCCTCATTGCCGTAGTATCAATGGAAGATGACTGATTTTCATCAGCATTCTCACTCTCCGATGCAGGATGATTAAAGCCGCATGCTGCTACAGTTACAATTACAGCAACACTTACAATTACAGCTGATACATATCGAAATATCAATCTGTTATCAAAAAAGAAAAATGACATAAGCTTAAACTCTCCATCTCGTTGGATGAAGTATTGGCAAAGGTATGGTTTAATTAGGACAAAGCCAAACAAATACACAAATTCATCACATCGTGTTCATTTTTCACATTTTTGATGATGAGGTATCAAGTAAAAACACTACCTTTGCAGTCAATGAAAGACCTGTCATTTTACATAGAGCACCTATTGCTTGAGCACGACTGCGTGGTACTGCCGCAGTTCGGAGCATTCATCACATTGTCCAATCCTGCACAACGAGTTGAAGACGAGGCTTTGTTCCTCCCTCCAAAGCGTATGGTTAGGTTCACAACCGATGTCGTTGAAGACGATGGACTTCTGGTTGGAGCTTTGCAAGAAGAGATGAACCTCAGCACTACAGACGCCAAGAAGCACCTTCAAAGACTCATCCTATCCCTACGTCAGCAATTGCTGACAGAAGGTCAGATGGACTTCGGTTCACTCGGTGTGCTGTCACAAGATGAGGATGGTCATCTGATGTTCTCACCCTGTCTGGCAGGTGTTATGACACCCCATTTGTTTGGCCTTGACGGCTTCACATTCCCCTTGTTGGCATCCAAACAGGATCGTAGCGCAAAGAGAATGCGTCGGGCAGTAGGCGAGGATGACAACAACCAAAGCATCACCATTCGCATCAACCGCCGCTTCCTGCACTACGCTGCCGCTATTGCAGCTGTAATAGTTCTGGCAGTTGTCTTGCTGCAGCCTCACCGTTTCAACGGCAACAGTTCAACGCAGCAGGCATCCATCCTTCCACAGGAACCCGCACAGACATCTGTTCAAAGCAGCACAGTGTCCATGAAAGCTGAGGGTGTTGTGGCATCACCGGCCTTAGAAGCTGCCGAACAGACTTCCACAACACAAACCGAAAGCCAGCAGACAGCTGCAACTGAAAGCGAAGAAACAGCACAGGAACAGACAAGCAGCTCTTATGTAATTGTGATTGCATGCGCCATCAGTCGCAACAATGCCGACATTCTGGTAGAGAGGCTTCACGAAAAGGGATTACCTAACGCTGAAGTCATGGAGACTGGCAATATGCGACGTGTCGTTCTCGGTGGCTACGATTCTGAATCCGAGGCTTATACACAAGCTGCCGCTTTGCGCAAGCTTCAAGGCGACTTCGCCTATGCTTGGGTTATGGAACTGAAATAATCCGCGAATGAAACGAGTTCGTTGCCCAAAGTGTGGCCACTCCATCACCTTCGACGAGACACATTATTCCGAAGGTAACACTCTGATTTTCGAGTGTGAAGAATGCCGCAAGCAATTTGGGGTAAGGATAGGTTCGTCGCAGGTTCTCAAGACACGCAAGGAAGAACGTGCCAAAACCCAGGAACACCCCTCAACGCCCGCTGACAATCAGGAGGCTCTCAGCACAAGTCAGACCCATAAGCTGACAGACGAAGCTAGCGAGCAGTTCCCATACGGCTATGTCACAGTTGTTGAGAACGTGTTCCACTATCGCCAGACAATCGCCCTACAAATGGGACAAAATGTGTTTGGACGCTATGTCAGAGGCTCTTCCATCAACGCTCCAATTGAGACCGTTGACCCCAGTGTTGACACCACCCACTGCATCATTAACGTAGAGAGGAACCGTAAGGGCGCATTGGTTTACACGCTGCGAGACGCCCCCTCTGGCACAGGCACATTCGTACAGAACACCATTCTGCGCGACAACGACCGCCTGCGACTCGACGACGGCACCATAATCACAATTGGGGCCACCACACTCATCTTCCACGCTGCAGGATGTGAAGAGGAGGAAACAACGGCAGAGAGCCGCTGACAGATGTTTACTTCTTCAGCTGGCTTTGACGCAGACGACCATAGCTATCAAAGGATTTTTGGATAGTAAGCCACAAGGTGATAATCACCGACAACATTGATGCAGAGGTCGTTATGATAACAATCATCATCTGATACTTTATCGCCACATCTGGCTGAGAGCCACCAAGTATCTGTCCTATCATAGTACCTGGCAGCGCCACTATACCCATCACCGCCATATTGGCTATACATGGCGAGAAACTCTTGATAACGGCATCGCGCAAGAAGGGCAGCAATGCCTCAAAACGTGTGGCACCGTTACCAAGGAGATAATAGTAGGTTGACTGTTGATTGGAAAGATTGCTGTAGAATGTTGACAGGGTGATGACATTGACGCCCAACATATTACCTAGCAGTATGCCCAATATTGGTATGAAGTAGCGAGCCGTGAAGGGATTGCTAAGATGTAGTATCGGAACGAGGAAGAACAATCCCACTACCACACCCGTCACAAACATCCCTACAAAGGCCGGCAATGCCAACAGCCGTTGTGGCAGATTGGTTCTGGCTCCTAGTGTATGGGTCGCTATGACTGTCATAGCCAGCACCCACAATGTGTTCAGCCAAGGCAAATCCCACACAAACAGATATTTCAGATAGACACCTATCAGAAACAGCTGCACAACCATTCGAAGTGAAGCAATAGCAAGAGAACGCACAAGCCCTGTGCGCAGAACGTGCAACGCTATAAGGGGAATCAGGAGGAGCAATGCTCCAACGCCTAGCGACAACCAGGATATATCAAGTGTGGACATTGATGCAGTTTGTTTTTCTTACAGCACACCTATCGGGTATTGCATGGTTGAACAATGCAGCGACCCATGCTGGCGTATAAGGATGCTACAGTCAATGGGTACGATGTCGTGTCGGGGAAATGCTTTGCTCAGCTGCCGCTCTGCCAACGCATCGATGTCTGGCTGCCCGTATGTAGGCATCAAAACGGCACGGTTAATGATGAGGAAGTTGGCGTATGTGGCAGGCAACCGGTGTCCGTCATCAGGGTCAAGCATTGGTGCGGGAAGTGGCAGAGGAACGAGGTTATAGGGTTGGTCTTTCGTTGTACGGAACGATTGCAGTTGGCGCTCCATAGCCTTCAACGACTCATAGTGTTCATCATCGGGATTATCGCAGCTTACATAAGCTATTGTGTCACTTGAACAGAATCGGGCAAGGGTGTCAACGTGGCTGTCTGTGTCATCACCAGCCAGATAGCCGTAATCCAGCCACAGCACCCGCTCTGCATGGAACCACTTAAGCATACACTCTTCTATCTCCTGCTGCAACAGAGGCTCGTTGCGGTTTGGCGCCATCAGGCATTCTGTCGTTGTCAGCAGAGTGCCGTGTCCGTCACTCTCAATGCTGCCCCCCTCGAAAGTAAAATCCAAATGGGCTTCATAGTCGCCCTTCAACAGGGGTTCCGTCTCCTCTCCCACTCTAGCCATCATCCTCCGACAAATCATGTTATCGTGGTTAGAAGCGAACTTCTGCCCCCAACCATTAAAACGAAAATCCAGCAGTTTAGGCCCGTGTTCGGTCATCAGTGTAAGGAATGAATGGTCTCTCGCCCACGTATCATTCGTGTTGCATTCAAAGTATATGATTGACGCCAGTAGCCGTGATGGTAAACGCTGATGCATCAACATTTTAACGCGTTCTGGTTCGGGCGTAACTATAATCATTTTCTCACCTCTGATCAGTATCTCCAAAGCAATCCTTACGTAGCAGTCGTCAACTTCCTGAAGGTAGTCGTGCCAGTCTGTTCCTGCATGAGGCCACGTCAGCTGAACTGCACATTGCGGGAACCACTCTGCGGGAAAGAACGTCTGTCTCAACTCTGTATCCTCCGTTGGAGGCAAGCCTGACATCTGCAAGTGAAGCGTCAGATCACTAACCGTTGGAGTGTTTACCTTGAACTGTAATGCCATCGTTATATGTATTTGTCTTCTGCATGATGTTTTTCAACCGCAAAGGTAGTGAAAATTCAACTTATCACTTTGCAGAAAGTGTTGTTCTTCGTATTTTTGCCTCCCAATTACAACAAGATTTATAGGATTACAATGAAATTCACACATCTTCTAGCCACCATCTCCGCCCTTTGCCTCACTGCTTGCGGCAGTCAGCAACAGACACAGAGCGGCTCGCAAACAGTTGCCACCAACGACACCATCCAACATGAGGTGCTGATAGAGACAACTGTTGGTAACATTCGCATAGCCCTGTTCACCGACACCCCGCAACATCGCGACAACTTCCTGCGGCTGGTGCGGGAGCATATTTACGACTCACTGCTTTTCCATCGCGTCATCCCCAACTTCATGGTTCAGGGAGGTGACCCCAATAGCCGCTACGCATCACCAGAAGACCGGTTGGGTAATGGCGACCTCGGCTACACGCTGCCTGCCGAGATTTCTGTTCCCAAACATTATCACATACGTGGAGCCGTTGCGGCTGCACGTCAAGGCGATGAAGTCAACCCGCAGCGACGCTCCAGCGCCTCGCAGTTCTACATTGTCACAGGTCGCACCTTCACCTCAGATGAACTGGGTTCCATTTCCTACGACGTGTATCAGCAAACTCGCGGCAAGGCACCGTTTACGGAAGAGATGCTGCAAGCCTACCAAACTGTTGGTGGTGCGCCATTCCTGGATGGACAGTACACCGTGTTTGGCGAGGTCGTTGAGGGCATGGAGGTTGTAGATAGCATCCAGCGTGTGGAGCGACGCTCCGATGACCGCCCCGTCCAAGACATCCGCATAATCCGCGCCACCGTTACGAAATAATGAATCAAGAGTCAGCAATGAAAGCGCTTATTTCATTATCCAGCCAGTTGGCAAAACACGCCTCACTCTTTGTAACAGCAATTGCAGCTCTGACATTCTTTATGCCAGAGCTGTTTCTATGGGTGAGAGGCACTACGCAAACCGCTATCCTCGGCATCATCATGCTGACGATGGGCCTAACACTCACCACCGATGACTTTCGCATCTTGGCCAAACGACCGTTAGACATCCTTATCGGTGCATGTGCACAGTTCTTCATCATGCCCTGTGTGGCTTATCTGCTAGTACATGTGTTCCAACTGGAACCAGCTCTTGCACTAGGCATACTATTGGTTGGATGCTGTCCTGGTGGAGTATCAAGTAACATAATGTCCTATCTCTGTCACGGCGATGTGGCGTTCTCTGTGGGAATGACCTGTACCTCCACTCTACTCGCTCCCGTGATGACACCTCTGCTGATGCAGTTGACGGCTGGCGAGATTATCGAGATTGATGCCATAGGCATGTTCCTGAACATCTTGATTGTGACGATTATCCCCGTAGGTATCGGTTGTTTCCTGAACTATACTTATTCAAAGCGAGAGTGCTTCCCCACCATTCAGTCGTTGATGCCAGGGCTGAGCGTTACGTGCCTTGCCTGCATCGTGGGAGGTGTTATCTCAACAGTACATGACGACCTCGTGGCCCGTGGCCTTATGCTCTTCCTATGGACTTTTGCAGTGGTATTCTGCCACAACACACTTGGCTATATCCTTGGCTATACGGCAGGCCATCTGGCTAAGTTCAACACAGCAAAGAAGCGCACCATCAGTATCGAGGTAGGTATGCAGAACGCAGGGTTGGCAACCGTCCTTGCCGGCAATTTCTTCGCAGCCCAACCCCTTTCTGTATTACCCTGCGCCATCAGTTGTGCTTGGCACAGCATCAGCGGAACCATCCTCGCAGGTTTATTTCTTAAGCGAGATAAGTAGGTATTCACAATTATTTTACACAATTTATTCCCTGTAGGTGTTTTCATGTCTGATGTCACTCTTTGTCGCATCTTTTCCTTTTCTCCTCAGTCACAGAGCCCGCTCTGCTCCTTCGGAGGAAAAGAAAAACCTGC
>JAFZQR010000027.1 GCA_017620295.1 Bacteroidaceae bacterium
CTACCCGTGCCTTGTAGATTATTATGTGAAGTTGCATCCGTGTTAGGAACCGCCGTATGCGGAACCGCATGTACGGTGGTGTGAGAGGTCGGAAAACGAAAGTAGGAAGAAAACTACTTCGTTTTCCTCCTACTCGATTGAAGAAAACAACATAATATTAACCCATAAACAACAAACGTTATGAAACAGAAGAAGTTTATTCTGCAGGAGAGTGAGATTCCTACACAGTGGTATAACATTCAGGCCGACATGCCAAACAAACCGCTGCCGCCCATTCATCCAGCAACGAAGCAGCCCTTGGGGGTTGACGATCTGGCACACATCTTCCCCCGCGAATGTTGTGTACAGGAACTGGACACAGAACACGCTTTCATTGACATCCCGGAGGAAGTGCTTGAGAAGTACAAGTTCTATCGCAGCACACCCCTGGTTCGTGCCTACGATTTGGAGAAAGCACTCGGAACTCCAGCACACATCTATTTCAAGAATGAGTCAACCAATCCACTGGGTTCACACAAGATAAATTCCGCTATTCCACAGTGCTATTATGCCAAGCAGGAAGGCACGACTAACGTGACCACTGAGACAGGGGCCGGACAGTGGGGCGCAGCTCTCTCGTATGCCGCTCAGTTATATGGTCTGGAATGTGCCGTCTATCAGGTGAAGATTACAATGCAGCAGAAGCCCTACCGCTCAAGTATCATGCGTACCTTTGGTGCAGCTGTGACAGGCTCGCCATCGATGTCCACACGTGCCGGTAAGGATATCATCACCAAAGACCCTACACATCCTGGCTCACTTGGCACAGCTATCAGCGAGGCTGTGGAGCTGGCCACCACAACACCCAACTGTAAGTACACCTTGGGTTCCGTGTTGAATCACGTCGGTCTGCATCAGACCATCATCGGCCTGGAGGCAGAGAAGCAGATGGCTATGGCTGGGGAATACCCCGACACGGTGATAGCCTGCTTCGGTGGCGGCTCGAACTTTGGAGGCTTGGCCTTCCCCTTCATGCGTCACAACATGAAGGACGGTAAGAAGACTGAGTTTATCGCTGCTGAGCCGGAGAGCTGTCCGAAACTTACTCGCGGCAAGTTCCAGTACGACTTCGGTGATGAGGCTGGTTACACTCCCTTGCTGCCCATGTTCACTCTGGGTC
This sequence comes from Bacteroidaceae bacterium, assembly GCA_017620295.1. Lineage (GTDB taxonomy): Bacteria > Bacteroidota > Bacteroidia > Bacteroidales > Bacteroidaceae > Physcousia. The sequence goes on from JAFZQR010000027.1 coordinate 1,160, forward strand.
ATCAGTTCAAGCCGTCTAACATCCATGCTGGCGGCCTGCGCTACCACGGTGCTGGCATGATTGTGAGCCAGCTCATCAAGGACGGATTGATGCATGGTGTGGATATCCCACAGTTGGAGTCGTTTGAGGCTGGCATGCTCTTTGCCCGTACAGAAGGCATCATCCCTGCCCCCGAGAGCTGCCACGCTATTGCAGCCACCATTCGTGAGGCCAAGAAATGCAAGGAGACTGGTGAGGAAAAGGTCTTTCTCTTCAACCTCTCAGGTCACGGACTCATCGATATGCCTAGCTACGAACAGTATATCAACGGCGATCTGGTGAACTACTCTGTCAGCGATGAGCAGATAGCAAAGAACGTTGCTGAGTTGGAACAGATACTGTGACGATACTATAAAGCATCTATATGAAGAGAATTGCAATACAAGGACAGATAGGCTCATTCCACGACATTGCGGCTCACCTGTACTATGAAGGTGAACAGATACAGCTCATCTGCTGTTCAACGTTTGAGGAGGTGTTCGCCTCTATGAAGCAGGACCCTACGGTCATTGGAATGGTGGCAATTGAAAATACAATAGCCGGTTCCCTGCTCCATAACTACGAGCTTCTACGTGACTCGGGTGCCTGCATCGTTGGTGAACACAAGTTGCACATCACCCACAGCATCTGCTGTCTGCCTGATGACGACTGGGATACCATCTCTGAGGTCCATTCCCACCCTGTTGCCTTGATGCAATGTCGCCAGTTTCTCGCCAAGCATCCATCATTGAAGAATGTGGAAGGCGGTGACACGGCAGGCTCTGCGAAGATGATTGCCGAGGAAGGAAGGCGAGGATGGGCCGCCATCTGCCATGCTGAAGCAGCGCGTCTCTATGGACTGAAGGTCCTAGAAGACCATATAGAGGACAACAAACACAATTTCACACGTTTCCTTGTGGTCTCGAACCCAAACAAAGCCGACCTGCTTCGCCCATTGACGGAAACCAATAAGTCGAGCATAGTCTTTTCGCTTCCCCATGAACAAGGCTCCTTGGCTCATGTGCTGGCCATACTGTCTTTCTACAGACTTAACCTGACGAAAATCCAGTCACTGCCAATTATTGGGCATGAATGGGAATATCTGTTCTATGTTGACCTTATGTATGATGACTTGACAAGATACCGGCAAGGCATTGATGCCATAATACCGCTTATCAAGGACTTCAAGATCCTGGGCGAATATAAGAATGGCAGACAAACTGTCGGTCTTGACGAAGGCATTTGAAATACCAGGTGTTTATAATGAAGCGGAGAGGGACCAGTTCAGTCTCTCTCCGTTTGCTTTGTCTTGGGATTATCACTGGATGGCTACCTTCTTGCCATCTATCAGGTATATTCCTTTGGATGGGCGGCTAACCTGCTGTCCGCTAAGCGTGTAGCACCAGCTATCATCCATTGGGCTACGGCTCAATGAAGCCATACCAGCTACTTCTTCTGCTGTTATTGAGGAGATGCTAATGTTGCTGATTTTGATGTTGTCGGATGAACTAGGGCGTGTGAAAGTGAGCTTATACTGTCCGAAGTCGGCGTTTGTAATACTGAAGTCGAGAGTTGTCTCCTCACCCACGGGTACGTTGGCGTTGAGTATAACGGCTGACGGATGGAAGCGTTGTAGCTTGACTCCGACGGTCTTGCCCGCCTCGCCCTGTGACTTGAAACAAAGCTTGTAGCGGCCATTGGTGAGTTGTAGCGAGTGATAGACGTTCTGGTTTGCATCGGTTTTGTCACCGTGGCCGAAGGCTAGCAATGTCTTGCCGTAGTTGACAGTCCATCCGTGGTCCTCTGGAATGAAACCCTCTGTCTCTATACGTGGCATCCACTTAATGGTGGTGTCGCAAGGGGTGTCGAGGGTGTACTGACGGAAGAACTTCCACATGGTGAGCGATGAGTTACCATCCTCGGTGTTGGTGGTGAAGTCATTATGGCCCATTCCGTCTATTTCATAATAGATGTAAGGAAAGCTCCCCTCTCTGGCCTCGTACACGTTCTTGTCGTACTTACCACTTACCGATGTCCTCACGGGTATGGGGTTGGCACCCATGCGTACTACCATTTCATCAACAATGGTTGGCATCAGACGATAGCGCACGAAGTCGTCGTTCTTACCGTGAATGTGGAGAAATGGCACAGGACGATGGCCTGTATGACGCAGGTGGAACTCGTTGAGCGGAAAGCCGCTGATGGCAGCAAAAGCTGCAAATACATCGCTGCACGCATTGGCCATTGCATAGGTGTTCATGCCACCATTGGAAAAGCCGCAGCAATAGACTCGACGCCGGTCAATCTGGTAATTATTGGATATGTCGTCGATTATAGCCTTGAGGAAAGCCACATCGGCATTGTTCTCTCCTGTGGCTTCCCAGCCAGTCACTGTGCCTCCGAATACAGGGAAATACATGAGCTTACCCTGAGGATAGGCCACAATAAACTTAGCAGTGTCAGCAATGTTGTTGAAGTGTGGACTCTGGTTATCCATACTGCCGCTGGCTCCATGCATGGCAATTACCAGTGGTGCTCCTGGCTTGCAGCCTTTAGGCACGTAGAGCATGTAGGATCGTGTCTCGTCGCCAACGGTGATGTCTCTCTTCTCTGCTTTTACGCCTGCTGTGCAACATACCAGCACTATCAGTGTGAGCAAAGCCTTGCATAGTTTTTCTCTCGTGATGTACATGATTCGATATTATTATCTGTTGCGATATATCTTTCTTGTTGAGCCGTCGCCATTTCTCTCTATGTAAAGGCCACGGGGGGAAGTGGTGCGACGTCCCTGTAGGTCGTAATAGGTCTTTGTGCCATCATTGCTTGTTTGGTTCGGGACCTCAACTGACGTCTCTTCCTTTTTAATCATTAGGATATAGGTGTTCAGGCTACGTGCAGGCATCTCTACAGTGACTGTCTTTGTTGGCTCGTCAATGGTTATCGCTGTCGCCTGACAAAGATTGGCCTTCTCGTTGCCTGTCGATAGCAAGTGAACACCGCTCTCCACTTCGTATGGCAATTTCAGAATCAGACTATGTGCTGTCTCTGTGGTGTCTATAGCCATTACTATAATCGAGTCGCCTTTGATGTAGGCAGAATATTCCGTAGCAGCTTCTGAACCTGATTTCATATCGAGTGAGGTCACTAATCTAGTTGAACCAGTTACATGCTTGGAGAAGTGCGACATGACGTATGCTCGTGGCAGCAACTTATTCTTCTTGTTGTCGGCACCATATTCTGTCTCGCCCGTACCAATGAAAGACCACGGTGCACGCATATACCAATATATATAGCCTGTGCATCCTGCCAGCATACATTCATTCAGTTCCTCGGCGAAGAGCAATTGTTCGTGCCAGCTTGGCAGACGGTCTTTGATGTAGTCGGTCGAGGAGTGTTCTGTCATCCACACTTCCTTGCCGTATCTGGCAGCGAGGATAGCCGATTGCTTCATATAGTCGAGCGGTGCATGACCATAGAGGTGACCAGCCACGATGTCAATCTGTCTGCGGCATGCTGTGTCCTTCATCAGTGGGTCGGTGTAGTTCTGAGTGAACCCGAGGCTCTCGCCGCTGATTAGTTTTACGCCAGGGTAGGTCTTCCTGTCCAGCATATAGGCATAGTTCCTGACAAGGTTTACCAAATCCTGAGGGTCGTAGAGACATCCGGAGTAGTTCACCCACCAGTCTGGTTCGTTCTGGATGGATACGGCATCAACGTTGACACCGTTCTGCTTCATGTAGGCCAGGAACGTGTTCAACCACGGGAAGAACTTCTCGTAGCAGTCTTCACGCAACTTGCCCCTTACAGCGTTCTCGTCTTCTGTGTTTCCGCCATTCGCCCCGCCATTTGTCTTGAACTCGCCTGGCGGTGACCAGGGTGTACCGAAAACAATTCCGCCGCGTTGCTTCACAATCTTGGCTGAAGGCAGCGAGCCTTTCCAGTCATAGGGCGAATCGTAGTTTCCCCACTCAGGTATTATGATGTCGCCTTCAAAATTTGGCGAGATTTCCATTCGCATGATGTTAAGTCCTACCTTCGACGAAGGACCATAGAGCAGCATTACAGGCTGAGTGTCGGTGCCGTAGGGGCACATGGCTCCGTCGCAGCAGGCAGCTCCAAAGCCTGTGATGGTCTGTTTCTGGTTCTTGCTAACCGTTAACGTGATAGGGTCAGCCTGAATAGCTGTTGCGGCAACAAGCGCGATAATTGCAGTAACAATACTTCTCATAGTTGTATAAACATTAGCAATTCCGATGCAAAGATACAGAATAACGTGCAACATCTGTAGCAATATGTCGCACGTTATTTGTGAAATGTGTACAGTTTTGATGGCATACGAGTTCATTCTGACTTATGTACCCTTCAACCATGAAAGAAGCCCCGCCTTGTGGGGCGGAGCTTCAATGGAATCTATTGGATAGTGTAGGAGTATCCGCTCTACTTCACAACGATTTTTTTGCCACCTACAATATATATGCCCTTTTGGCTCTTACCGTTCACACGGCGACCACTTAGGTCATAGAGCAAGGAAGAGGCTGCGACGTTGCTGTGAATGTCGAGTACACCGGTGTAGGTCTCTGGATCCACGAACAGGAGGTTGAGAGTGAAACGCTTGGCATTGCCGTCGCCTACTGCAGGAACCTCTATAGCAGCCTTAACCTTGATGCGCTGGCCTGCTTCGAAGGTGCCGCTGAAGTTCTCTGTTTCAAATGAAACAGTTGCATCGTCTGATGGCTCCATATAGAAGCTGAACACGGTGTTCTCCAGACTTTCTGTCTCATCGAGGAAACCTTCAGCTGTGATGTTTGCACCCTCGGAGGCACTGCCGCCTTCATTTAAGTTGCCGTCAGCCATAGTAACCTTCAGAGGCTGTGTGCTACTGAGCATGTCGGATGTGGTCTCAACGCCAAGAGCCTCTAGAGCCTCAGACATATCAATGTCGGTGTAGAGATGTTGACCCTTGGTTGTGCTAAGCGGAAGCACGATGTCCATGCTGCCTACTTCATCGGCATGTATAATCTGGCTTACGAAGGAGAGGTGGATTTCAACAGTAACAAGCTTGCCAGTAGCTATGTTCACAAGGAACAGATTGGCCTTGTAGTTCGCGCCCTCGGCATTGTCGGCATGGTTCGGCATTTGGTAGAAGGTGAATGTGCCGCCACTGTAGGTGACGCCCCATGGTGAGGTTCCCCACGTGGATACATAGCCATTGCCATCCATCCAGAAGCCTGGATAAGGGGTACATGAGTAAGCATCACTGTAGCGAACTGTCCAGTCGTCATCACCATCCTGAGGAGCAGCCTGACCATAGAGCGTAACATTGCTTGTACCCACTAAATTCTCGATTTCTGCCATATCCAACTCACCTGTCATCTCAATGTCGTAGCTGCTAGCGGGGATTGCCTGAATGTTGAGAACCTTGGTTGCAACGCTCTCGAATACTACGGCTGGAGCTGGCTTTTCGGTTGGCTTGACAGTGAGGTTTAGGGTGTAGTATTTGTTGCCTGCAACAATGTAGAGTTTGGCAGTATAAACAGTGCCAGCCTCAAGCCTGTTGGGGTACTGTCCGATGGAGAATGTGGAGAAGTCGTTGCTGGCGGTTGGCTCAATATAGAAGTAACCATCGCCCCATCCACACTTGTAGCCCTCTGCGTTGAGCCAGAAACCACCGTTGTTTGCTGATGACTGATCAGTCATAGCACCAGTCTCATCAACTGTGGCTTTCAGTGTAACCTCGCTCTTCTCTGCTTCGAGGAGTGTGAGGATGGCATCAAAGTCAATAGTTGCTGTTGTGCCTGAATAGTCGTTGGCTACATAGAACTCTGCAACGATGTCCTCAGAACCGACCTCTGTCAGCTCGTCGGGGTTGATAACCGGAGTTTCCTCGATAACGAAGTGGTAGTTGATGAGGTAGGCTTTCTCACCCCATACGAGGTAGATCTTGGCCAGCATCTCATCTCCGACCTTCAGCTCACCGCCTTTCTGACCGATATTGGATGACAAGGTCTTAGTTTCGGCATCGTAGGCGTAGCTCTCGCTATAGAACGCTAGGTTCTTGCCAGCGGCCCATGTGGCTGAGGCGCATTCAACAGCTGGAACCTCGTTGGTCTTGTCCCAGAGACGTCCGAACCAGAAGCCAACAGCATTTGCTGTGGATGTGTTGCTGAGGCTGTCACCCAGGAACTCAGCATCCTCCTCGGTCGATTTCTGTACTGTAGCGTAGAGAATGGCATCTAGGTTCTCTGCAATGATAGCATCAGTGGTGCCTAGCAGTTCGGCTACGCCTGTGAGGTCAACATCCTGTTTGGAGCTGTCATAGCCTCCGCGAGGATACTGACGTACCTCAACCGTCTGCTGGCCAACAATCTGCAACTTTGCAATCTCGGTCTCTGCTACGGGTATATCAACCACGGGCTTCTCAATAACCTTCAGGGTGATGTCAAAGGTGGCTGTCTTCTCACCTAGCACAAGGAGGAACTGTGCTGATGCCTGCTCTCCTGCAGCAAAGGCTCCAGGGTATTGACCTATGCTTAGGACTAGATTGGCAGCCTCCTCGTCAACGGAGAGAATGTTGTACCATGCAGCATCGCCCAACTCTGCAGTCCACGACACGGGTGTGGCTGGGTTCTTTGTCATCCAGAATCCACCCTTTGAGCCTTGTGTGTAGTTGCTGTATGGGTCGCCTTCAGCATTGGCAAGGAAGAAATAGTTGACTTCTGAGCTTTCGGCATTCTGCCATTCTGTGATTGTGCTTTGCAGTGTGGCTACGTCTGTGCCAAGTGCATTGGCCACTTCTGCCAGAGCGAATGTAGCATCCGACATCTTGTAGCCTTCAGGATACTCTTCAACAGTTGCTTGGAACTGTGCGCTGGCTGTCAAAGACATCACAGCGGCACACACCATAGCAAACAAATGTGTAAATGTTCTTTTCATAAGCGGTTGTTTTTAGTTTGTATTATTGATAGTTCTTCTATATACCTATTTATATACCTTTATATTTATATACCGCTAGGTTTAGCTCTGGTGAAGCGAACCTTGTATGGCCATTGTGCATCGTTCTCATCCTTCTCGTCCCATGCATGTCGGTTGTACTTACTTGGTGTACCAACAACTACCAACGATACGCGGGTCACGGGTGATGGAACGGTAAATATTATGTTGCCCTCGCTAGCCTTGCCTATCTCTGACACGATGGTCTTGTCGTTAGATATGGCAACCAAGGCGTATCGCCAGCCACGGTTCTCAGCGTTGCCTGCATTGTTGTAGGTGCTAACGACTTTATACTCGCTGCCGCCGTCGTTGAGGAAGGCATGGCCAGGATCGGAGGAATGGAGAGTGGAACCTGGGTTGAGTCCTTCGAACTCAACAGTTATTTGTTCGCCGGCCTTCCATCCTGTGAGGGGTATGATGTTCACACCGCTTGTCTCGGGGCAGCTGGCATAGGCCACCTGATAGAAGTTGTCGTCGCACTGGTACATTTGTGTCTTGTAGCTGCGTGCACTGTAGTTGGTACTGAGGTACTGGTGTATTGCCTCGAACTGATAGTTCTGCAGCTTAGTGGCATACTCGAAATAGTCGTCCCAAAACACCTGCCAGTCGTCGTTGCAGAAGAGACGGCAGTATGTCTCAAGAGGATCTTCGGGGTAGTGGCTCTCACGCCAGATGCGACCATATGCAGCCTTGCCCTGCTTCTCGGTCCAGTGGTACTGAAGCCAGTAGGAGGCATAGCGCATCCACTCGTGGCAGAAGTGGCGATGGCAATTGGGAAGCCATACAGCAACATTATAGCCGAAGGCCTCACTCGGATAGTCCTGGAAAGATTGCCATTGAGCACACTGCTCCCAGAAAGCGTTGCCGCCAGAGCCATTGGCTCCATAGCCGTATCGCCAGCCTCGTTGCAAGTAGTTGGACACACTGTTTAGACGGTAGTCTGTGGCAACCATATACTGGAAGCTATGGCCTATTTCATGAGCTATGGTACTGCCTACTGGGTGACAAGTGGAGGGCGTGACCCATAGCGCACCTATCATATCGTCGTAACCAGAGCCTACTGCTGTCCATCCATCGTCGTAGAGCAGGTGGATAATCATCTTGTAGGTGTCCAGCTGCGACTTGCCTTGCCCCACGCTACACATTTCAAGAATGTCAACATTTGTGGCATAGAACGTCTCTGCCTTGCGAAGCAGGTCATCTATATTTACGCGAAGATTCGATGGAACTGAGTTGGCGTTAGGGTCATCACCGAATGCTTTGTCCCAAAAAACTATGAAATGTTCGCTCTCTTTGGAGTTCTTGAAACTCCATTGTGAGTTGGGGTTGTAGTAGTCGTTGTTATAGTTGTTGTCGGATGTCGTAGGCTTCCAAATGATGCGTCCAGGCCATTCGAAGGTGAAAGCAGCCGATGAAATGCTATCGGCAGACTGTTTCATGGCGGGAATGAGAGCCGAGTAGTTGAAGTTGTTGATGCTCCCCTCGGTGTAGGTGCGGATGGATGCATTGCGGAACACCGTTGAGTCGGTTCCTTGCAGTACAATAAATGATGGCTTGGTATATCGGTCGTTGGACTTTACCCACAGTGTATCTTGTGCCGTAATGGCGTTGGCTGCGAGCAACAGTGCTGCAATTATGCAAGATAGGTGTCTCATAGCGTTTGTGTGCTGTTGCATTTATGGTATGACAACCTTTTTATTGTTCACTATGTAAAGTCCGGCTTTCATCTTAAAAAGGTCGGTACCAACTTGTCGCCCGCTAAGGTCATATACGGCTCCGTTTTCTGTGTTGTTAGTGGCAGGCAACTCTTGGACGGCATCGGGCTGCACGTCGGATGGCAGTTGCGAATAGATGCGCATTTCCTTGATGTTGTCAATATTGAGTTCTGTGGTGCGAAGCCTTACAGTACGTTCTCCAGAATGGGTGAACATCCAGATTTCATTATGGCTGTCGATATGGAACGCCATGCGGGTTCCATCCTTCAGCGTAACCACCAGCTCCTTTGCTGTAGTGCTAATCATTGATGCAATGAGCAAAGCTGCTGTTATAAGTATTTGTTTCATAATTCTAACAATAAACATATTGCTTTATCTCACACTCCACTCAAAGACTCCTACAGAGTTGTCTTCGGGTTGTACAATCTCAAGTCTGAGGGCTGATGTCTGTACTGGCTCAAAGTTGACGGCGCAGGCCGTACCCTTCTGCGTGGGATACTTGTCGGGGTCCTGGACAGGTTGCCACTCGCCGGCTGCGTCGCGGTAGAGTATGCGCCAACTCTGAGGTACACGGCAGCCGCCCCAAGGCCCGTCGTCATACCAATAGACGGTGGCACTCTGAACGGTGGCAGCTGCGGCGAAGTCATACTGTATCCACTCAGTTGTGGCTTTCTTTGGCCAAGTGTGCCAATATGGAACACTGCGGTCTTCGGCATTTTTGGGTACAAGACGGTCGTTGACAGCTGTGATAGCCGCCATCCTGTGTGAGGCGCTTACAGTACTCTCCGAAGCCAAAGTGGCAGGTTGGGCTGGTGTTGTTGCACTCAGGTCCTGTGCCAACCAAACCTGCATCTTGCCAGAGCCGCGATGACACCATGCGTAATAGGGTATGAGTGTCAGACGCACATCGGATGTGAGCAGCCGGCCTTGTCCGTCGAAGTTCAGCAGCTGAGCGTCTGTAGTCAGTGTCTTGATGGGGGTGTTGGCCACAGATGCATTGTCAAGTGTGAACTTAGGAGCCTGATTGATGAGGACACCGCTGATGTCGAAATCGTTGTCGGGATGCTCGGCGCAGTAAACCAAAGGCCCGCGCTCCACGCTAATCATGCCTCTGTCGTCTTGAACATGTGCGTTGGCACGAACTGTGCGGGCTTCCATGTCAAAGTGTATCTTTACACAGTCTCCAGCCTTCCACTTTCGTGTAATAGTACAGTAGCCATCGGATGTTAATGCGTTATTTACAATCTGACCGTTAACGCTAATGGCGTAGGCTAGCCGGCGTCCATCGCTGAATTCATATAGGTCGGACGGCACCACAGAACCGCGCACCCATCCAGGAATGCGTATCTTCATTGCGAACTGTCCGGCAGCGTTCTTCTTCACTGAAAGGGTTATGTCACCGTTCCAGGGATAGTCGGTCTGCTGGGTTAGTGTCACTTTCTTGCCGCCTACGGTGAGCTGGCTCTCGTTGGCGAGGAAGAGGTTGACATAGACGTTCCTGTCCTTCACTGCATAGATATATCCTGGCAGGGAGGGAATGAAACGGCAAATGTTGCTAGGACAGCAGGCACAGCCGAACCAAGGCTGACGCTGATGCTGACCCATAGAAGCCAGTGGGTTGGGGTAGAAGAAACCACCGCCATCGAGCGAAACACCGCTGATGAGTCCGTTGTAGAGTGTGCGCTCCAGCACATCGTAGTACTTCGCTTCACCGTGAAGCAGGAACAGACGGTAGTTGACATATACATTGCCAATAGCAGCGCATGTCTCGCAATAGGCACTCATGTTAGGTAGCTGGTAGTTACGTCCAAAAGCCTCACCACTAGCTGTGGCACCGATGCCGCCAGTGATGTAAAGCTTCTTCGTTACTATGTTGTCCCAGATGGCGTCTATGGCGTGTATGTATGCAGAGTCGCCTGTTAGGGCTGCCACATCAGCCATTCCTGCATACATGTAGGCGGCACGTACGGCATGACCTACAGCCTCGTTTTGTTCAATAACAGGTTTGTGGGCCTGTGAATAGTCATGTACAATAGTTGTCTTCCCACGATAGTCAAGGAAGAACTTGGCTTCGTCGAGGTACTTGCGGTCGCCAGTCACGAGATATAATTTGGCAAGAGCCATCTCGGCAATCTGATGGCCTGGCACAACACATGCCTGCCCAGGGTTGGGACCGACCTCGCGGCAAACGCAATCGGCATAGCGGATGGCTATGTCAAGGAACTTGCGTGAACCGGTAGCCTGATAATGGGCTATGGCACCCTCCACCATGTGTCCGAGATTGTATAGCTCGTGGCTGAGGTCTTCCTCCTTTACCCAGCGGCGTTCACCTGCCCAATGGTGCGGGTCTGCTGGGTTCTGTGTACGGGCTGTGTAGAGGTAGCCATCAGGCTCCTGTGCCGATGCTATGACATCTATCACGCTGTCAATGTACGCCTCCAGCTTCTTGTCGGGGTAGGTCTGTAGCAGATAGCTGGCTCCTTCGATGGTCTTGTAGGGGTCTGTGTCGTCAAAGCTGTAGCCCACACCGTTTACATGAAACACTTTGGCGGGGTCTTGAAGGTGGGCAGCAGCATTGCTGAAATTGGTGTAGCGGCCAGTTTCCTCGCATTTGGAGAATGCCAAAGGTATTGTGACCTCGCGGCTGGCGCGTAGCCGTTGACCCCAAAAGGCATCAGTTACCTTAACAGCTGTGAATGGTACTGGGGTAATAGGATATCCCGTAGCGGGCTGTTTCTGAGCGAGTGCAGTTAATGATATCAACAGGGCTGCTGCCGAGGCGAAGAAGTGATGGAGTCTCATTGATTGGAGGGCGAATATTGTTTATGAGGCCTATAAGGCTTATGGGCTTAATGGGATGGCAAAAGCCAATTATCCCATTAAACCCATAAGTGAATTACTGTTTACAGATTGTCTTTCTCGATGTCCTTGAAATACTTGTATGTGCCATGCTTGATTTCCTCTGTTGCGGCCTCGTCGCACACGATGATGCCGTGTTCGTGCATCTGAAGTGCGCTGATGGTCCACCACTGGGTTACAGGGCCTTCTATTGCGGCCTGCAAAGCACGTGCCTTGTTGTGGCCATTGCAGAGGATCATCACCTCGCGGGCGGACATCACTGTGCCTACACCAACTGTTAGTGCTGTTGCAGGAACGTCTTCGGGCTTGCCTCCGAAGAAGCGGCTGTTGGCAACACGTGTGTCGGTGGTGAGGGTCTTCTGACGTGTGCGGCTGGTGAGACTGGAGCCAGGTTCGTTGAATGCGATGTGTCCATCGGGACCAATTCCTCCGATGAAGAGGTCTATGCCGCCAGCTTCAACAATCATCTTCTCGTAGTTGGCACACTCGGCTGCAAGGTCGGCAGCGTTGCCGTTGAGTATGTGTATGTTCTCAGCGGGGATGTCAATGTGGTCGAAAAGGTTGGTTTTCATGAAGCTGTGGTAGCTTTCGGGATGGCTTTCTGGCAGACCAACATACTCGTCCATGTTGAATGTCAGAACGTTCTTGAAGCTCACACGGCCTTCCTTGTTTGCTTTCACAAGAGCCTGATACATGCCTATAGGGCTGCTACCTGTGGGCAGACCCAGAACGAAAGGCTTCTCTGCTGTGGGCTTAGCAGCGTTGATACGCTCTATTACGTGTTCGGCAGCCCATTGTGACAACTTGTCGTAGGATGGTTCAATGATTACTCTCATGGTCGTAAGTGTTTTTATGAGTGAATAAAATGATTATGTAATGATAAAAAAATAAGTTCCGAAAACTATCTCATTTGTATTAACTCCTAATTAGCTGATATATAATCATAATGCTTAAATCCTATTCATATAAACTTTAGGAAGTTATTTTTTAACGATTACTATACATGTAAAATAAGTGTATATTCACCCGCAAATATAGTGGAAATATGAACTACCACCATCATTAAATGCAATAAAAAATTATGAGATGCCCTATTTCTTAATACCTAATCAGCATTTCATCAATGTGGTGACACCGTGTTATACAGGGTCAACATCAAAGTATATGTGGGCTGTTGAGTAGGAATGCTGTGAGATCAATTCGGCGCGGGTCGCAAGTAGGGATGTCCGTGCCTGCTGCAAGGGTATGGATGGTTCAAGCTTGAGCAACACGCGGCGAATGTACAGGCTTTGTATTCGCCCTACAGGAGGCTCGTCGGGGCCAAGCACTCGTGTACCAAATATGGAGCGAAGACGAATAGTGAGTTCTCGTGCCAGATCTTCGATTGTTTTAGGGTTGCGATGCTTGACATATACAGTTATTATTCGCACGAATGGCGGGTATGCAAACTGCCTTCGTTCCTGCATCTGTGTCTTGTACATGGCCTCATAGTCATTGTTGATGACTTGGCTAATGATGGGTGAATCAGCATTTCTTGCCTGAAGAATGACAGTGCCTTGGTTCTCGCGCCGTCCTGCTCTGCCAGCCACCTGTGACATCATCTGGAAGGCATGCTCGTAGGCTCGGTAGTCAGGTTGGTTGAGCATTGTGTCTGCATTGAGGATGCCAACGATAGATACCTTTCCGAAATCCAGCCCCTTGGTGACCATTTGTGTGCCAACAAGGATGTCGGTGTGTCCCGCAGCGAATTCGCTGATGATGGCTTCGTAGGCTGTGCGGGTTCGGGTGGTGTCCATGTCCATGCGTGCTATGTGGGCTGTCGGAAACTCGCGGCATATATCATCCTCCACACGTTCTGTCCCAAATCCGCGTTGTCGCAGTTGGTCGTTCTCGCAAGCGGGACATCTTTCTGGTATCTCAGTAGTGAAGCCACAGTAGTGACAAGTCATGCGCTGGCTGCGCTTGTGAAGCGTGAGGCTCACATCGCAATGTGGACAACGTGGAGTCCAGCCGCAGATGTTACATTCTATCTGAGGCGCAAATCCTCGACGGTTCTGGAAGAGTATAACCTGCTCGCCTTTGTTCAGAGCTTCTCGCATCACTTCGAGCAGGCGTGGCGAAAACAGACCACTCATCTGACGTTTTCGCTGAGCTTCCTTCGTGTCAACGACTTCAATGTGAGGTAAGCTTACCTGTCCGAAGCGTTCCTTGAGTGTCACCAGGCCATATTTTCCTCGTCGAGCGTTGAAGTAGCTCTCCAACGATGGCGTGGCAGATCCTAGAAGGCTCTTGGCGTTGAAGTGAGAGGCCAGCATTAAGGCTACGCTTCTGGCATTGTATCGAGGTGCAGGGTCTTGCTGCTTGAAGTTGGTCTCATGCTCTTCATCGACGATTACCAATCCCAGCCTTTGGAAGGGAATGAATACTGAAGAGCGCACTCCTACGATGATGTCGTATGGCTTCTCCGAGAGTTGCCGCTGCCACACATCCGCTCGCTGGCGGTCGGAGTATTTACTGTGATAAACGCCTAGTCGCTCACCAAATACAGCCCGCAGACGGTCGGTGAGCTGTGAGGTCAGCACAATCTCTGGCAATAGATATAGTACCTGTTTGCCCTGGCTCAGGGCTTCAGTTATGAGGTGAATGTAGATTTCTGTCTTCCCGCTAGATGTTACTCCGTGCAACAGGCATGTGCTGTGCTGTTTCCATTGCTCGTGTATGGTGTCGTATGCCATCTGTTGTGCTGGCGATAGGGCAGGAAGATTGTTGGTGAAATCGATGAAATCAGAACTTTCTTTATATGTCTTTCGGCCTTTGACACTTTTGTCGGTCTTAAGTAGGGCTGGTAGTGCGGCTTTATATACTTCCCCAATGCTGCATAGATAATAGTCGGCAATCCATTGCCACGATGAAAGTTGATAGGGGAGAATAATCGGTCTGGTATCAACTGTCGCCTCAATATCCTTGATTATGATACTGGTGTCTGCGGGTGGTGTGTTGTGGAGCCGTGCCACCAGTCCTGTTGTGAGCTTCTTTGTTCCAAAGGGTACAATAACGCGGTAGCCCGCCTTTACTTGTTCTATCAAGTGGGCGGGCACACTGTAGGTGAATAGGCCGGGCAGAGGTACCGGCAACACTATATCGGCATACATATATTTTTCTTTCCCCTACCTCCTTTGGCGACGGGCCGATGCTCTTGGTGCACTGCTGGTTCGTGGACGTTTCTGGGAGGCTGCTGCTTCAGAACTCTGACTGCGACGCGAGCTGGATTTTTCCTTCCGTTTCGGAGTGGCTTGCGCTGAGGAAGAGCTGCTGGCGCCAGCCTGCTGTGTGCTGTCGGCTTGTTGCTGCGGTGCTGTCCAGATGCCATGCTCGAAGGCTTCCAGCTCCAGCTCTATTCGTCTCTGCTCCTTGGTCAGAGCGCTGTCCGTTCGGAAGTCGTTGGCCAAAACTCTTCCTTGGAGGTTATTGGTCTTGTATATTTTGCCTTCGTAGAGGTTGAGTGTGAAGTAGTCGTCTGCCGTCATGTTGGTGACATTGTTGAAGTTGGAAGCCATCAGTGGCAGTCGTGAGAGGTAGCCAGCCACATCTTCATACTTGATCCAGAAAAGCGGGTATGGCGTGGCTTCTGAGTCGAACTCGTTCATCATCACGGGGCAGAGTGCTGTTACACGTGTACGGAATGTGGCTGACCTTTGATCGAAGTAGTTGCTCTCCTTGATGTAGAACCGTTTTACTTCTGCAGATGGAATGTCAGCGGGTGCTACTGTCACTTTGCCGTTGTTCTCTTCATAGTATATGCTGTAGCGTTCCAGAAACTCCTTGAGTTCTATCTTGTCGGCAGCCTCAAAGCTCTCGTTGCCGTCCAGTTTATACTGATAGGCTGGCACACGTCCCGACACCACCAGACGGAAGATGTAGGTGAAAAGGTTCTGTTCTTTGCCTCGTGGTTCCACGGGGTAATAGAGTGGGGCGTTCTTGTCTGTTGTCAGTTCCAGCTGGCGGTAGATATCGCGCCTCCAAACCACTTCCTCTGGCATGGCATCGGCCACAGGGAACGACAGCGAGGCGCGGTCGGTGGTTGTCTGCGTAGTGGGTACACTGCCGCTGCCTCCATTGTCCGTGTTACCAGAGGTCGCTGCACGTCGCCGTGATGGCTGTGCGCTGATAGCTATTGCCACACAGAGCAACAGCACAATTGAGATATATCGATGACTCATCATATTGCTTATATGCTTATATGCCTTTATCAGTTAATGGTAACGTCCATAGCTCCGTCGAGTGTGCGTTCCACTCCATCAGGACCGATGGCTCTTATCTTGGTTATGAAGAAACGCTTGCCTCGTCCAAGCTGGCGGAACATGTTTTTCTGCTGGTCAGTGAACTCAGCCGATGAGCTGGTGTATGGTATTGCGTTGCCCATGTTGTCGAAGAACAGGGCTTCAAAACCAAGTACTCGGAACGGTATATTGAGCAGTCCGTCATCAACAGCGGCACCTAGTGAGCTAGCTCCCATCAGCACTTGCTTCTGAAGCTTGCCTCCTTTAAAGTGGTTCTGCCCTCCTTGGCCATCGGAAATGGGTATGAATGCTGTTGGGTCGGGCAGTTTGCGAACACGGAATGTGAACTTCCCCATCTCTTGTGAGCGTCCTTCATTGGTGGCACTGACGGTGATGACTGCTTCGGTGTTGGGCGTGGATGGACGGGCTATGTACTTGCCATCGCCCTTGGCCGTTAGTGTGCCGCCAGTCATGGCTACGCTGAGTTTGCCTGTTGCCACGCCTGGCACACTGACGCTCATGGGGTTGTCATAGCCTGCATAGAGTACGTTCATCAGGTCGGCACTTACCGTGGCTGAAGGTGCTACAACTGTATATTTCTGTTCGAACTGACGGCGAACCCTCTCGCCCTGGGCATTGAGCATCTCAATGTAGCCGTTGAGAGTAAAGTCACCTGTACGGCTGCATACTGTTTCATATATGCCGTGGTCGGATTGCAGTTCCTGCCCGTTGACAAAGATTGTTGGTCGGTTGGTGGTATCGACCGCTGCCATAATGATTTGGGCTGTGAAACGACCTCCCTGTACAACGGTCTGTGAGCTGGGGATTACGTAGGCGTTGAGCTGGTTTACGTGTATGTCCTTCACACCGATGTTGGATGCCAGACCGTGCAGCACCTCACCCTCGGCGTATCGCACGTCGCTCTGTAGCTTGGTGAGTAGTGTAACGGCAGCAGCCGTGGGCATGTTCTCGAACATATATTCTTTCCAGTCCTTGCCCAGAGTGCGGATGTTGGATGGTATCTCGGTTGAGAGGTTGCTGGTGATGATGCGTCGTTGAGCTGAGTCTGTGACCATTGTCACAATGCGTTCACGGTAGCTGTTGATAGCCTCGTAGAGCGCTTTTCCGCGTCCTGAGCCTGGGGCCAGCATCACGGTTGATGCCGCTTCCAGGTCTTCGCGGTTGCGTATGTTGTGTACATCACCGTCCTCGCCGTCGCTCTGTCTTACGATGCGTTCCTTCAGGTCTTCTGCAAAATTGTAGAGAGAGTCGGACATCTGGCGGACGTATTGCGCCTTGTCATACCATTCCTTGACCTTCGTGGGGTTGGCTTGCATCTGTTCCTCGAAGTCGTCATATATGGCACTGTTCACCTGCGAAGCATTGTCGGTGGTGCGGTTGAGGCTCTCATCTACCAGCGAAAAGCCATTGAGTACGTCGCTCGACACATTAAGTGCGAGCATCGCCATGAGTACGACGTACATCAGGTTAATCATCTTCTGACGAGGTGATACAGGTCTCTTCTTTACTGGCATATTCGGCACGGCTTAGGCCGTAGTTTCAAGTTTCAGGTTTCGAGTTTCAAGTGTGATGTAAGAGCTACGCCTTTGGCATGTTAACGGTCAAGGCTTCTATCATGCGGGCATAGACAGCGTTGAGCTCTTCTATCTGGTGTGCCATACGGCGGGTCTGCTCGTTGATGTGGTCTATCGTTCCTACCTGTTGGCTTACGCTCTTAAGCTGCATTTCGTATATGGTGTTTATACCTGTCAGGTTGCGGTTGAGCTGTTCCATCTCGGTAGAGTCGGCGCTCATGCGGTGAGCTTGTTCCTCCATCTTGGACAGAGCCTCGGTAAGCTGTTTGAGTTGGTCAAGATAGGCCTCTGTAGCCTCTTCAACCTCAGGCGTACTGATGGTTTGTGCCTTCTCAATCATTTCCTGTACGTTCTGCATGGAAGCCTGTGCACCTGCGGCTGCTAGGCTGGCTGCAGCTAGATTGGCTGCATCGGCAGCAGAGAGCGATGCACCTCCAGCTACAGGTGCTACAGGAGCTACTGTTGAAGCTCCTTCAGGCATCTCACCTTCTGCATATACTGGTTGTGCTGTGCCACCCATAACAATTGGACCACCGCCCAATACTACGGTGCCACCGCCTACCACGGTACCTCCGCCTACTACAGTGCCGCCACTCACCACGTTACTGCTGTCTTCAGCGCTGGCTGTGCCGTCCTGCTGAACTGGCTGCTCTGTAGCAGCGTCGGTCATGTCTTCCAAGTCTATGAACTCTTCGGCCAAGTGTACTTCGGTTTTGGCATCGAATGGACGGTCGAAACCGGCAATGAAGAACACGAATACCTCCGTACCCATACCTATGAAAAGCATGGCGTTGGCTCCTGGTATGTGGGTCAGCTTGAAGAGTGTGCCAAGGATTACCACGGCTGCACCCCAGCTGTAGGCGTAGTTCATGAATGTTTGCCCTGGAACTGAGTCCATCCAGTGCTGCAAGCGGGCTATGATTGAAAATTTTGCCATCTCTTTATTTTACAATTTGACGATTTACAATTTGATGATTTGGCTAACGCGATAATCCACTGTCCACTGTCCATTGTCCATTGTCCATTTGCCCATTGTCCATTGTCCATTTGCCCTAATACCTTATTTTCTTCCTTTGTTTTTTATACCGCTGGCATCGCGCACCATGGAACGTACACAGCGGAAACCAATATATGAGCGAGGTTGGTTCTGGTATTCGTAGCCTCGCCATGCGGCGCGTATCATTGACTCAGGGTCTTTCCACGAGCCGCCACGCACCGACTTCTTTTTCAGACGGTAGGGGTCTTCTATGGCAGCATTGTAGCGCAGCTCCGGGTTCATGTCGCTCATGGCTTCTACACCAGCTTCTACATAGACGGTGCTGGTCCATTCAGCCACGTTACCAGCCATGTCATAGAGGCCGTTGCTGTTGGCTGAGAAGATGCCGCACTTGGATGTTATCAGGGAGCCGTCCTTGGTGTAGTTGCCTCGGTCGGGCTTGAAGTTGGCGTAGTAGCATCCGTTATCGCTCTTCACATCGGCAGCTTCCCATGGGAATGGGTTGCCTTCCTTGCCACGAGCTGCATACTCCCATTCGATTTCTGTTGGCAGACGGTAGGGCTGTATGTCGGCAGCCGCTGCACCCATGCCTCTCGCCAGAAACTCTGTGCGCCAGCGGCAGAATGCTGTGGCCTGCTCCCATGTAACGCCCACCACAGGGTAGTCGTCGTAGGCTGGGTTGGAGAAATATAGGCGCATGTAGCGCTCGTTCTCGGCGTTGCGGAAGTCATTGACCCAGCAGGTGGTGTCGGGGTAGATGTTGACGATATAGGTATTTAGGAAATCCCACGGTCCGCTAAGCGGACGTGTGATGGTTTGTCTTACAATCTTTCCCTCATCATCGATATATGCTGTGTCCTTGCTTATCATCACCTCAGCTGTCGAAACCTCGTGGTCAGTGTTGAGGTCGCGCTCTTCTGGGTTGAGGCGGTGGCGGCGCAGGGCGGCAGCGGCATAGTCATAGACCTCATAGCGGTAGGTCATCTGTGAGGCATCAAGCATCTTGGTGCCATCGATGGGGTGTATGGTGTAAACGCTCTCGATGGCTCGCTGCTCGTCTTCTGTAGCTTTGCGCCAGGGAATGGGCTTGTTCCAGTTGAGGTGAGGCGTCACAGGGTTGCCTTCCTTGTCCTCTTCAATCTTGTAGGTCTCATCGCCACCGTATGCAGGGTCGGCCAGACGCTCGCGGATGATGCTGTCGCGCACCCAATAGACGAACTGACGGTACTTGGCGTTGCTGACTTCGGTCTGATCCATCCAGAATCCGTCCACGCTAATCTCGCGGGCTGGGAAACCAGCACCCCAGAGAGTGTCGTTCTCGGCCAGACCTATGCGCAGTGAGCCTTTTTGCACAGCTACCATACCGAAAGGTGTGGTCTCGGTGTAGCCAGAACCACGAATGCCTGTGATCTCTCCGCCTGTGGCCATCGCATTGGAGTTGCTGCCTGCACAGGAGGTCAACGACAGGAGAATGGAAAGTGTAAGAATGAAAAGTGAAAAATGATAAGCATTCACTTTCATATATAGGCTTTTAAGCTTTGTCAGCATAGCGGTTTATGGTGTTGTTTCTTGTTCTATTCTATAGTATTCTAACGCTCTGGTGGCGGTTGCGCCCTTTCTTGAAGAAGTCGAGGTCGGTAATGTAGCTCACAGACAACTCGTGTGTTCCCTGAAGCATTCCAACCCCGCTGGTGTAGGCCTCATAGCAGTAGCCGAGCTGGATGCCGTGGAAGTCGCCCCCGATAAGCACTGATGCCGACACTGTTGGACTGTAGGCTAATCCTGCATACAAGCGTCCTTTGGGTGCTTTGTAGAAGACTATTCCTGTCATGCTTGCACGCCATGTGGTGCTGAGGTCGGAAGCCAAGATGGCAGAAGTCTGCATCTTTAATAACGGATTTCTGAACGTTATATTGTATCCTCCTGTTAAATAATATGCGGATGGTATATTGTATTCGTTCACTTTGTTGTCGCCTAGTTCCACCTTGGGGTTGAGAATGTGCATGGCTGAGAGGCCTGCATACCACTCCCGCGTGTCGAAACGAAGGCCTGCATCGAGGTCGAAGGCTGTACCGTCGGCTTGTGAGGTTGGAAAGGCGGGGTCATTGCTCTCTACGAGTATCAGCCCTGAACCGTCGAATGACTCCGATAACATCCCGCCTCGAACACCACCACTCAGGCGACCGCCTAGCAGACGTTGATGGTATGCGTACTGGATGTAGAACTTCTTGTGGGAGAATAGACCTATTTTATCGTTGACAATCCCTACGCCAACACCGTGGTCGGGGCTGACCATCCATAGCGGCAGGTCGGCAGTGATGGCCATCGTGGCGGGAGCGTGTTCGTAGCCTGTCATCTGCATGGAATAGACTCCTTGTACGTTGAGCTTGCCATCAATACCAGATGCTGCAGGGTTATAGAATGATTGCAGCGTCCAATAATGATTGAACGCAGCGTCCTGCTGAGCCGCCGCCTGCTGAGTGTTCAGTAGCAGCGACAGCAACGCACCCGACAATAATAATATGTGTCTTGTGGCAGTCCTCATTGCCTAAAATCAGGCTGTTCCTTATTTTTCCAAACGCAAAAGTAGCCAACTTATTTTAGACAAGCCCCTCAACAAGGCATATTTTTTTGTCAATACCCTCAAATATCCCTCTAACAATGTCTGAATATTAACGCAACACCCTGGGGAATATCGTCGAATAATATACAGAAAGGTTTGAAAATTACTGACAGCGGGTTGCATTGGTCAGCATGAAATGATTGCAACCTCAGCAGATAGAAGCAGTATCCTCGGCAGATAACGATAAATACCTCGGCAGGAAACAATTAATACCTCAGCAGATAAGCAGAGTTCCGACAGCAGATAACAGTTGCTAAGACGGCAGAAATGGATAGCTTCGACGGTATGTTTTATGTGCTTGAGACCATAAAAAAGCCTCATGTCTGCTGACATGAGGCTGATATGACGCTATGAGATGCTATTATATGCCTATGAATATGGGTAAGTGCTTAGTGGCAGAGCATAACGTGCTACGCTGACCAACATAAAACACTTTGTATGATTATGCGGAAATGTGGGAAAAAAGATGTCCATTCCTGTAGGCGTTATAATTTGTTTAAGGCTGTGCAAATATACGCCAATTGGTTGTGAATAACAAGTGGTCATAAAAGTTTATTCTTGTTTCATTACTCATGTAAGTTTTCATATTCGCCTGAAAAGTTTGCAGTTATAAACCAAAGTGTCTAATTTTGCGGCTGTTATTTAGCAGGATAATATGTTGTAGTAACAAATTGACACAAACATGAGCGACAGACTTTTCATTTTCGACACCACACTGCGCGATGGAGAGCAGGTGCCTGGATGCCAATTGAACACCGTGGAGAAGATACAGGTGGCCAAGCAGCTAGAGGCACTCGGCGTGGATGTCATAGAAGCAGGCTTCCCGATAAGCAGTCCTGGCGACTTCAATAGCGTGATAGAAATCAGCAAGGCCGTGACTTGGCCAACTATCTGTGCGTTGACCCGTGCTGTGCAGAAGGATATTGATGTGGCCGTGGAGGCACTGCAGTACGCCAAGCACAAACGCATACACACCGGTATTGGCACGTCGGAGTCACACATCCGGTATAAGTTCAACTCAACTCGCGAGGAGATTATTGAGCGGGCTGTAGCTGCAGTGAAGTATGCCAAGCGGTTCGTGGAGGATGTGGAGTTCTATGCCGAGGATGCCGGACGTACCGACAACGAGTACCTGGCACGTGTGATCGACGCTGTAGTCAAGGCTGGTGCTACGGTGTGCAACATACCTGACACAACAGGCTACTGTCTGCCACAGGAGTTCGGTGAAAAGATAAAGTACTTGATGGAGCATGTAGATGGTCTCAGTGCAGGAAAGGCTATACTTAGCACCCACTGCCACAACGACCTTGGCATGGCCACAGCCAACACTATGGAGGGCATCATGAATGGTGCCAGACAGGCCGAGGTGACAATAAACGGCATTGGCGAGCGGGCGGGCAATACTTCGCTCGAGGAGATAGCCATGATACTCAAGTGTCATCGTGGCCTGGGTATAGACACAAACATCAATACCCAGCGCATCTATCCCACTTCGCGCCTTGTGTCATCGCTCATGAACATGCCCGTGCAGCCCAACAAGGCCATTGTAGGACGGAACGCCTTTGCCCACTCTAGCGGAATACACCAGGATGGAGTACTGAAGAATGTGCAGACTTACGAGATCATGGATCCAAAAGACGTTGGTATAGACGACAACAGCATTGTACTCACTGCCCGCTCCGGACATGCGGCACTCAAGCATCGTCTCTCTGCACTCGGTGTGGAACTTGGCGATGATGCCCTTGATAAGACATACCAGGCTTTCCTCCGATTGGCCGACCAGAAGAAGGAGATTACCGACGACGACATTCTCATGCTTGCAGGTGCCGACCGCACAGCGGCACATGCCATACAGCTCGACTACCTGCAAGTTACAACTGGCATGGGAGTGCGTAGCGTGGCGGCAATAGGTTTGAACATCAGTGGCGAGAAGTTCGAGGCATCTGCCAGCGGAAACGGTCCCGTGGATGCTGCTATTAAAGCTCTCAAGACCATCATCCGTCGCCAGATGACTCTCAAGGAGTTCACCATTCAGGCCATCAGCAAAGGTTCCGACGACGTGGGTAAAGTCCACATGCAGGTGGAGTACGATGGTCATCTCTACTACGGCTTCGGTGCTAACACCGACATCGTCACCGCCTCCGTTGAAGCCTACATTGACTGTATCAATAAGTTCAAGAAATAATTAGGATGAAACAAGCACGTACACTATTTGACAAAATATGGGATGCACACGTTGTGCAAGATATAGAGGACGGTCCCACACAATTGTATATAGACCGCCTCTATTGCCATGAGGTGACATCTCCTCAAGCCTTTGATACGCTCAGGGACAAAGGCATAGGTGTGTATCGTCCCGACCAGGTGGTGGCTATGCCAGACCATAATACGCCATCAGACCAACAGCAGTGTATCAACGACCCTGTTGGGCGCAAGCAAGTGGAGACTCTGCAGCGCAACTGCGAGGAGTTTGGCATCAAGCACTTTGCGATGGGAACTAAGGATAATGGCATTATTCATGTCGTGGGTCCAGAGAAGGGACTTTCATTGCCAGGCATGACTATCGTGTGCGGAGACTCCCACACCTCTACCCACGGTGCTGTGGGAGCGATAGCCATGGGCATAGGAACCAGCGAGGTGGCACAGGTGCTGGCTTCGCAATGCATACTGCAAGCCAAACCTAAGACCATGCGCATCAACATAGAAGGTACGCTGCCTGCAGGCTCAACAGCCAAGGATGTAGCGCTCTATCTAATGGCACAGATGACAACCTCTGGTGCTACGGGCTACGCTGTGGAGTATGCTGGGTCGGCTGTGCGCTCAATGAGCATGGAGGGGCGTCTCACCCTTTCCAACCTCAGCATTGAGATGGGAAGCCGTGCCGGACTCATAGCTCCCGATGAGACAACATTTGCCTACCTGAAGGGACGCGAATATGCTCCTAAAGGAAAAGCATGGGACGAGGCTGTGGAGCAATGGAAACAACTCTATTCGGACCCGGATGCTGTTTTTGACAAGGAGGTGACTTATCGTGCAGAGGACATTAAACCACGCATCACCTACGGCACCAATCCTGGTGCTGGCATTGCAATAGACGAATGCATACCAACGCTGGAGGAGGTTCCAGAGACCGAACGCCAGCAGTTCCTAAGTCAGCTGGAATATATGCAGTTCAAACCAGGACAGAAGCTGGAAGGTCTCCCCATCGACTACGTCTTCCTAGGTGCCTGTACAAATGGTCGCATTGAGGACTTCCGTGCCTTTGCCTCTGTGGTGAAAGGTAGAAAGAAAGCTCCCAACGTGGTAGCATGGCTAGTGCCAGGCTCATGGAAGGTGCGTCAACAGATTATCGATGAGGGCATCGACAAGGTTCTGGAGGATGCAGGCTTCGAACTGCGCCTGCCTTCCTGTTCAGCTTGCCTCGCCATGAACCCTGACAAGGTGCCAGCGGGTAAGCTCTGTCTCAGCACCTCCAACCGCAATTTTATAGGCCGTCAGGGGCCTGGCGCCAGAACAATCCTTGCCAGCCCACTAACTGTGGCAGAAAGTGCGGTGACGGGTGTGATTACTAGACACTCGGTATAGTGAAAAATGGTAAATTGAAAATAAAGATGATGAAAAGGAAAATGGGGGAGGTGCTGTCCACTTGTATCCCAATAGCTATTGACAACTGCAATACGGATTTGATTATTCCGGCACGTTACTTGGCTAGCACCACACGCGACCCGAAATTCTTCGGTGAGGCTTTCATGCGTGACTTGCGTTACGATGCAGATGGCGAGCCAATATCAGACTTTGTGATGAATCAGCCAGACTACTGCGAGCAACCACACGAGGGCGTTCACGAGATTATAGTTGCTGGACAGAATTGGGGCAGTGGCTCCAGTCGCGAACATGCAGCGTGGGCTATAGCAGGCTATGGCGTAAGAGTGGTTATCAGCAGCTCGTTTGCCGACATCCACCGCAACAACCTTCTGAACTGCTTCGTGCTTCCTGTAGTGGTCAGCCCTGCATTCCAACAGGAACTTTTCGAGAGCATTGCAGCCGTCCCACAAAACAAGGTCAAGGTGGATTTGCCGACACAGACTGTTACCAATCTTGCAACAGGCCACTCCGAACACTTTGACATCAATGGTTATAAGAAGTATTGTCTCATGAACGGCTTGGATGATATCGACTTTCTACTTGAGACCCTACCATTGCCCTCCAAGTTTGTAAGTGAGTAGTTTCATTTCAAGGCTTGGTAAGTAGGTGTTCACAATTGGTTTTATGTATTTGTTCGGCTATTTGGATGCAGTTTTTTCTTTTCTCCGAAGGAGCAGAGCGGACTCTGTGACTGAGGATCAAAGGAAAAGATGCGCCAAAGAGCGAACAAAGACATGAAAACACCTACAATGCTGGATATAGTAAAATAATTTTGAACACCTACTTACAATAGAGTATGGATACAAAAGGCTTCAATACTCCCTACATAGAGATTCTTGACACAACTTTGCGTGATGGAGAACAAACATCGGGCGTGAGTTTCATGCCGCATGAAAAGCTGATGATATGCAGGGCTTTGCTGGAAGACCTTCATGTGGATCGTGTGGAGGTTGCATCGGCACGTGTCAGCGATGGCGAGATGGATGCTGTGCAACGCATAACACGATGGGCCGCATCCAAGGATATGCTTGATAAGGTGGAAATACTTGGCTTTGTTGATGATGGTAAGAGCCTGGACTGGATTGAACAAGCTGGAGGCCGAGTAATCAATCTTCTTGCCAAGGGATCACGCCGTCATTGCGAAGGACAGCTGGGAAAGACGCTGGCAGAGCATGTGGCAGATATACGACGCAATGTAGAGATGGCGGCGGAAAGAGGTATAGCAGTCAATCTGTATCTGGAGGATTGGAGCGGAGGTATGAAGGCAATGAACACCTCTTTCGACTCCAAGAACCTTACCTCATCCACTCTGTTGGGGAGAGAGCTGTCACCTTTGCTAAATGAGACTTTGAAACTGGAATGCACAGACAAAGATAACTATGTATTCGAATTAATGGATGCCATAGTTGATATGGTGGCATCCTGTAAAAAAGAATCTGCATGGGTTTCTCGAATTATGCTCCCTGATACCCTGGGTATCCTCAATCCTGTTGAAGTCATCAGGTTCATGAGGCAGATGGTACAGCGGTATCCTGATGTGCATTTCGATTTCCATGCTCATAACGACTATGACTTGGCGGTTAGTAATGTGCTGGCTGCCGTGCTGAGTGGAGCCAGAGGACTGCACACAGCTATCAATGGATTGGGCGAGCGTGCGGGCAATGCTCCTCTGGCTTCCGTGCAGGCTATACTCAAGGATCATTTCAACGCTAATACCAATATTAATGAAGAACAACTTAACAATGTGGCTCACTTAGTGGAGAGCTATAGTGGTATTGCCATCCCGCCAAACAAACCTATCACAGGTAGTGCGGTGTTCACGCAAGTGGCAGGTGTACACGCTGATGGCGATAACAAGAAAGGCCTATACCAGAATGCACTCCTGCCAGAACGCTTTGGACGTAAACGCGTGTATGCCCTTGGCAAGGCTAGTGGTAAAGCTAACATACGCATGAACCTTGAAGAGCTTGGCTTGGACCTGAGTGAGGACGACATGCGCAAGGTTACGGCTCGTATTATTGAGCTTGGCGACAAGAAGGAGTTGGTGACGCAGGATGACCTACCATATATAATACGTGACGTACTGAAACACAATGCTGGCGACGAGCGTGTTCGTCTGCATTCATATATGGTTTCTACTGCATACGGTCTGAAACCTATGGCACAGGTGCGTCTCAGCATTGATGGCAAGATTTATGAGGAGAGTGCACATGGCGATGGACAGTATGATGCCTTTGTACGCTCTGTTCGCCATATCTACCGCGACCAGCTAGGACGTAAGTTCCCTTGGCTGTCCAATTATGCGGTTTCTATTCCACCCGGGGGACGTACGGATGCACTCGTGCAGTGTAATATCGAGTGGGAATTCAATGACAAGACTTATCGAACCCATGCACTTGATGCTGACCAGACAGAGGCTGCCATCAAGGCAACCATTAAGTTGCTCAACATCATAGAGCCTCTCTATGGATGAGTGCCAAACCATTCAGAACTTATTGCTTGTATGTCATAAGTGGGAATGATTGGTGTCGAGTCTGGTGAAAAGGATGGCAGAGCTAATGTGGCGGCTGCAACTGCAATAAGGAGCAATGAGCAGGCAAAGAACCAGAAGTTCGTTGCTCTGGTGTGAGTGAATGTAAAGAAATGTGCTGCAGTTGGGGCTGTGACTAGCAGGAGCGAAGGAAATAGGTGTGGAAATTGTCGAGGCTGGAACAGCATCCATAAGGTCAGCACTACCTGAAAGGTCAGGAACGTGTAGAAGCACATGCGCACCTTTATGCTGTCATCATAGTGCTTGCGTATGTAGTGGATGAGTCCTGTAAGACCTAGAATGCCTATGACAACAGCTGCAACTGCCAGGGGTATGAGTCGCATTGGGTTGGAGGCCAGCACAGTGTAGTCTAACTGCTCAAGGCTGGAGCCTGTATGGAGTGTCGTCCATGCTCTTAGCCAAAAGGCCGATGTGATGGGTTCGCTGTGTTGTATGGCTAGTATGGGGGTGTTGATGGGTTCTATGATAGCCAACCACTGTGCGTAGAGCGATGAGATGTCAGTTTGCAGCATACATACAACAGCCCATAGCCAATAGGGTAGAAGCAGTCCAATCAACCCGGCTGTGAAAGTCTTCCCTGTCAGGCTCCTCATATATATGGCCTGACACAAGAACATGATAGGGTAGAGAAGCAATAAAGGTGGGTATGCGAGACTGCCCAATGACAGTAGTAGGTAGGTGTGGAGAGTTGCTGTGGATGGCTGATGTACATCGTATGTGCTGAACAGACAGGCAATAGAACAAGCTATTGTCAGTGCGGCTATGGTGCCGTTTTGCAATTGGTGGACGAAACCGCATGCAGCCAACATGATGAGGTACAGGCTTGAGATGAAGCGGGACGGGATGCGTAGAAGCTTGTATGCGGTGTTCATCTCTATCAGTACGTATGTGGTAAGTGCGTATGCCAGCCATCCGAGCATTGCACCATTGCTGTATCCTCCTTGTGGCAGCCACCATAGGAGAGTAGCCAAGACAGCAGCAGCGGGGAGCGTTATTATGCTCTCCGCTACAGTGTTTTGGAATCGATGTCTGGATGAATACCGCATAGGCAACCAATCAGAGGTCAGCTCCGATATCGCGACGGAAATATCTGCCTTCGAAGGTTATCTTCTGTGCTTCAGCAAAACTCTTTTGGAGAGCCTCGGTCTTGTCTTTGCCATAGCTGCTCACGGCTATGACACGTCCGCCAGCAGTTACAATATCTCCATTACCCATGCGGGCAGTGCCAGCATGGAACACCACGCTGCCATCTACACTGTCAATGCCTTTGATTGTGAAACCCTTCTGGTAGCTGCCGGGATAGCCGCCCGACACCAGCATCACGCATACAGCAGAACGCTCATCCACCTCCAGCTTACGTTTGTGGAGGTCGCCATTGGCTACGCCTTCAAACAGGTCAACAAGGTCACTTTTTATACGCAGCATCACAGTCTCAGTCTCAGGGTCGCCCATGCGCACGTTGTATTCGATAACCTTCGGGTTGCCTTCGACATTGATGAGACCGAAGAATATGAAACCCTTATAGTCTATGCCTTCAGCTGCCAGACCCTCTACGGTTGGGCGTATGATGCGGTCTTCAACTTTCTGCATCCATGTCTTGTCTGCAAACGGTACTGGCGATACACTGCCCATGCCGCCAGTGTTCAGTCCAGTGTCGCCTTCGCCTATACGCTTGTAGTCCTTGGCCTCGGGAAGTATGCAGTAGTGCGTTCCGTCGGTAAGGACAAACACTGAACATTCAATACCGCTCAGGAATTCTTCAATGACTACCTTAGCCGAAGCTTGTCCGAACATTCCTCCAAGCATCTCCTTTAGCTCTTTCTCGGCTTCTTCCAGTGATGGCACAATCAATACGCCTTTGCCAGCACAGAGACCGTCGGCTTTCAGAACGTAGGGAGGCTGCAAGGTCTTAAGGAAATCAAGCCCCTCAGTAAGATGTTCTCCGTCGAAGGTCCTGTATGCGGCTGTTGGTATGTTATGCCTCTGCATAAAGCCCTTGGCGAAGTCCTTGGAGCCTTCGAGTACAGCACCAGCCTTTGATGGACCTATAACAGGTATATCTTTCAACTCACTGTCATTCTTGAAATAGTCGTATATGCCCTTGACAAGTGGGTCCTCAGGACCAACTACAACCATGTCGATATGCTTGTCACGCACAGCGTATTTGATGGCTGCGAAGTCATCAGCCTTGAATGGCAGGTTGGTTGCCACATTGCTGGTTCCAGCGTTTCCAGGAGCCACGAATAGTTGCTTTACACGTGGCGACTGTGCTATCTTCCATGCAAGAGCATGTTCTCTGCCGCCACTGCCCAAAAGTAGTATGTTCATTATCGATTAATAGAAAGATTGAATAGTCATTCTCACTTAAGGTAGTCCTCAAAATATCGAGTGATACGTTCATGCAGGTGAACCTGGTCGGTGCCGAACATATTGTGTCCGTCGCCTGGATAGATGAAGAAGTCGGGTTGAGTACCCACATCCTCGCACTTGCGGATGAACGACAGCGAATGCTGTGGTACACAGATGGGGTCGTTGCCTCCAATTATAATCTGTAGGCGGCCTTTTAGGTTGGCTGCCTTTTGGAGCAGGCCGCAGTTTGCATAGCCTTCAGGGTTCTGTTCGGGGGTGTCCATGTAGCGTTCTCCGTACATCACCTCGTAGAACTTCCAGTCTATTACAGGGCCTCCAGCTACGCCCACCTTGAATACTTCAGGATAGGTGAGCATGAGGTTGGTGGTCATGAAGCCTCCGAAGCTCCATCCGTGTATGCCCATACGGTCTGTGTCAACGTAAGGCAGTGAGCGCAGAAACTCAACTCCCTGCATCTGGTCGGCCATCTCGTTGACGCCCAACTGGCGGTGTATGACACTTTCGAATTTGTGACCACGATACTGCGAGCCACGATTATCCAGGACGAACACCACGTAGCCTCGTGTGGCCATATCTATCTCCCATCCACGGTAGTAGTAGCCCCAGCTGGCTTGCACGTTATGGGCGTGAGGGCCTCCATAGACGTATATGACTGTTGGATATTTCTTTGATTCATCGAAATCTACAGGCTTCACGAGCCGGTAGTAGAGGTCGGTCTCACCATCAGCTGCCTTGATGCTTCCGCTGGTTATTTCTGGGAACTTGTACTTACCAGCCAGTGGATCGTCGGCAGTGAGTAGGTTCACACTTTTGCCATTTGCTGTGGTGAGCAGGTTGATGCTACGACGCACGGTAGGTGAGCTGTATAGGTCTATGAGCTGTGTGCCATTGGTTGAGAGCTGTGCTGTATGGCAGCCATCGTCCACGCTGATACGTTTGATAGCGGCCTTACCTTTCAAGGGTGTTGTGTAGATGCCATGTCGCAGAGGGTGGTCGGCATTGGCCACGAATATGGCAGCATGGCTCTTCTCATTGAATCCAAGGAAGTTGATTATCTCAAAGTCGCCAGGAGTGAGTAGCTGTGTGCGGTAGAAATCTTTGACATCTCCGCCACCATCAGCTTCGCGCCATTCTCCCTTCTGACTCTTGGAAAGGTCTATGAGATACAGGTGGTTCCAGTTGTCGCGGCGAGATTGCATCACAGCTTTGTTTGCATCCCATGGCAGGAATCCCAGTGGGTTGAGAGGTTCCACATAGCGAGGGTGTCGCTCCTCCAATAGGGGCTGTATTTCTTTCTGCCCATTGGCTGCATTGTAGCCATAGAGTTGCATGTGATCCTGATCTCGGTTCAATTCGAATACGAAGATGCGGTTTCCATCGGGGGCCCATGAAATGTTGGTCATGTAGTCGGTCTTAGGACGGTGGCTGTCGAGAAAGACAGTCTGGCTTGTCTCAACGTCGAACACACCAACGCTTACCTCCTGAGATGCTTCGCCAGCCATTGGGTACTTGTCAACGTAGGTGGTTGCTATGCGAGTGGTGATGTCCACTTGCGGGTACGACGGTATCTTGCTCTGATCTTTGCGATAGAAGGCCAGCTTCTTGCCGTTTGGACTCCAGAAAGTTCCCTTGTTTATGCCGAACTCATTGCGTGACACTTCCTGTCCATAGACTATATCTTGTGTGTCGTCGGCGCCGTCTGTGGTCACGGCTATACGTTGCCCATCAGCTGTTAGCACCACGAGATTGCAGCCTACGGTGTAGGCAAGATTGCGGCTTTGAGAGTTCCAGTCAAGGTTCTGTGCGTTATCATCGGGAATAATAAGGTCGAACTCCACTGCGTGGGTGTCGAAGTTTACGAGCATAATGCGTCTTGGCAGTAGTATGCGTACCAGCGGCTGATCTGGATATGGAAACTCTATGTTGTGGCAACTGCGCAGCACAGTCTCACCAACCCATGTGTTAACCTCATCCGTGGTGAACAAAGTGCGTCCGCGTCCTCCTTGGTCGGTGATTACAACCGCTTTGTCCACTGTGGTTTCAACGGCTGTGTTGCCCCACCATGTGGCGTAAATGTATTCTGGCTGCAGGTTCCAGTAGTTGGAACCGCCGCTCATCACGTCGTTGAGTGTGAGGGTCTTCTGTTGTGCCATGACTGTTGTGATTGCCATCAGGCAGAGAATCAGAGAGCTAATCTTCTTCATTGTGCTTGAAATATCTTTTGCGCGCTTCTTGTCGCTGGTTTCTGTCTTTGAACTGATGCTTGTTGAAGGGTGCACCACCTTTGGAGCCGCGTCTGTCATCGCGTCTGTCATCGCGTCTGTCGCTGAAGCGGTCATCCCTGCGGTCTCTGTATCTGTCTTCGCGACGTTCCCCACGCCTTTTATCATCGTGTTCACGTCTTCTGTCCCCGAAGTCGTGGCGGTTGCCATGTTCGAAGTGACGACCACGCTGGCCAAAGTCTCTTGTGTCATCGTCATCGTGTCTTTCTCTTGTATCACGGTTCTGCTTGAAACGACGGTTGTCGGCCATGAGTCGTCGTTCACGTGAGTTCTTGATATCACCGCCTTGTGCGCGAAGGTCATTGTAGCGACCCTCAAAGAGCTGGTACTTGCGCACCTCGCATTCCAAAGAGCCATTGTAAAGCGGTGTGCGCAGTGAAGGCTTCAGACCTATTGCTTCAAAGCACTCTTCATGGTAGCTCAAAATCCAAGCTTCACCCCCTGACAACTCGTGCTTTAGTTTCTGACCTATCAGATGGTATAGTCCAATCAGGTCAGGGGAGGATATGCGTTCACCGTAGGGTGGGTTGGTGATGATAATAGCTTTCTCTGCAGGTTTGGTGAAATCCTTGAAATCGCGCATTTCAACAGTTATGTCCTTGCTCAGTCCTGCCGACTTGATATTGCGCAGGGCTATACCTACGGCGTTGGGGTCATTGTCGTAACCGTATATGTGATGGTTGAACTCCCGCTCGCTGCTGTCATCATTGAACACGGAGCTGAAGAGGTCGGCGTCGAAATCAGGCCATTTCTCGAATGCATAGTCCTTGCGGAACACTCCAGGTGCTATGCCTCTGGCTATTAGTGCAGCTTCGATTGCTATGGTGCCGCTGCCGCAGAAGGGGTCAATAAAGTCGCACTTCCCGTCCCATCCGCTCATCATCACTATGCCGGCAGCCAAAACCTCGTTGAGTGGGGCCGCCACTTTCTCCTGTCTGTAGCCGCGGCGGTGGAGACTCTCGCCGGAGCTGTCCAGGGCTAACGTGGCATCGAAGTCGGATATGTGTATATGGAGTTGTATGTCGGGGTTTGATACACTCACGTTGGGACGCTCGCCAGAACGCTCCCTGAACTGGTCAACAATGGCATCCTTCACCTTGTAGGCCACAAATTTTGAATGTTTGAACTCTTGTGAGAACACTACGCTGTCAACGGCGAATGTGGTCTGCGGGGTGAGATAATCGCTCCAGTCAATGGACTGCACGGCATTGTAAACGTCGTCGGCACTGCGGGCTTTGAAGTGTTTGATAGGCTTGAGAATGCGGATGGCCGTGCGAAGACAGAAATTGGCGCGGTAGAGCATGGCTTTGTCTCCTGTGAACGACACCATGCGACGTCCTATCTGTATGTCGTTTGCGCCGAGAGCGGTCAGCTCCTGAGCCAGTAGTGGCTCAAGCCCTTGAAATGTTTTGGCGATGAGTTCCATTGTCTTGAATTACGA
The DNA here is from genome assembly GCA_017620295.1 of Bacteroidaceae bacterium. Classification (GTDB taxonomy): domain Bacteria; phylum Bacteroidota; class Bacteroidia; order Bacteroidales; family Bacteroidaceae; genus Physcousia. The sequence goes on from JAFZQR010000027.1 coordinate 34,526, forward strand.
ATGACGAGTGACAAATGACGAATAAATAAAGGTTGCATCGCTCTGCCAAATGGTGCATGATGCATTGTCAATTGTCAATTACAAATTTTGAATTGTGAATTATGATATGAATTGTGAAAAGTCAGTGACACGGGTTGCTCTTTGGTTTCTGCTGTAGCACTCGTGTGCCGGCAGGTACGTCCTCCGTTACCCAGAGGTTGCCTCCAATGATGGCACCCTTTCCTATTGTGATGCGACCCAAAATGGTTGAGTTGGAATAGACTATCACATCGTCTTCCAGTATTGGGTGGCGTGGAATGCCCTTGATTGGATTGCCGTTGGCATCTACTGGGAAACTCTTGGCTCCAAGGGTCACGCCCTGATAGAGCTTCACGTTGTTTCCGATGATGCAGGTGGCGCCTATCACCACGCCAGTGCCGTGGTCAATTGTGAAATGATGCCCTATGGTGGCGGCAGGGTGGATGTCTATACCTGTCTGGCTATGTGCCATCTCTGTGATGATGCGCGGAATGAGCGGCACGTCCAGGCGCAGCAGCTCGTGGGCCACGCGATAGTTGGTGATGGCGCGTATCACGGGGTAGCACGAGATTACCTCTCCGTAGCTCTCGGCTGCAGGATCGCCTAGATAGGCTGCTTCCACATCTGTTGCCAGTGTCTGGCGTAGGGCTGGCAGTTGTTTTATGAACTCACATGCCAGCTGTGATGCCTTGCGTCGCCGTGTGTCTTGAGCTGATGAGTAGGTCAGTCCATAGGCTTCCACCTCGCTCCATCCTGATGAGAAGCATAGCCCAGCTTGTATCTGCTCGCACAGTATGCAGTAGAGTTCTTCCAGTGCAACTCCAGTGTGGTACATCAGATTGCTGCTGTTTACATTGCTCTTGCCGTAAAAACCTGGAAAGATAAGGCTGCGACACAATTCCACGAAATCAGTCAGTGCAGGTTGCGATGGCAATGGGTCGCCATCGCGGTGTTCGTGGAAGAGTCCGCAAAGAGACTCTGCAGCCGACAGCTTGCTGGTGATGTCTGTCAGTAGGTTTTGGGTTGTGAGATTCATTCTCTATCTAATCGATATACATTAGTTCCTATTGTGTGGCTCTACTTTGTCTATCCTGAACAGCTTGTCGGATTGACGGATGCGGGTGTCAACCTTCAGAGAGATGTTAGTGCCTTTCTCTGCCACAGTTATTGGTTGTCCGTCATCACCGTGCATTTCATCTATGGTTCCGTAGATAGCTCCAGTAGTGGGGCCTGTTATGAGAAATTTGTCGCCTAAGTGCAGCTCAGTGGCTTCAACTCGGAACTCAGCCACTCCCAGACGTGCATAGTACTTCACGCCCCGTCCGCAATAGACTTTGCGTTCTGTTGTCTGTGAACCGTAGCTGTCGGTCCACTCGCCTAAGTACTGCCCTTGGTAGTAGCCGTCCCAAAAACCTCTGTTGAACACAGTGGAGAGGCGCTCGTTCCAGTCAGCCCCTCCCCTTGGAGAGGAACCACAATAGTACTCCAAGGCCTCGTTGTAGCATTCCACTACAGTCTTGACGTATTCTGGACCCCTGGCTCGTCCTTCTATCTTGAACACCCTTACGCCTGCATCCATGAGTTTGTCGAGAAAGTCTATGGTCTTCAGATCCTTGGGACTCATGATGTAGGGGCCATCGATGTCCAGCTCCGTTCCTGTTTCCTTGTCTCGCACGGTGTAGGCTCGACGGCACAGCTGCATACATTCTCCTCGGTTTGCAGAGCGGGATGTGTGCATAAGGCTAAGGTAGCACTTGCCACTTACCGCCATACATAATGCACCGTGGCAGAACATTTCTATTCTCACTTGTTTGCCGCTGGGACCGCAGATGTTGTCGTGAATGATAGCCTCATGTATATGTCGGACCTGCTCGATGTTCAGCTCGCGTGCCAGCACTACAACATCGGCGAACTGTGCGTAGAAGCGCAGAGCCTCCACGTTGCTGATGTTTAGCTGTGTCGAAAGATGTACCTCCAGCCCTATGCTGCGGGCATAGGTCATGGCTGCAATGTCGCTGGCTATAACTGCTGAAACGCCAGCCTCATGGGCTGCGTCAAGAATGGTGCGCATGGCTGCAATGTCGCCATCATAGATGATGGTGTTCACTGTGAGGTACGATTTCACCCCGCGCTCTTTACATTGAGCTGCTATGTCGCGCAGGTCGTCAACGGTGAACGTTGAGGCGGAGTGCGCTCTCATGTTCAGTTGTTCGACGCCGAAATATATGCTGTCGGCACCTGCATTGAGGGCTGCTGCGAGACTCTCCCGCGACCCTACAGGTGCCATAATCTCAAACTCGCTTCGATTCATGCCGCAAAGATACGGTTTTCATATAAGATATAATGTGCTAAAAGGCAACAAAAATCATTCTTTTCACCTGATAATGTCACCTGATGAATGGAATGGATTTGTTTTTACTCAAAGGAAAACAATCTGTCAAACTTTGGATAATGTCGTCATTTAGGGGCGGAATAGGAATGTTTAGTGTTTAATAATTATTCATGAGCTTTAGAAAAATATGGACAAGTGGTGTGCGTGCTTTGGTGACAGGTAGTACTTCCTCGTCAGATTTAAGAAACGACGGTACGAAAGGATTGAAACGTCGGCACGAAAGGGATGATTCGACGGCACGAAAGAATTGAAACGTCGGCACGAAGCAAACGATTCGACGGCATGAAAAGGTTGAAGCGTCAGCATGTTGCTAGTGTATTTTGCATACAAAAAAGCCTCATGCCGAGAAGACATGAGGCGGGAGGTTTAGTTCAGAGTGTGGAGATTTGGCTAATTGTGGACAGTTATTTCATTGTATATCCACAATTACATATACATAGGTGCTTGCGATTATTCATTTCTGTGTGAAAAATATTGACCATTTGAGCGGTGTATATCTGTTTGTTTTAGCAATGCAAAGATAGTGCGTTAAGAATACATTTGCAATACCTTGATAGCTTTTGTTCCGATTTTATATGTCTCGCTATTGTCTAGCTGGTCATTAATCATCACAAATAAACTGCTGAGTTGAAATAAAAGAGCTATCTTTGTGGCTGCAATGAGCGACAACAATAATCATCCTCTTGGAGAAGCTCCGTGGCTTCATGTGGTACTATCCACGGGATTTGGGTCGGGCTTCACACCAGTGGCTCCTGGTACGGCGGGGGCTGTGGCGGCCCTTGTGATATGGTGGCTATGCTATGAGAACATGGATGTTGCTTCGCTTACGTGGGTAACAGCTGGCCTGATTGTAGTTACAACAGCAGTAGGTGTGTGGACGTCTAATGTAATGGAACACTATTGGGGGCATGACTCTCGCACTGTGAACATTGACGAGTTCGTGGGTACGTGGATGCCGCTGCTTATAGCTCCAGCCGACTCTGAGACGCACACATTGTGGCTGGCACTGTTGGGGTTCGCATTGTTCCGGATTATAGATATGTGGAAGCCTCTTGGCTGTCGGCGATTGGACCGAATGCCAGGTGGCTGGGGGGTGATGCTTGATGATGTGCTGGCTGGTTTCTATGCCTTAATCATAGTCGCTGTTGTTAAATACAGCCTTGAATGGACTTGAATTAAGAATTAACGTTACATAAAAACTGTAATTCCTTTTGTTGCCTTGTAGAAAAGGTGTACTTTTGTAGCGTATGATCGATAAGGAAAACATACAGACTAATGCCAAATTGCTTTTTAAGCGCTACTTGAAGGCCAACCACTTGCAAGTCACTCGCGAGCGGTTTGCCATTCTTGAGGCCGCTTATGATATCAGTGGCTTCTTCTCTATTGAAGACTTGAAGAAGAAACTTGAGGAAAACAAATTCAAGGTCAGTACAGCCACGCTATATACCACCACAGCCCTGCTGGTGGAGGCAAATTTGCTCATACGCCATCCGTTCTCCACATCGTCGTCTGTCTTCGAACGCATAGCCGATGAAAGGCCTCGTTGCTACCAGATATGCAGTTGCTGCCATAAGATAACACGAATCACGAGCCGTGATGTCGCTGTCGCAGTCAATGCATATCAGCCACGTACTTTCATACCTACACATCGGGTGATGTATGTATATGGAGTATGTCCGAAGTGTGAGAAGAAGCTGAACAGGACACGACAGATATTCTTAGATTTGTAAACAATACATTAAGTAATATGACAAAAGGAAAGGTAGATGCCCTGTTGGGCATTGTTTTCGGTGATGAAGGCAAGGGTAAAGTGGTGGATGTGTTCACTCCTCGCTACGATGTAGTTGCTCGCTTCGCTGGCGGCCCAAATGCTGGTCACACCATTATCTTTGAAGGCAAAAAGTTTGTGCTGCGTTCTATTCCTTCAGGCATCTTCGATGAAGGTAAACTCAATATTATAGGAAATGGATGCGTAATAGCCCCCGACCTGTTCATGGCTGAGGCTCAGGAATTGGAGTCTGCTGGCTACGACCTGCGTAGTAGGTTGCACATCAGCAAGCGGGCACACCTGATACTGCCCACTCATCGCGTTCTTGATCGTGCTTTCGAGGCTGCAAAGGGAAAGAATGCTGTGGGTACAACTGGCAAGGGTATTGGTCCAACCTATAGTGAGAAAGCCAGCCGCACAGGTCTGCGCGTGGGCGACATCCTTGAGAACTTTGAAGCCAAGTATGCTGCACTGAAGGCTCGCCATGAGCAGCAGTTGCGCGACCTCCATTATACCGACTACGATATCACAGAGGAGGAACAGCGGTGGTTACAGGGCGTGGAATACATGAAGAACTTCCAGCTTACCGACTCGGAAGCAGAGATTAACCATCTGCTGGACGAAGGCAAGAGCGTGTTGGCTGAGGGCGCACAGGGTACGATGCTTGACATTGACCACGGTACCTATCCTTTTGTTTCGTCTTCAAGCACTACTACAGGTGGCGTCTGCACAGGTCTGGGCGTTGGCCCTAACCGCATAGGTGAGGTCTTTGGAATATTCAAAGCCTACTCCACACGTGTCGGTGCAGGCCCATTCCCCGTGGAACTCTTCGACGAGACTGGTGACCGTTTGCGCGAGATAGGTCATGAGTACGGAGCTGTCACAGGCCGTAACCGCCGTTGTGGCTGGATAGACCTCGTAGCTCTGAAGTATGCCATCATGGTCAATGGCGTGACACAGTTGGTGATGATGAAGAGTGACGTCCTCGATGGCTTTGACACTATTCGTGCCTGCATAGCCTATGAGAAGGACGGACAGACAACGACCGAGATGCCCTACGACACGGAAGGCTGGAAGGCTGTCTATAAGGACATCAAGGGCTGGAAACAGGATCTCACGGCAATTACCTCCGAAGCTCAGTTCCCACAGGCTTTCAGTGACTACATCGCATTTCTTGAGGCTGAACTGAAAACTCCTATCACTATCCTGTCTGTCGGACCTGACCGCGCACAGACAATAATGCGATGATTCGAGATCTTAACCTGCGTATTTTGCCTCAAGAGGCTGCATCGGAGAGCTACCTGCGTAAGGCAGCTCTTCGCGAATTAGGTATTGACCCTCGACAGCTAGGAGGTATACGTGTGGTGAGGCGTAGCATCGATGCCCGCCAACGGCAGGTTATGGTTAATGTCACCCTTCGGGCCTATGTGGATGAGCCAATGGCCGAAGCTGACTACCAGAGTATCAACTATCAAAATGTTGAAGGCAAGCCACAGGCCATTGTCGTCGGTGCAGGCCCTGCAGGACTCTTCGCAGCACTGCGATTGATAGAGTTGGGACTGAGACCCATAGTCTTGGAACGTGGAAAGGATGTCCATCAGCGAAAACGCGACATAGCCCGTATCTCACGGGAACACACTGTTGACCCCGAAAGCAACTACTCCTTTGGCGAGGGTGGAGCGGGAGCCTACTCCGATGGCAAACTCTACACTCGCTCCAAGAAACGAGGCTCGGTGGAGAAAATTCTCAATGTGTTATGTCAGCATGGTGCTTCAACCAGCATACTTGTGGATGCACACCCCCATATAGGCACAGACCGCTTGCCGCGTGTGATTGAGAACATTCGCACCACGATTATCGATTGTGGAGGCGAAGTTCACTTCCAGACTCGCGTTACAGACCTTATAATAGAAAACGGTGTGGTGCGAGGCGTACAGGCAGAGCGGGTTGCTTCAGAAGAGGTGATGCAGGAGATGGCTTATATGGGTCCGGTAATTCTCGCCACAGGTCATTCTGCGCGTGATGTTTATCGCATGATGTACGGCAAGGGGCTTAGCATCGAAGCTAAGGGCATCGCCGTTGGGGTGAGATTGGAGCATCCTTCGCATCTGATAGACCAAATACAGTATCATAGCCGGGATGGCAGGGGGCAATGGTTGCCTGCAGCCGAGTACTCCTATGTTCAGCAAGTCCAGGATCGAGGCGTCTATTCGTTCTGCATGTGTCCTGGTGGCTTCGTTGTACCAGCGGCTACAGGTCCTGAACAGGTAGTTGTAAACGGCATGAGTCCTAGCAATCGTGGCTCCAAGTGGTCCAATTCCGGCATGGTGGTTGAACTGCACCCTGACGACATATCTTCTGACATACCAGAGGATATGCGCAACACACCCTTAGCTATGATGGCTTATCAGGAACAGCTGGAACGACTCTGTTGGCAGCAGGGTGGCTACAGACAGACAGCTCCTGCACAACGCATGCACGACTTCGTGAACAACCGTCTCAGCTACGACTTGCCAGCGTCAAGCTATGCACCAGGTATAATATCCTCACCACTTCACTTTTGGATGCCACCTTTTGTGGTGAGCCGCCTACAGGAGGGCTTCCGTATTTTCGGTCGCCGCAGTAAAGGCTTCCTCACAAATGAGGCCATAGTAATAGGAGTTGAGACTCGAACTTCGGCACCTGTGCGCATGAGGCGCGATGCCGAAACATTACAATTGCTTAACATAAAGGGGCTATACCCCTGCGGCGAAGGTGCAGGCTACGCTGGAGGTATTGTATCTGCAGCAATTGATGGCGAAAGATGCGCAGAGGCGTGTGCTACAACATTATCATTAACCTAAACATGGATATGCTTCCTATCATAATATGCAAGGATTTGCGGGCAGAGCTGACAGCTGCAATTGAACATGTAAGGCCTGACCGCTTGTTCGTTCTCACCGATACAACAACACTGAAATGTTGTTGGCCGAAGATTAAGGATTTCTCTGCTCTTAGTCAGGCGCAGATGATAACCATCCAGCCCACCGATGAGGCTAAGACGCTTGATACACTGGCTCAAGTGTGGACTGCACTCAGCGAAGGGGGAGGTACACGTCACTCTTTGCTCGTGAACCTCGGAGGTGGTATGGTGACAGACCTTGGAGGCTTTGCAGCCTCTACCTTCAAGCGCGGTATTGCCTATATCAATATCCCGACAACTCTGCTTTCTATGGTTGATGCTGCCGTAGGTGGCAAGACTGGCATAAACTTCCATGGACTGAAGAATGAGATTGGTGTGTTCAATGCAGCCTTCACGGTGCTGCTCGATACTCAGTTCCTCTGTACATTAGATGCAGAGAACATCTGCAGCGGCTATGCAGAGATGCTCAAGCATGGACTTATATCTGATATGGAGCATCTGGCTGAACTGCTACGTTTTGACCTAAGTAATCCAGACCTCAGACAACTGCAAAACATGGTGGCTAGAAGCGTGGCTGTAAAGGAACATGTGGTTACAGAGGACCCGCATGAGCATGGCATCCGCAAGGCTCTGAACCTGGGACATACTGCCGGTCATGCCTTCGAAAGTCTAGCCCTGGCCGAGAACCGCACTGTGCTGCATGGCTATGCTGTTGCATGGGGACTGATTTGCGAATTATACTTAAGTACTGTCAGAATGGGTTTCCCACAGTCACTGCTTCGGCAGGTCGTGAACTTCGTAAAGGAAAATTATGGAAGCTTCACTATCACCTGTAAAGAGTATGACCGTCTATTTGACTTTATGACTCACGACAAGAAGAATACTGCCGGAATCGTAAACTTTACACTACTGGCCAACGTTGGTGACATACGCATCAATCAGACTGCCAACAAGGACGAAATCTTCGAGATGCTGGACTTCTTTCGAGAGAATATATAAGAGAATGTAATCCCCCTCTTAAATATTGTAATTTCATAAACCATAATAATTTACATCCATGAAAGCAACAAACAGCCAAATTGTAAAGGCGATGACTCTCTATCTCGCTCTTTTCCTTTTATTATTCACCCTTCCTCTATCAGCTGGCAACAAGCACAAGCGTACAAGTGGAAATCCTATTCTGCCTGAGTTTCATGCTGACCCAGAGATTCTATACAGCGAACAGACGGGACGCTTTTACATTTACAGCACCACAGACGGCGTTGCAGGGTGGGGCGGCTACTATTTCACATGTTTCAGTTCCGACAACCTCGTTGACTGGAAGCATGAAGGCATAATTCTTGATTTGGCTACAAGTCAGGTACCTTGGGCAAGCGGCAATGCGTGGGCGCCATGCATCATCGAGCGTAAGGTCAACGGACAGTGGAAGTACTTCTTCTACTATAGCGGCCACAATCCTGAGCATAACCGTAAGGCTATCGGTGTGGCAGTCGCCGACTCACCCACTGGGCCTTTCCGCGATTTGGGCCACCCCATGCTGGATGAGCGTCCAGAAGGTCAGAACCACGGACAGCAGATTGACGTTGATGTGTTCTGCGACCCTGTCAGTGGCAAGTACTATCTCTATTGGGGCAATGGATATATGGCAGGAGCTGAGCTTAACGACGACATGACAAGCCTTGTGCCTGGCACCACACGTGTCATGACGCCGGCTGGAGGCTCATTGGCCGACTACCAGTATCGCGAGGCTCCATACGTGTTCTATCGTAATGGCCTGTACTATTTCCAATGGAGCGTTGATGACACTGGTGCTGCAAACTACCATGTAGCCTATGGCACATCACGTTCACCTCTGGGCCCAATTGAGGTAGCTTCAGAGCCTGTCGTTCTCATGCAGCGTCCGGATCAGCAAATCTATGGAACAGCTCACAATAGTGTACTTCAACTGCCAGGGAAGGACGAGTGGTATATTGTATATCACCGAATTAATCCAGCTTATATGCAACGTGAGATGGGGCCTGGCTTCCACCGTCAGGTGTGCATAGACCGTATGGAGTTCAATGCCGATGGCACCATCCGTCCTGTGACACCAACTCAGGAGGGCGTGGCTCCTGTGAAAGTTAAGAGACGCAAATAGACATTGCGAGGCTTCAACGCCTTTTCCTGAAGAATGTGCGCATCAATTCGGCGCACTCATCCTCAAGCACCCCGGACACAACTTGTGTCTTGGGGTGCAATGCTTTTGGGGCAAAGAGTGAGAAACCACGTTTGTCATCAACTGCACCATAGACCACACGGTCTATTTGACTCCACCCTAAGGCTCCTGCACACATCACACATGGCTCCACGGTGACGTATAGGGTGCAGTCATTGAGATACTTCCCTCCCAAAGCCTCGGCTGCAGCTGTGATGGCCTGCATCTCAGCGTGGGCCGTGACATCGTGCAGACGTTCTGTGAGGTTATGGGCGCGAGCTATCACCGTGCCACCCTTGGTGACAACAATGGCTCCAATGGGTATCTCATCATCGCTCATAGCAATGCGAGCCTCTTGCAAGGCTATTCGCATGAAGCGTTCATCTGTCTGTTGCTGAGTCTCGGCCATTATCTGAAGAGGCTGAAGTTCACACTCCCATATGCACGATGGGCTATGAAATGGGGATGCTGAGAGAAATCCTGTGTTTTTCCGTGTTCAAGCACGAATAGGCCATCGGTGGCAAGCAACTGCGGATTGGCGAAAACACGGTCTGGCAGCTCTTCAAGTTCTGGTAGGGCGTATGGCGGATCGGCAAAAATAAAATCATATCCCACCGTTGACTTGCTGATAAAACGCAGTGCATCGGCACGGATTATAGTGCTACGTTCCTCACAGCTTAGAACTTGGATAAAAGAGCGTATCATGGCAATATGCTGTGTGTCCAGTTCAACTGATGTGACATGGCTACATCCTCGCGACAGTAGCTCCAAACTGATGCTGCCTGTACCGGAGAATAGATCTAGTGCATTTGGCTCATCCTCTTCGAAACTGATATATGACCGCAACATATTGAAGAGGTTTTCCTTGGCAAAGTCGGTTGTTGGACGTGCCTTGAAGGAGTGAGGCACATCGAAATGGCGGCCACGGTATTGTCCTGCTACAATGCGCACTGAATAAATGTTTATGTGGGTTCTATGGATTGGATGTTATGCCTTAGAAGCGATTGAGCAGTAACGCCATGAGCTGCAATGGTACGTGGACTTCACGTGAGAGAGGCATGTCGGAGAATAGCTGCTCAGGTGTAAGTGTCACAATGTTGGCTATATAAGGTTCCAACTCATGCTTAAGCTCGTCATCGGGATGCGACCGCTGCTCAAGTATCATCAGTGTGTCTTCGCATGCGTCAAGGCCCAGTTGCTTCCATGTTCCAAGGACAAAGAATAGTGAATCGGCTGTATTGGTCGCATCAAATGTGTTGGCAAATAGCAGACGGTTCTGTTCCAATGCCATTAAGGTTACAGTGTTTGGGTTGGATAGGCAGTACAGGCAGTGACCGTTTGCAGCGTCCATCTCAGTTGAGTAGCGAGCCAGTCGCTCTATCAGCATAGCCTGTGAACCAAAGAATCGTGCTGTGGGATAGTACTGTACAATGGCATCCTCTACGTCACCGTCAATGGCAAATACCTCCACAGCCTCCAAGTGGGGCATGATGGTGTAGGCCACACGATGCTTTTGCTGCTTCTGACTGAACAGAAAATCGTACAGCTGCGATACCTCTTCACGGCGGAATTCTTCCAGCGGAACGAGGGTCGACGCTGTATCTGTCATAACAAAAGCCTGATTGATCTGACGGTTGAAATAGTCTGAACGTGACAGTTCCGTTGTCAGACGTTTGGCCATGGTCTCTCCTGTGGCTAGGGCGAAATGCTCGCCTCGCATCAGCGAACCCGTCTGCAAGTCACATACAAAAAAAGAAAATCCATCCGCACGTAGGCGGATGGATAGACTCAGTGTATGGTAAGCTTTATTCTTCCCAGTTTCCTGCATTGTTGTTCCAACGGTCTATGTCAAGTACACCAATCTTCAATCCTGGATACTTCTGGAACTCACGTGCGGTCTTTGCACGGTTGTCAATAAGACGCTGGCCAGCACTGCCCATGTTCTTGAGGAAAGATGTGTCGGGAGCACAGCACTCCATTACGTAGATGATAGTCTCAGAGCGGTTAGGACCATAGAAGGTGGACAGCTCGAAGGTGTCACCCTCGGAGAATGGTATTTCCTTCAGCTCATCGGCTGCAAAACCAGGGCCATAGAGGGAGTCAACAAGCGATACCCATGTGGTATCGTAGCGAAAACCTTGCAGACCATTTGCTGCAATGGCAGCGGCATCGCCACTGTTCACGATAGCTGCAGCCTTAACATCGGTCAAGCCTGCTTCGCGCTGCTCGTCGGAGAGTTCGCCTTCGCGGTACACGATAGGAATGCGTCCGTCCTTGACAAAGGCAATCAGTTCGGTCAGGGTGTTGCAGTAAACACCTTCATGCTGAAGCTTGTACTGCTCCTGGGCCTTACGGATTTCAATCAGGCGTGCCTTGACGGCATCCTCTCTCACTTTCACCTCGGCTTGGAAATCGATGTCGCCTTGGATGCTGCGGTAGCAGATGAAGAGCAAACCTACTACACAAAGTGCAAGAAGCACATTAAATGTCTTTTTCATTAGGTGGTATTGTTGTTTTTTACTACATTCGCCTCGCAAAAATAGGACAAATTATTCGAATGCGTATCATTCCACCCTCTTTTTTTAATCAACAATGGCAATAATTGCGGATTTACAGCAGTTAATACTGAATAATCTAGGTCTCCCGCCTACAAAAGAACAGCAGACAGCGGCATTCTCAATTGCGAGGTTTATGCTTGATGATTGCGTTGGCGGTGACAGGCTGTTTATACTTCGCGGCTATGCAGGTACGGGTAAGACATCTCTTATTAGTGCCTTGGTCAAGACTTTGCATCAGCTAGGACGGCGAACAGTTTTGATGGCTCCGACAGGGCGTGCCGCACAGGTGTTTGCCACACATGCTGGTTTTACAGCTTTTACCATCCACAAGCGTATTTATCGTCAGAAGTCTTTCTCTGGTGAAATGATGGATTTCATGCAGGGCGTGAACTTGCTCAAACATACTTTGTTTATAGTTGATGAAGCCTCGATGGTAAGCAATGTAGGAGGCGTGTCGCAGCATTCAGCTTTTGGAACAGGTTGTTTGCTGGATGATCTGGTTCAGTTTGTCTATTCTGGTCCAGGCTGTAAGTTGATGCTTGTGGGCGATGATGCCCAGCTTCCTCCTGTTGGAGAATTGTTTAGTCCGGCGCTTTCGGTGTCAAAGATGGAGAGCTATGGACTCAGTGTTGAGGAGGCTGTGCTTACAGAGGTGGTCCGACAACTAGACAGTTCAGGCATACTCTATAATGCCACCATGTTGCGCCGTATGCTATCTGAAGGACTGGATGGCGTGTTTCCGCAAATCCGTCTGAATGGTTTTGCCGACATACGGACAGTGCAAGGTGAAGAACTTATAGAGTCGTTGGAGAATGCATACGCCAATGCTGGTATGGAACAGACCATTGTTATCAGTCGTTCAAACAAACGTGTCACAGCATTCAACCAAGGCATCCGCTCACGAATACTTTGTTATGAGGGTGAACTAGAAGGTGGTGAGCGGCTCATGGTGGTGAAGAACAACTACCATTGGCTACAAGAGAATGAGGACGAAGAAGAGGTGGATGATGATAAAAGAGGTTCTGCTACAGCTGATTTCATAGCCAATGGTGATATGCTCACATTGGAGCGTTATCGTAATGAACGTAGTGTACACGGTTTCCGTTTCATTGATGCAACTCTGTGTCTTGGCGACGGAGAAACAAGCATTCAGGCTACTATGATGCTGGACACTCTTACAAGTGAGGCTCCGTCGTTGACAGCGGCTCAGCAGCAACAGCTGTTCCAAGCTGTATGGGATGACTATCCAGAACTGCGTAACAAGCGTGACCGTATGAAGGCTGTCCAGAAGGATATGTTCTACAATGCGTTGCAGGTGAAGTATGCCTATTCTGTAACATGTCATAAGGCACAGGGTGGACAATGGGAAGAAGTGTTTATTGACCAAGGTTATATAACAGAGGATATGGTGGATGCGGACTATTTCCGCTGGCTCTACACAGCCTTGACACGTGCCACCCGTCATGTCTATCTTGTTAATTGGCCTAAACAGATGCTTGCTGATAGCGAGCGTTGGAATAATGATTGATATTGTGGCAAAAAAACGAGGTTGGTTGTGCAAAATTAGCACGAAATTACTATTTTTGCATCGTCAACGATACTTGACATGCAAAAATAATACCTTATGAACAATCAAACTCCGCAACAGCCTTTAATCTTCAATGTCACACGAATCCCCGAATACCTTGGCTCTGGTTTTCTTGACAACCGCTGTGTACTCTTCGATAATATCGATCAGCCGCTCCAAGAGCTACATGAAAAGGCAGATTCCAAGGGCTTCCCTGTAAAGTGTGAATCCTTTTTCGCGCTGGTGGTTTTGCAAGGGACTATCAGGCTACTCATAAATTTGAGGGAAGAGTCTGTCACAAGTGGACAGATGTTGATTATGCTGCCAGGCTGTATCTTTCAGCATAAAGGTATTGACAATGGTACACAGATGTTCAGTGTAATCCTTGATACTGAATTTACCAATGTTATGCGCAAGAGCCTTGGGCTGCGTCTGCCATTACTGCCAGGCTCATATCATCATGTTGTCGTTCCGCTCACAGATGAGGTTTTGAGCAATTGTCTGGAGATTTACATGAAGATCAAGACAGAACTTCAACTGCCGGAGTATCCTGTGCGCAGGAAAGTTGTACAACGTTATCTGGAGATAATGATGCTGAAAACTTATGCTCTAGCCGACAACGTGGATCAGCAGGCTTTAGCCAAACCGCTAAATCGCAAGGAACAGATTTTCCACGATTTCCTCACATTGCTGGAGAAACATTATACTCAGGAACGCAGCATCAGTTTCTATGCCAGTCGTATGTGCCTCACTCCTAAGTACCTATCCACTATTATCAAGGAAGTGAGCGGTAAGCATGGAATGCAGTGGATTGACGAGTTCGTGTCCCTTGAGGCTAAGGCCCTGCTGCGTAACAGCGACCTTAGCGTGAAGCAGGTCAGCGACCAGTTGAACTTCCCATCCCAGAGTATGTTTGGCCGCTTCTTTAAGAAGATGACGGGCTACTCGCCTAAGCAGTATAAGATGCTATAGCCTCATCTACCTTTCGGTGTGAGCTCAATCAGCGGGATGAGCATCTCCTCCATGGATATACCTCCATGCTGGAAGGTGTCATGATAGTAGCTGACGTAGTAGTTGTAGTTGTTGGGGTAGGCAAAGAAACTGTCGCCGGTAGCGAAGATGTAACGTGTGGATAAGTTGGGAATGGGCAGAAGAGCCTGTTCGGGGTGAACAATCTCAAACACCTCCTTTGGATTATAGTCAAGGTTTTTGCCAAGCTTGTAGCGGAGGTTGGTGTTGGTGTTGCGGTCGCCCTTCACGCGTATAGGGTTGGAGCAGCGTATGGAACCGTGGTCAGTGGTGAGCAGTATGCGGTAGTTGCTCTGTGCCAGTGTCTTGAAGAGGGCATTGATGGCTGAGTGGCGGAACCAGCTTAGGGAGATGCTGCGATATGCAGCCTCATTGGTGGCCAGTTCGCGTACCATGCGGCTCTCTGTGCGGGCATGGCTGAGCATGTCTATGAAATTGATGATGCACACGGTGAAGTCGTAGCGTTCCTGCTTGGATAGCTGTGCCAGCATCTGTTCGGCAGATGTGTTGTCGTTGACTTTATAGTAGGAAAAAGTGTGATGGCGGCGGAAGCGGTCTAGCTGGGTTTGTATGAGTGGCGCTTCATTTAGGTTCTTGCCTTCCTCGCTGTCCTCATCTACCCACAGGTCGGGGTATTCACGTGCAATCACGTCGGGCATGAGTCCGCTGAAGATAGCGTTGCGTGCGTATTGCGTGGCAGTTGGTAGGATGCTGAGATAGAGGTCTTCGTCAACGTGAAACAGCTCTGCAATGTCTGGCATCAGTACTCTCCATTGGTCGAAGCGCAGGTTGTCCACAACAATGAGAAAGACTTTCTGCCCCTTGTCCAGTTGTGGAAATACCCGTGTACGGAAAATGTCAGGACTCATTATGGGGCGGTCGTGCGACAGCATGTCTGATAGCCAGCCCAGATAGTTCTTGGATATGAAGCGTGCGAACTGCTGGTTGGCATCTCGCTTCTGTGTTGCAAGCATATCAAGCATGGAACTGTCGGCCTCAGATAGTTGTAGCTCCCAAGTTACCAGTCTTTTATAGACATCCTTCCATGCATCAATGTCGTTGGCATCGCTCATCAGCATCTCCATTCTCCCAAAGTCCTGGCTGTAAGCCGACTGCGTGTGTTCTGCTATGATTGTCCGTTGGTGGATGTTCTTCTTGAGAGAGAGCAGTATCTGAGTCGGGTTGACGGGTTTGATGAGATAGTCGGCGATTTGCGAACCAATGGCTTGATCCATGATTTGTTCTTCCTCATTCTTCGTTACCATTACGACAGGCACAGCTGGTGCTGCCTCTTTGATGCGTTGCAGTGTCTCCAACCCGCTCAGACCTGGCATGTTCTCGTCTAGAAGTATGAGGTCGTAGGTATGCTGCTGGCAGAGGTCAATGGCATCATAACCGTTTGATGCGGTATCTACCTCATAGCCTTTTTTTTGCAGAAAGATGATGTGGGCTTTGAGAATGTCTATCTCATCGTCAACCCAAAGAAGATGTGCAGTCATATATTACACAGGGTATTTATTCGTCATTCACAATAGCCAGTCATCCTCTTCATCGGTCGTTGTAGGCTGGTCATTGTCAGTGGAACCTGGGCTGTTAGGAGAATTAGGTTGGCCCGAGGGGTCGAGGGGTTGGTCTTCTGGGTCTATGTATTCCAGCTCGGTTGGTTCGTCAATGGAGAATGTGTCGTCAGTTGTGGCAGGTGCCAGGTGAGTGTCATAGAACTCCTTATACTCATCGTAGCTGAAACGTGTGCCAAGCAGGCGCAGGTTGGCTTCACTGATGAGAATGATTCGGCTACCGGCTAAGTATTGTGATACAGTCGTGTCAGCCATGAGGTGCTGCGAATAGCTATAGACTTCGTCGAAGGTGTTAAAGCCTGAAACCCTCAGCTGCGTCACTCCTCTCTCCGTCTCAACTGCAATGTCGAAGTCGCGGGCAGAGTAGGTTGTGAAGTTGTGCTGTGCCAGATAGAACAATGCCATGTTGTCGTTGATGGAGTCCTTGGGGTATGCTATTATAAATAGGTATGGCTCATAGAACTCTGTGCTGAGGGTGTCGGCAGCTAGCTGCGCACTGTCGGCTGAAGCTGAATAGTTCTTTCTTGCCCAGAGGTCGCCGGCGTTCCATTGGTCTGGGTTCAGTGTGCGTCCGGCATCTACTCCCTCAATGATGACTTTGGCTATGGCCGTTATCTCCTCATTGCCGTATTTGCTAATTAGGTCGCGCAGTTGTTCTATAAATGTGTTCTGATGCCCGTTGTGCAACTGTGTCATAGCGTTGAGGAAGAGAAACTTGGCTCTGTTTCGTCCTTCTGGGAACATCTCTGTACTGATTTCTGTTGCCGACTCCACTTGCCAGTAGTTGCCTTCGCGGTAGGCATTGTAGGTCGCACCGTAGAGAGAGTCTTCAATCTGTCGCCCGTACACAGCAAGAGCCATGAAGTCCGGATTGCTCACCCGCTGTGTGATTTTACTGTCAGGAAACTCTGCCTGAAGGAGTCCGAG
Source organism: Bacteroidaceae bacterium (assembly GCA_017620295.1). GTDB lineage: Bacteria > Bacteroidota > Bacteroidia > Bacteroidales > Bacteroidaceae > Physcousia. The sequence goes on from JAFZQR010000027.1 coordinate 51,458, forward strand.
ATAGAGTTGCTGGTCGTCCTCATTGTTATTGCGCAGAGCCAACAGGAATAGGTGGTAATAGACATTGTCCATGTCGGTGTAAGCCGAGTCGAGTTGGTGAAGTCGCAGCATCATGCGTTCTGCCAGCGGAAAGTCTTCCAGCTCTTCCATTGCAATTATTCCACCCTTGTAAAGTCCATCGGCAATTATACTGTTGGACACATCCACTTGTTCTTCCGTGAATGGTATCTGTGCCAGATAGTACTCGCGGTTGTGTGGGTCATTGGCAAGTGTGTCGGCTTCTTCTTCCTCAGAGCCGTCGGTGAGGTCTTCGAGGTCGCTTCCCTCTTCCTGCAGCGAGTCGGTCTGTTCGGCTTGTTGTTCTGTGTTGAACATAGCCAGTGTTTCCTTGTTGCTGAAGCGCCATAGATCCTGATTGGGTCGTCGGCCCCACTGCCTCTGGAAGTCTTGTTTCCCTTGCATCACAGCCGTGGGGGTGTAGAAGTAGAACTGTGTTGAGCCGTTGCGCGAGGAGCGTCCTGCTGGAGTGGGGGTGGTGCTGATGTTGGTTGTCTGGGCCTGTGCTGTTGTGCCGCCAGCCTGTCCTTCGGCCTCCCGTCGCTCGGCTTCTTTCTCTTGCTTACGCAGTTCTTCGATGACACGGTCTATCGCAGCCAGCCGTTCTGCTTCAGGCATTTGTGCTAGAGCCTGGAGGCTGTCCTGCAAGTGGATGGATGACAGATGAGGCTCGATGTGGTCTAGTGCCACACTTCGACGTTGCAGCATGGCATAGTTCTCTTCTTCTTTGTCCATTGCAGCTACCAACTGGTGATAGCATGGAGTGGCTTTGATGTAGTCGCCTCGTTGCCAATAAAGGTCGCCCAGCTGTAGCAACAGGCGGTTCTTGCTGTGCTTGTTGCTGCCCTTCGACTCCTTTATACCGTTCTCCCATGCCCCGATGGTATGGGCGGTGTCACCGTTGGCCAGGAATATGTTGCCCAGTGCGAGGTAGATGGCATCCTGATACTGCTCGTTGTTGGGGTTCTTTAGCATTCGCTTGAGCCGCCGAGTCATAGCTTTTCCTTGTCCCTCTGACATCACTTCTGTTTGCAATAGCCGTGCGTGTAGGGCTAGTGCGTATGGCGGGTTCTGGCGTAGGCACTTGGACAGGGCCTTATAAGAGGCTCGGTTGTTTTCTGTATGATGATATAGTTGTCCCAGCAGATAGTAGAGCCTGGCTCGTTGCAGCTTGGATTCCGCATTTTTTATGGCTAGGAGCAGGTGGGGGATGGCATCGGTATATTGTCCTTGTTGCACATGGAGTGCTGCCATTGTAGCAGACCGCTCACGCTCACCATTGCGTGAGATGCTGTCACGCGACATCTTCGACAATACATCCTCAGCATCGTAGGGCCAATCCAGCAGCACATAGCAGCGCGCCAGCTTGGCCTGTGCCACACTCGCCACTTCGGGCTGGTCGTGGTACATGCGTAATATATAATGGTATGTAGATGCCGCCTCCACGAACTCGCCTTCGCGGAACTGTGCATCAGCCATCAGCATCCATGCTTTATGCAGGCGGGGGTTGAACTCTCGTCGTGCGTAGAAGGCTTTTTGCTTGTCCGACATCTTGCCTGCGGGACGTTTGGGCTTGCGCTTGATGCTGTGAACCTTGATTGTCTTCTGGCTTTTGGTAATTGCCACATCAAACTGCGACTTGCCCATAGCGGCTGTCTGCTTGTTGGCAACGACAAATATGGGGAGCAGGTCGGTATAGTTGTCCTGATGGCCCTTTTCCTGAGCCAGCACACCTTCGGCATAGCTGACCTGTCCGTTGTATAAAGTGTTGTATTGTGCCGTGAAGGAATGCCAGAAGCGTGTACTCGCTGTGTTTTTCTGTGTGGAGCAAGAAGTAAACACACCGAAGAGGCCGCATAGGCACACTCCTATGCAGCCTCTCCACAGAATTTTGTGTGTCAGGCTATGCTTTGTCATTCTTAATGACAAACGCAAGTCATAGCACTTTTATTGTGCAGTTTCCGTACAAAATCATGTTTACAGTGCCGATGAATGATATGCATCATGCTGATGTATGAATCTGTTCACACTTGTGAATTTAGATATTCACACTTGTGAATTTAGCTGTTCACACTTGTGAATTTAGATATTCACACTTGTGAATTTAGCTGTTCACACTTGTGAATTTAGATATTCACTCTAGTGAATAGATTCTTACAACGTGCAGTATGACTTCATACGCCAGCTTGAATACTTCAATTCTGCAAGCTGTCCAGATGTGCAAGGGTCTGGAGGCGGCGCATAGCAGATGCATCGTCCTTTGGGCATATCATCAGCACACCATCCTCTTCGGTTACTGCAAATCCCTGAAGTCCGCTGATAACGGCTATGTGTCCATTGGGCAGACGCACGATGTTGTCCTCAGCGTTGTCGAAGAGCGCCTCACTGTGTACTGTAACATTGTTCCGACCATCCACCTTGATGTCTGTTGGTGGGTGGGGGGTGTTGCCTCCGACGGAGTGAACGGCATCGGTGAACACACCCTGCCAGCTGCCTAAGTCGGCCCATCCGAAGCGTGACTGCATCATGTAATTATGTCCTGTGTGTTCAAGCAACGCGTATTCCAGTGAGAGGTTGGGCAGGGATGCGTAGTAACGCGGCACAGTGTCGGTTGAGGCCGATGCTCCCAGATTGGCTATTTCTGGGAATTCGTCGCGGTACTCAGGTACATGCTTTACAATGTTGCTCAGCATATAGCTCGTGGCAAACACAAACAGACCTGTGTTCCAATAGAACTCGCCGCTATCCATAAACATCTTCGCGAACTCGGCGTTTGGCTTCTCGGTGAATGTCTTGACACGGAATATCTGGTCGTCGGAGTCAATGGCTTCGCCAGCTTGAACATATCCGTAGGCTGTTTCAGGACGGGATGGCTTTTCGCATATCGTGACAACACCTTTCCTGCATCCCACGAAATCCAAGGCCCTGATGATGTCTTCCTCAAATGCTTGCTCGTTGAAAATCTCCTGGTCGGCGGGAGTCACCACCATGCGAGCTTCGGGGCAGATGCGGTTCACCGCACTTGTCGCCCATGTTACAGGTGCCAGAGTGCCGCGCCTCACAGGTTCCACCAACATCTGACTTGGAGGCAGTTGTGGCAACTGCTCCTGAACCAACGTCTGGTAGTCCTCCTGTGTGGAAACCAGGATATGTGAGGGGTCTATGAAAGCGGCAAAACGGTTATAGGTCTGCTGCAGCAGAGTGAGACCTGTGCCTGCAAAGTCGATAAATTGCTTGGGGAGTTTTTCGCGGCTTGTAGGCCATAGGCGGCTTCCCATTCCGCCTGCTAGTATAAGACAGTAGTTCCTGTCCTCGTTGTTCATAGTTAGTTGATTTGGTAGTTAGATAAGGTCGATAATTGTTCGATTGCGAGTGCTAAGGTAGCCTCTTTTATTATACAACGCAAATCTTTCCTACATATTTCACAAATTATAATCCTTCTATAACAATATTTTGGTTTAGGGGTGTTTTCTAATGATTACTGTCTGCATATATATAAATAGGTATAGAGTTTTTGTTATTACACCCTATGAACCAGCCTTGATGTTTTGACAGATGTCAAGGAAAAGTACTGTTTTTATGTTTTGCAACATGTTTTCGGCTCATTTTGCTGTAGAAAGCCGTACCTTTGCATCAGCAAAACAAGATAAGGTATTAGTACCTGGCGAGGTATTAAAGATTGTTTCACTAAAAGGATAACACTATGAATGCAACATTATTCGTGCTATATGCCGTAACAGTTGCGGCAATGGCAATAATAACTGGGATGACGAACAATGGAAACGGTAGCATTACATCAGGGATGATGGCGATGCAAAACTGAAAACGTTAATCCAATATGCGTTCACTAAGCCTAATGTAGAGAGTTTTTAAGTTAGTTAGTTTATAAGGTAAATGATTTGTAGAGCGATTGTCCGGGAGGATAGTTGCTCTTTTTTTGTGATTTGAACTGCAAAGCCCGAACAAGTCATCCAGTGCGACTTGTCCGGGCTTTGTGTCTAATAATTGATGTTTTGTTACTTCACCATGCTATATACCACATCCATAATGTCCTTACCAAGCTTGTCGGCTGCCTCCATAGTGGCGGCTTCGCTATAGACGCGGATAATTGGTTCGGTGTTGGACTTGCGTAGGTGAACCCACTTGTCGGGGAAGTCTATCTTCACACCGTCAATGTCGTTGACCTCCTCGTTCTTGTACAGGTCCTTGACCTTTGCCAAAATGGCATCAACATCCGTGTCGGGAGTCAGGTCTATGCGGTTCTTGGCTATGCAATATGGAGGATAGGTGGCACGGAGTTCGGAAGTCTTCATTCCCTTCTTGGCCAGATAGGTCAGAATGAGGGCGATACCCACGAGAGCGTCGCGCCCATAGTGGGCTGCCGGATAGATGACACCACCGTTGCCTTCACCACCGATAACTGCATTGGTTGCCTTCATCTTGGTCACCACATTGACTTCACCCACAGCTGCAGCGTTGTATTCGCATCCATACTTGCGGGTCACGTCGCGCAGGGCGCGTGTTGATGAGAGGTTGGAGACGGTGTTGCCAGGAGTGTGCTGGAGAATGTAGTCGGCAACGGTGACGAGCGTGTATTCTTCGCCATACATGGTGCCGTCTTCGCAGAACAAAGCCAGACGGTCAACGTCGGGGTCAACAACAAATGCAATGTCGTAGCCGCCCTTCTGCATTAGAGCCTTGATGTCGCCAAGGTTCTTCTCCAGAGGTTCTGGGTTATGCTGGAAGTCGCCTGTGGGTTCTGCATAGAGGCATGTCACGGTCTCCACACCGAGCTGTTCCAGAAGCTTTGGCAGGATAACACCACCCACGCTGTTGACGGTATCGAGGGCTACGCGGAACTTGCGAGCCTTGATGGCCTCCACGTCAACAAGTTCAAGAGCCTTCACCAGGTCGATATGGCGCTGGTCGTAGCTATTGTCCTCGCGATACTTGCCCAGATGGTCAACGTCGGAATACTCGAAATCCTCGGCAGCGGCAATGCGCAGCACCTCGGCTCCCTCGGCAGCATTCAGGAACTCGCCATCGCTGTTGAGCAGCTTCAGTGCGTTCCACTGGCGTGGATTGTGGCTCGCGGTTAGGATGATGCCGCCGCAGGCCTTCTCCATCGTAACAGCCAACTCGGTGGTGGGAGTCGTGGCCAGACCTATGTTGACCACATCAAAGCCCATGCCCATGAGGGTGCCGCATACAACGTTCTTCACCATCTCGCCAGAGATACGTGCGTCGCGACCCACAACTATCTTGTTGGTGCCTATCTTTTCGGTCTTACGTATTAGCGTAGCGTAGGCTGAAACGAACTTCACGATGTCGAGTGGATTGAGAGTATCGCCTGCACGACCTCCGATTGTTCCACGAATACCAGAGATTGATTTGATTAGTGTCATAGTTTATTGGTTATAGGTTAGTAAATTGCGTACTATGGCGCAAAGATATACAAAGACCGCGATAAGTTAATAAGAATAGTGTAAAAAAATGACAAATATAGCCAGCCTATAAAACGGCTGGCTATATTTGTCGGATGCATCTTGCATCCATTAGTGGTATGATAGCAGTTAATCAGCTAGGTTATCTGTACACCTTTTTTCCGTTGATGATGTAGATTCCCTTTGTCAGGTGACGGCTGCTAACCTTTCGTCCGCTCAGGTCATAAGTAAGTGAGCAAATTTAGTTTACACATAATAGAGTTCTCTATTTTCCGTTCTATAATATATAGGAGTAGAAATTATGAGAACCATCAAACAACTTTCCCTCACCGACGCGGAACGTCGGGAGTTAGAATACGGCTTC
>JAFZQR010000028.1 GCA_017620295.1 Bacteroidaceae bacterium
AACAGAACTGTAATCGACAATCTCCTCGGCTTGCACGTCAATACCGAATGTGTTGCGGGACAGGAGTGAGGTGTTGCGTGATATTTGCATGACGACTGATGAATGATGAATGATGAATGACGAATGATGAATGATGAATGACGAATGGTTAGTTCTCGAAGCCTGTGAGCCGCCATTTGCCAGACTCCTTGCGGAATATGAACAAGGCTTGGAAACCATCGTCAAAGCCTTGCATCTGCATTACAATCCTATGCGGATGATTGTATGTCTGACCGTAGCGTATGTTGGTTATAGCGTCTTGTGGCATCTCAGGTGCAAATTCCGTCCATTGCTCGCTGCCTATGGTTCCTTCAATGAATCCCTCGTCCGTGTCATCATCTGTCGTGGCATAATGCAGCTGTGAGGCCAGGTGTTCCTGTTGGAACGTGCTGTCAGTGGCGAACTGACGGTAGAAGTCCAGGAATGAAGCAAGCTCATGATTCATGAAAGAGCTGTTGATGATGCTGTTGAGCAGCCATCTTCCAGAGTCGTCACGTTTGAAATGCAGTGATGTCATAGAACGGCTGTGCAGGTAGAATAGTTCCACGGTGGCTTCATCCTCAACAAGACGGCCTGTCATCTGCTCCATCTCGCTTTTGGAGTTCCAGAGTACGGTGCAGAAATCCTGGCGCATGAAGATGTATCGGTGCTGCCACTCGCTGGCTTGTATGGTGTCATTGTTGCCGCTCTCGTTGCTCACGATAAGCGGAAAGACCACTCGCTGCCGTTGGAACGAGGGCTTGATGTCGAAATCGACAATGAAGTCGTCAAACACCTCGTCAACAGTCTGCGACACCGGTTGCTGCTGTCTTAGTTCCTCATCCGTTGGCTGTTCTTCTGGCTGGGTTGGCATAGCAGGCGTTGTGTCAGTGCTGACACGTACTTGCGTGACCTCCAAACCGAGGCTCTTTACTGGTTGCTTGCCATTGCAGGCTGCGGTAAGCAATGCGGCAATAACACAGCCTGCTATAAACAATGTGTGGTTTATCCCCTTCATATAGAAGTGCAAAAAGTGATGTTTCAGTAACGTGTTGCACTAAAATTGCGCAAAAGTACGTTTATTTTCCTTGGCAAGATGCTATTTTCTGAGGAAATCTCTACCTTTGCAACGTTTTTTGCAAATATCAATATTCCGATAACATGCTTGATAAGATACGTCAGCTTTTGGAAGAGGTCAACAACCTCCATGCTGCAACACCCGAAGAGGTTGAGCAGCTACGTATAAAATATCTCAGCAAGAAGGGTGAAATCACCATGCTGATGAACGATTTCCGCAGCGTTCCTGCTGAACTGAAACGTGAGGTAGGGCAGCGCATCAACGAGTTGAAGAACCGTGCAAATGAGCGCATCAACAGTCTGAAGGCTGAGGCTGCTGTGCAGGAGACAGCCACAGGCCACATTGACCTCACCCGCACAGCCTATCCATTGCCTCTTGGCACTCGCCATCCTCTCTCCATAGTCAAGAACGAGATTGTGGATATCTTCAGCCGTTTGGGTTTCACGCTGGCAGAAGGACCAGAGGTGGAGGACGACTGGCATGTATATTCTTCAATGAACTTCGCTGATGACCATCCAGCCCGCGATATGCAGGACACGTTCTTCGTAGAGGCTCATCCCGACATCATCCTCCGTTCCCACACATCGAGCGTCCAGGCTCGTGTCATGGAGCGTCAGCAGCCTCCCATCCGTGTCATCTGTCCAGGACGAGTGTATCGCAACGAGGCCATTTCGGCTCGCGCCCACTGTTTCTTCCATCAAGTGGAAGGCCTTTACATAGACGAGAAGGTGTCGTTCAAGGACCTGAAGCAGGTGCTGTTGCTCTTTGCTCAGGAAATGTTTGGCAGTGACACCAAGATTCGTCTCCGTCCCAGCTACTTCCCATTCACAGAGCCATCGGCAGAGATGGACGTGAGCTGTACTATATGCGGTGGCAAGGGCTGCAGCATGTGTAAGGGCGAGGGATGGCTGGAGATACTTGGCTGCGGCATGGTTGACCCTGCTGTGCTGGAAGCTAACGGCATAGACAGCACACGCTATTCGGGCTATGCTTTCGGAATGGGCATTGAGCGCATTGCTAATCTGAAGTATCAGGTTAAGGACTTGCGTATGTTCTCTGAGAACGATGTCCGCTTCCTTGAAGAGTTCACAGCAGCTAACTAATAGGATTGGGTGGCGTGACATCTCTGCTTGTTCAGGAGGCAACCCTCAGCTATGATGGCAAGGTGCTGTTCAGCGACCTCAATCTGGAACTCCAGGCAGGTGAGCTGATAGGTATAAGTGGAAAGAGTGGCTGCGGCAAGACATCATTGCTGCGAGCCATTCTTGGTTTTACACCCTTGCAGGCTGGGAGCATCGAGGTGTGCGGATATAGTATTGAGCCGGCAAACATGGATGCTGTGCGACGATGTGTTGCCTATTTGCCGCAAGACCTGCACTTGGCTGTATCAAGTGTGAACGAGCTGTTGGATGCTACCCTTGGCTTACGGCATCATTCTGCACGACACAAAGAACTGATGCAACGTGCTTTCGGCTTCTGCTCACAACTTGGACTTGACCGCGACCAACTGGACACCATCGAAGTCAGTAAACTGTCGGGTGGACAGAGGCAGAGAGTTTTGCTCGCAGCCGCCTTGGCTGCGCCTGCACCCCTGCTCCTGCTGGATGAACCAACTTCTGCTTTGGATGCACACAATGCGCAGGTCGCAGCCGACTTAATACAACAAGTTTGCTGTGATGAGCAACGGGCTGCTATTGTGGTGAGCCACAACGTTCCGTTGCCGAATACCATACAATTATAAGGATTTGATTAGTGATAAGTAGGTGTTCACAATTAGTTTTATGTATTTGTTCAGCTATTTGGATGCAGATTGTTCTTTTCTCCGAAGGAGCAGAGCGGGCTCTGTAACTGAGGATAAAAGGAAAAGATGCGCCAAAGAGCGAACAAAGACATGAAAACACCTACAATTCAGGATATAGTAAAATAATTTTGAACACCTACTTATGAAAATAGGTATAGTACAACAGTCGTGTTCGTCCGACAAAGCTGTAAACCTCTGTAAATTGGAGAGAAACATACGTGAGGTGGCACGAAAAGGTGCAGAGCTGTTGGTGCTGCAGGAATTGCATAACACTCAGTATTTTTGTCAGACAGAGAATGTTGACCTCTTTGATTTGGCTGAGTCCATACCAGGTCCAAGCACAGAACAGTTTGGACAGTTGGCCAAGGAACTTGGTGTGGTAATTGTCACCAGCCTTTTTGAACGTAGGGCGGCTGGCCTTTATCATAACACCGCTGTGGTAATAGAACGCGATGGTACAATAGCGGGCATTCATCGAAAGATGCATATTCCCGATGATCCAGCCTACTACGAGAAATTCTATTTCACACCAGGGGACTTGGGCTTTCATCCCATACAGACCTCTGTTGGAAAACTGGGTGTGCAGGTGTGCTGGGATCAGTGGTATCCGGAAGGTGCACGTCTGATGGCACTTGGAGGTGCCGATATCCTAATCTATCCTACAGCTATAGGCTTTGAGAGTAGTGACACACCCGATGAACAACAGCGTCAGCGTGAGGCCTGGCAGACAGTACAGCGTGGTCATGCTGTGGCAAATGGCTTGCCTGTAGTGGCTGTGAACAGAGTAGGACATGAGCCAGACCCTTCGGGGCAGACACGTGGCATACAGTTCTGGGGTTCATCGTTTGTATGCGGCCCTCAAGGCGAATGGCTCTACAGAGCGTCCGACAAAGATGATGAGAATGTGGTGGTAGATGTGGATATGCAGCGTTCAGAACAGGTGAGACGCTGGTGGCCATTCCTTAGAGACCGCAGGATAGAAGCCTACGACGGTCTTCTGAAACGCTTCATGGATTAGAGGCTAATGACATAGTCAATGCTGTCGAATGGAGTTGTTCATGCCGTCACATGAACAATGTTGTGCTGATGTATGAATCTGTTCACACTTGTGAATTTAGATATTCACTCTAGTGAATTTAGCTGTTCACACTTGTGACTTTAGATATTCACACTTGTGAATTTAGTCTTGCATCACCATGAAAGAGTCAATTGTCGATGGGATGTGCCTGTGCGTCGCGCCTATTGGCTAATGCTGCCTAACGCACGGCGCAGGTAGAGGTCAGCCAGACGGATGTCGATATCGGCTTCTACCAGTGTGGCGTGGGCTGAGAGCCATGCCGTTTGCGCCTCCAGCACATTGCTTACTGGAATGACACCTTCCTGAAGTCCGAGAGTTGCCATGCGTAGGTTCTCGTCGGCATGCTGCTGGCTGCGCAGCGCTGTTTGATAGCGTTGGCTTGCTTCCTGTAGCTTCTGTTGGTTCTGTTGTACTTGAAGCGTAATCTGTTCGCGAGCCTGTCCAAATTCGGTTTCTGCTATGAGGGCTTCTGCACGTGCCTGCCTCACTTTGTAAACGCGGTCGCCCCATGTGATTATGGGTACTTTCAGCACCAATCCCACGTTGAACATGCCTCCGAATGACTTGTCATAGCCGTTGTAGAGGTTGGGATTGGTGAGCAGGTAGCCGGCAGTGAGTGCGAGGTTTGGCATGAACTCTGAACGGGCAACCTTGACTTGTTCGCGTTTCACGTCAGCAGCCAGCTCCAGAGCTTGCAGTTCGGGACGCAGGTTCATGGCTGTCTCCACTGCATTGTCATCGACTGTGGTGAGGGGCGGGGTTGGTAATTCGGTGGAAGCCTCGTCGGTAAGGGTGAACTCTGAATTCAAGGGCATGCCGCAGAGTTGAGCCAAGGCCATGCGAGCCAGTACCAGTCCGTTGTCAACCTGAATGACAGTTACTTCTGCCTCATTGACTTTCACCTGCACAGATAGCCCGTCAGCTTTTGTGGCCATGCCTTCACTGATGAGCTTCTTAACGTCGCTGTCCAATTTCTGTACGGTCTGTAGGTAGCTGGCGGCCAGTTGTTTCTTGCTTTGCAATGCCACGATGCGCCAGTAGGCCTCGTCAACACTTACAATCACATCCTGAAGCTCTATGTCGTGCTTGCTTGCTGCAATCTGTTCGGCATAGCGGGTGATGCGGTCGTAGGCACGGATCTTGCCTCCCATGTAGATGGGTTGGGTGAGCAGGAGAGAAACAGCTGTGACATTGCGTGTGTCGGTTCGGAAAGCATCTACAATGCCCTGTCCAGCTTCGTCAACCATGCTGCCTATGTTGTTCAGCATGGTGTTGATGAGAGTGGAAGTACCAGATTCCTGCATGAGAGCAGCCAGCTGCGGATTAGCTTTCAGTAGGGCGGCTGCCTCTGGTGTCTGCAGAAATTGCTGCAGTTCCTGTTGTGCCGCTGTAGATATGTTGGTGCCGGCATTGGACAGGCGTGTCTTCTGCTCGTCACTGAGTATGGACATTTCACGTGAAGTGCGCTGATATGTGCCTACTGCCGAAAGTCGGGGATAGTAGTTGCTCTGTGCTGACTTGTGTTGCCAGTGGGCGGCCTCAGAGTGCAAGTTGCTAATGCGCAGAGATTTATTGTTCCTTATGGCCATTGAACGACAACTGTCCAGACTCAGAGTCTGGGCTGAGATGACGGCAACCATCAAGAAGGGCAGGCATAAACCAGCCAGTATTCTGTGTGACATATACTGTTTGCTTTGAAATTCTGGCTGCAAAGGTCGTAACTTTTGTAATCCCTGACAAATAAAGAACAGGCATACTATTGGCAGATAATGCTTTTTCTTTGATTTAAGTGTAGCTTAACTGAATTACTCCTTATCTTTGCAAGCATAAATTATAACTACAGCAACGATGAAATATGCCGACCTTCCAAAACAACAGTTAAATCATCTGCGCAAGCCTCTAAATGTTTCTTTAGAGGATTGGCAAGTCATGCTACGAATGCAGCAGGCACAGCGTGAGGATTTTGATGTGGAGTGTGTCAGTGAACTCTTTAATCCAGGTGAGTACCGAGTACAGAGCCGCAAGACCGGTGGCGTCTATAAGGTCGTATATAGAGGGCCGCAGAGTCCGTGGAACTACTGTGATTGTATGGATTTCAAGACTTCGCGTTTAGGAACATGCAAGCACATTGAGAGCGCACGTCTGTGGATAGCCGACCACCATAAGCGCATACATCGTGAACTGCCGGCATATACCAGTGTGTTCCTCAGTTATAGAGGTTCTGTCAGGCAGGTGCAGATACGTATTGGTGATGATCATCGCCGTGAATTCCAATCGTTGGCGAGTCGCTATTTCGACTCGCTGAATACTCTGCTGCCTGAAGCCTTTGAGACTTTCGGCGAGTTTCTTCGTGAGGCACAGCGGATAGACGCCAGCTTCCGTTGCTACAAGGACGCTCTCGACTATGTGGTGGAGCAGCGAGAACGCATACAGAGGTTGGCAATCATAGATAAACGCTACGACGATGCCGCACTTGACCGTCTGCTACGTTTCCCCTTATATTCATATCAGCGCGAGGGCGTGAGGTTTGCGGCTCGTAAGGGACGAGCTATCCTCGCAGATGAGATGGGTTTAGGAAAGACTGTACAGGCTTTGGCTACCGCTGAATTGCTCAGACGTGAGCATCTGGTTGGGCAGGTTCTAGTCCTCTGTCCTGCCACGCTGAAGTTCCAGTGGCAGCATGAAATAGAGCATTTCACATCGTCGCGTGCCATCGTACTCGAAAGTAATGCAACAGCTTCTCATGCAAATGCTTTGGCTGAAGCCGACTTTGTCATAGTCTCATACGCCTCGCTACAGGGTAAGGCCGCATTGTTTGAGACGGGGCTATTGGCAGACTACTCCTACCATTTCGATATGGTGATAATGGACGAGGTCCAACGTCTGAAGAATTGGAACACGCAGATGTCACGTGTGGCACGGCGTATAGTCTCACCATACGCTCTCATCCTTAGCGGCACTCCCTTGGAGAATAGACTGGAGGACTTATATAGCATAGTGGAGTTGGTTGACCAGTTCCTGCTGGCTCCATACTACCTTTTCCGTGACCGCTACATCAAGACCGATGATAATGGACGTACTTTGTCCTATCGCAATTTGAATGAGCTGGCAGATCGTGTGGGTGAGGTCTTGTTGAGACGCCGCAAGAGTGAGGTGCTGGATCAACTGCCTGAGCGTATGGACATCAATCTGTATGTCCCGATGACTTCGGAACAGCGTGATGCACACGATAGCCTTCGTCATCAAGCTGCCCGTCTTGTGGCTAAGTGGCACAGACAGCATGCTTTGTCAGAGGCCGACCGTAAGCAGCTGCTGCTGACTCTGTCGCAAATGCGCATGGTGTGTGACAGCCTCTACGTTCTTGATGAGCATTCGCGCTACGACACCAAGGTGGAAGAGGTAATGAGCATTCTGGACCAATGCGGTATCTTTGAGGTTGATGGGCAGACGAAGATAATAATCTTCAGCCAGTGGGAACGTATGACGCGTCTGGTTGCAATGGAACTGGATCAAAGCAATGTTGACTATGCCTACATACATGGCAACGTTCCCAGCAATGAGCGTGCAAAACGTATTCAGGCTTTCTGTGAAAATCCCGAGTTACGCATACTGTTATCCACCGATGCCGGAGCTACAGGGCTAAATCTGCAAGAGGCCAGCATAGTGGTTAATCTCGACATGCCATGGAATCCAGCTGTACTGGAACAGCGTGTGGGACGCATTCACCGTTTAGGACAGAAACAGGGAATACAGGTATATAACCTTATAGCCAAAGGTACTATCGAGGAGGACATGCTCTCGAAGCTACGTTTCAAGACATCGCTCTTCGAAGGTGTGCTGGATGGAGGTGAGGAAACAGTGTTGATGGCTTCGCAGCAGTTTGACAATCTCATATCATCAATATCCGAGGCCATTGAGGAACCTTACAGTACTGTGCCTCAGGTGCAACTTCAGCAGGATGACTTACAGCTGACGGTATGGCCTCAGACCGAGTCGGAGGGCAATTCAGATGCTATTGCACCTGCATTGCCTGCTCAAGCTGCGTCTTTCCTCTCTGACTTGTCAGACTTGTTGCTGGCTGATGAACCAGTGCGGCGAGCTGTGTCTGAACAGCTGCGTAAGGTCCTGGAATGTCAATAAGTTCCTTTTACGGTGTTTTATTTGTTCCTACCTCCTAATTTGCTTACCTTTGCGCCGAACTAAAACAAGACAACTATCAACACTCCTGACTACAACGAGAACCACTGGTTTGTGATGCGGACGCATTCTTCTCCAGACGTCTTCGAGGCTAAACTCGAAGCGGAGGGTATAAAGTATTATTTTGCAAAGGAAGTGAAGGTTGTCACTACGCCACTTAGAACCTATAAGAAGGTGAAACCGCTGATACCACCTTATATCTTTGTTTACGGTTCCTATCTTGACATCAGCAACTTCAAGCAACATTACGACATCATCTCGTTCATCCCCGTACGTTCCAATGGCACTCATACAACAATGAAAGTGTCGGACAAGGAGATGGATGATTTTATTCGTGTGGTGGAGCGTGATTTTGGTCAGGTTCGTATCTTCAAAGCCAATGAAATAGAGTTGGCTGAAGGACAGAGGGTTAGAATCACTGGCGGTGACCTCGATGGCGTGGAAGGTATGTTGACAAGGGAAAAAGGAAAGCGCGACAAACGACTCTACGTTAGAGTTGAAGGCTTCCTAGTGGCTTCTACCCCTGTGGAAAAAATATTTGTTCAGTTATTAGATTAAGCCAGGACAAGGCCTTTTGTCCTTGTTTATCTTTGTAGCTTGACACTGCGACGTTTGCCTTCGACTGTCCATGCGATGACGTATATTCCGCGTGGCAGTTGTGAGATGTATGTGCCTTCGGAGGCTCGGAAAGTGATGAGGCAGCGTCCTGTCTGGTCATATACCTGAACGTTAAATGTCAGCAGAGAGATATCGTCGGCTCCGAAGTGCAGACGTCCTGATACAGGGTCGTAAGCTAGGGCATAGTCAATGCCGTAGGTGTCGGATGGAGCTTCGTCTAGGCCAGTAGGATTGATTACAAGACTGTCGGCATATTCTATGCGCCACATACGGTTGTTGGAAGAACCATTACGAGAGTCGTTTGTGTAGCTCAGTAGGGGGGTGCCGTTGTTGCGTGACCCTCCACTGAGGTTGACCGTGTGGCTTGAGTAGGCATTGTTGAGGTTATAGCGTCCCGAGCCTTGTGCTACTAGCTGCCATTGCTGGCGAAGGTCACTGCTGTCGCTGATGGCCAGGTTCAGGTGTGAGCCTATCTCTGTAGTTGCAGTAGGCTGGCCTGCGGTAGGATCGTTCAGAGCCTGTCCTGTGGCGCGGTTGGTTATGTGGTAGTAGCCATTGGAAAGAATCTGCAGTTGCCATTGCTGACTCTCGCTTTGGTTGCTGCTGTTGCCTACGACCTCATCATTGCTGGTATTGATGTCTATTAGTGTGCCAGACCCTACATTATATATATAATAGAAGTAATGTGGAATAGCTGTGAATGGACTTTCCACAGGCTCAGGTTCCGGCTCAGGTTCCGGCTCGTCGGGTGCCAGGGCTGCAAATGTTGTGGCGAGGTAGGCCACGTGTTTACTGATATAGGTCTTGAGGTCAGCTATATACTGGTCGTATGTACTATAAAGTACCCTCTCACGCAGAGTACGTGAATTAATACCCCATCGCTGGTAGTTGAGTCGTACAGACTCATCTAACAGCACCGTCAAGCTGTCTATGGCTTGGTAGAGCTTATCTTCAATCCCGCTGGCCATCAGCTGCTTGTAGCGATGGTTGATGAGGCTGGCGAACCAAGGGTCTTTCCACATTTGGACCATCCATTGACGAAGGGCTCCATAGCCTACATCACGCATTAGCTGTCTGGATGTGTCTCCCTTGCGGTCGTCATTGGCATAGGCAATATCGTAGTCCCATAGCGGTCCCCAAAACAGCCTATTGTCATTTTGTTCCTTATAGAAATAGGTGCTGAAGAAACCATCTATGTTTCCGCTAAGCTCGGTGCAGATATACCAGTTGGCTAGTGATGTGCTGTCCACAAATGGACGGTAGCCAAGGTTCGCATCAGCGAAGTCTGAGGAATAGAGACGATTCTCGAAGGCCTGGATGAACTGGTTGATGTAGGTGTATTGTTTTGACTCAATGTCTTCTTCATCGGGATAATGGATGCGAACAGGTACGGTCTGTCTGTAAGTGTAGAAGCCGCTGCTGCCATCGGTAAAGTCTTTGAAGCCATCAGCCTCCAGCAGGTAGCCTCCAGTGATGTTACTGGTGTCAGCTAGCGGAAGGTCTTGCTCGGCTATATTTACTCTGTGTGGACGCACATCGATGGCATCGGAAATCTGATAGTTGCCTATATAAGAGCCATTGAGCGTCAAGTCCACGAACTTTGCAGCGGGATTGAACTTCAGTCCCGCCTGTTCGCCCATGAAAGAGGTCACAGCGTTGCGTATCAAGGTCTTGTCACCATGATTGGCCAGCAGTGTCCACTTCTTTGCCTTGGCATAACCCTTGCCAAGGAACTTCTCCTTCTGATTGAACTTGATTCGATAAGGCTTCTTGGCAAGGCTCCATGTCGAATTGCCACGACCTCGTATCTGTAACGAGTCGTAGAATGTTACATGATCCTGTTCATCGACATACCACATACGTGCATATACGTATGTGGTTTTGCTGTATATTCCATTGCCCGTGAAGGTATTTATATATACGTGTGGCAGGTTGGTCAGACGAACATATTCTGTATTTTGAGCCTTAGCAGTTAAGCTGCTGCATAATAGCAACACGATTGCCGGTAAAGCCTTTGTGATTTTCATTTGTCAGTGCGTATTATGGCTATTCACACTGTGATGGATTGACAGGTGAAACGACGTTAGAGGTCATGCTGCATCAGGCGGTGATGCGCCATCTCTTCATACTTTGTGCCTGGCCTGCCATAGTTCGCGTATGGATAGATACTTATACCACCGCGGGGAGTGAACAGTCCTGTAACCTCAATATACCTTGGCTCCATCAGTCGTATGAGGTCTTTCATGATGATGTTTACGCAGTCCTCATGGAAATCACCGTGGTTGCGGAAGCTGAACAGATAGAGTTTGAGACTCTTTGACTCCACCATCTTCACGTCCGGAATATATGAGATTCGTATCTCAGCAAAATCCGGTTGTCCTGTAATGGGGCAGAGACTAGTGAATTCTGGGCAGTTGAACCTTACCCAGTAGTCGTTCTCCTGATGCTTGTTTATGAATGTCTCCAGAACCTCTGGCGTGTAGCCGAAGGCGTAGGTAGTGGGAGAGCCAAGCGCAGACAAGGCTTCGCTCTCCCTATTAGAGTTTTGTTGCATATAGGTTGATGTTATTTAATCTCTTCCAGTATCTTCCACACATTCAGCAGGCCGCGAGGTACGTGGAAGCAGCCCTTCCACTTGCCTCCCTTGAGGGGCAGCAGCACCTCGCCTTGACGGTTGAGGTAACCATACCATTCGGGGAATTCATTGTCGCGGAAGTGGCTCCATGTGTAGTCATGGATGCGCTCGAACCATTCGATGCAGCGTTTGTCGCCTGTCAGCTGATAGCCTTTAATGAGTGATATGAGTGTTTCGATGTGTACCCACCATAGTTTCTGATCCCATTCCAGCTCATGACGAGGGTGTCCAAGACGATCCATGAAGTAGAAGATGCCTCCGTACTGCTTATCCCATCCGTATTCAACCTCTGCTATGCAGATGTCAACAGCTTGCTTGATAAGCTCAGGACGGTTCAGACGCTTGCCCAGATCCATAACGAACCACATGGCTTCAATGGCGTGGCCGGGGTTGAGTTTGCGTCCATCGAAGCAGTCAACAAGTTTCCCATCTTTACCCAGAGCTTCAACAATGAGACCTAGCTCAGGGCGGTAGAAGACATCCATGACCTCATGTAGGCAGTCGTCAATGGCTTTTTGTAGGAAGGCTGGGTCAAGAAGAGACTCTATCTCAAGTGCCACGTTGCATAGAATCATAGGCAGGTCGAATGTCTTCATGGCACGGGCTCCTGTTGCAGCCTTGTTCCAACGGCCCTTTGGATTGTCAGTCTTGGACAGGACAATGTCAAAGGTGCGGCGTGCGATGTCGGAATATTCAGCCGCCTTCTCAACTTGGCCTGCGGTCTTGAGTGCTATGGATAGCTGGCCAAAGGCTATGGTGGCGAAGGTGTAAGAGAAAATGTTGTATGGCTCCACTAGTGGATGCCCTTCACGGTCGAGTGCGAAGTACCAGTTGAGGTTGCCGTCGTGTCCATACTTCTTCAGAAACTCGGCGCCCTGCAAGGCACAGTCGAGCCATTCCTGGCGTGGCTCCACTGTGTTGTAGAGCTTGGCGAACATCCACACCTCGCGGCCTTGCAGCCAGATAAACTTGTCGGTATCATAGACATTGCCTTCACGGTCAAGGCATGTGAAGTAGCCTCCGAACTCTTTGTCCTGACTCTTGTTTAGCCAGAAAGGTACGACTTTGTCCAGCAACTCGTGCTTATATAGGTCTTTTAGTTGTTTTAGGTCAATCATATTATTTGAGTTATGTCTTTGTAGTTTATTCTTTAGCCAGTGTACTCCATGTCAATCCTTTTTGCTCAGTGCTTTGTGGCCAGATATAGCTGAGTATAACAGCCACGACTACGCTCACAAGCATAGAGGCAAAGCCAAAGAGCAGGAAGTTGGCATCGGTGCAGAAGTTGAGGTAGAACACTGTGATTGTGCCGGCAAGGAAGCCAATGAGTGCAGCTCGCGAACCAATGCGGGGGAAGAATATTCCCATCATGAAGAGGCCGCCAATAGCACCAGAGAGCAGTCCGAGTATGGTGTTGAAGTAGTCGAGCAGAGACTGTATGTCAATAGTAGCCATGAGCATGGCTATGAGCATACCGATTCCACCAGCCACAATGCCGGCTATGCGGGCTGTCAATACAGACCCTTGGTTGCTGTCTTTCTTCCATTTGTTCCACAAATCGACTGTGAAGGCCGTTGAGATGGAGTTGATATTGGATGCAATAGTACTCATTGTTGCGGCAAAGACCGCTGCAATCAGTAGTCCTGCAAGACCTGCTGGCAGTTGACTCATCATAAAGAACGGGAAAACAGCATCTCCCTTAGCCATTGTGATGTCGAGCTGTTCGGGATGTGTCTTGAAGAATGTGTAGAGTCCTGTGCCGATAGTGAAGAAGGCTATGGTAACAACGACCGACATGAGACCGTTGGTCAGAATTCCTCTTGCTGCACTCTTCTCATCACTTGTGGTGAGGTAACGCTGTATGACTGTCTGGTCACTGGTATAGCTGATGAGGTTGTTACACAATCCGCCGAGTATGACCACCCACCATGTGGCGTTCTGCCATCCGAAGGGATGCTCAGTGTCTATGAGGAAGAGTCGTAGCTTATGATGGTCGGTGGCTATCTGCCAGAAGTCAGATGCTCCGTTTTCGCCTGTGTTGACAATCAGATAGACTGCTGCCAGCACGGCACCTCCCACAAGGATAATACCTTGGATTACATCGCCCCAAACAACAGCCTCGACACCGCCCATCGTGCAGTACATGATGGTGATGAGGGCCATTAACGCTATACATATATAAATATTAATGCCTGTAACGGCAGTCATAGCCAGGGAGGGTAGGAACAGTACAAGGGCTGTGCGAGCTACCATGAACACAATGAACAGCAGCGATGCCATCAGTCGGGTGGCGTAGTTGAAACGGCGTTCAAGGTATTCGTAGGCTGTGGTTACGTTCAGACGACGGAAGAAAGGCAGGTAGTAGCGTATCACAGGGAAGGACACTACGAGTATGCATATTTGCATTGGATAGTATGTCCAGTCAGTGGCGTATGCCTTTGCTGGAATGCTCATGTAAGTAATGGCAGAGAGCATGGTGGCAAAGATGCTGATACCTGCAGCCCACCAAGGTATGCGTCCTCCACCCTTGAAGAAATCCTCGGTGGAGTTGCTGGCGCGGCGCATGAAGTAATAGCCAAGATACACCATGCCTAGGAGATAGAGTATCAGAACAATCCAGTTGAGGAGTCCGAAGTCAGCTGTATAGTCAACCTTAACTGCCGTGACAGCTGTGGAGCGCACTCCAGGCTTCTCCTCACCACCTATGATAACCCATGTTGGCCTGCCTCCACCGCCCTTGAGGGCTACCAGGGTAGCACCAGCGCGTGCCATTGCTGGGTCTTGGAATATGCTTATCCAGGTTTGAGTAATGGTGTGGTACACCAGCAGCGTACTGTTGAAACGGTAGAAATCGGCAGGCTGTGTTAGGTAGTAGTACTGTTCAACAGCTGCGTGTTCGCGCTCGTCTTGTGTGCAGGCAGTGTCGCGCTTAACGGCTTCTATGCGAAGTGCATCCTCAAAGATGGTCTTGTTGACACCACCGAAGCATACTATGTGGGCCGCTCCAGAGGCAACAGCTGTGGCTCCCACTAGAGCCATAGGCTGACCGCCAACGTTTATGTCGCCTGCATACTGCCAGCTTTTGCTGCGCAGGTCGTAGCGAACTACATTGTCCACGGTCTTGCCATATTTCGTGTCGAAACCGCCCATAAGATATACACAGGGACCAAGGCTGTCGCGCTGCATGACAGCAGCTGCTTGTACACGCTGCGGACCTGCTACATCGGGCAACTGTTCCCATTCCGTACCGTTAGGCCAAGCCAAACGGAAGGCAAGGCGTGAAGGCACACTGTGGCTCAATCCTGACATAACGTAGATGTAGCCATCACCGTATGTGGCTGCCATCTGGTCGAGTGGCAGCGGCAGAGGTGGCAGCTGTTGTTGCTTTAGCTCCTTGCCTTGGAGCGAGAGCAGTGTTACATCAGCCATGCTTCCCTGTTCGGCGTTCTGTCCACCAATGCAGACAACGCCTTCGGGTACGTTCACGCTGGCACCGTAGGCTACAGGTGATGTTAGTTGTCCTACCTGTTGCCACTCACCGCCCGTTAGGGGCGATGTGTTGGCATATACCTCTGAATAGAAACGCTTTTGTCCACCGTCATATACTGGCTGGTCAGGAAAATTGCATCCTCCAGCTACAATGATGGCCTCACCAAATGTGCCTGCAAAGGCACCGCTCAGTCCTTCTCCAGTGGGGGAGGCGAGTGGTGTAAGTGGTGTGAATGTGGCGCTGTTGAAGCGGGATGATGTGGCTTCCTGAGAGAATAATGGGGGTGCTAGGAGTAGAAATGAAAGCGAAAGGAGAAGTGAGATGAAGGGTAGTCTTTTCATAAAGTATTGCTTTAGGTGAAAAGGTTATTTGTTGTGGGTAGTGGCAATCGCCACTACCCAACTCCCTATTTGTTGCAGTGGTTGAAGAAGTCAATGTCCTCCAACTCCTGTTTCATGCGAGCTTCCTCCTCATCGGTCATGCTCTGGAACGGAGTACGGTTGGGCCCGAGATCTAGACCTATAAGCTTCATGATGCGCTTTCCGCCAACTATATTCCCACGGAAGTGGCAGATGACATCAATAACGTCCTGAGCATAGTTCTGCAATTGTCTGGCTTTCTCCAGGTCACCGGCTTTCCAGGCGTCGATGATTCCTACGAGGCAGCGTCCATTATAGTTGGTAGTGCCGCCAATGCCTCCCTGGGCGCCTCCCATAGCAAGGCATGGAAGTATGGTCTCGTCCTGACCGTGAAGCATATCGAACTTGCCATCAGCATAGCGACGGCAGCGGTTGTACTCGTAGAGGCTCTCAAATGTGTACTTGATGCCAGCAAAGTTTGGTATGCGACCATCAACAGCCTTCAACAAGTCGAGCATTGAGAGGTACACACCGTTGAAGGCTGGTATATGGTAGAAGTAGAACGGCAGTTCAGGTGCGCCGGATGCTATCTCCTCGCAGTACTTAACCAGCTCCTCAATGCGTCCCACTTTTGGGAATGGCGAAGCCATAGCGCCAATGCCCCATGCACCAATCTTCTGAGCGTGTGCTGCCAAGTCGTGTGCAGCTTTCACACAGGTGGCTCCCACATGAACAATAACCTTGAAGTCGTCGGCCTTACCCTGTGCCTTGAGGTCGTTTACAGCTTTTACCCATGCCTCGGCTATGCGCATACGTTCCTCGTCGCTTAGCAGGTAGCCTTCGCCTGATGAGCCGTTGATGAATACACCCTTCAGTCCGTTGCGTGCCAGCAATGCTGCATACTGGGGTATGATTTCGGTGTTGATGTCGCCGTTGGGATGCATCGGGGTGAAAGGTGCATCAATGAGTCCTTTGATTTTCTCCATAGTGGTATAAAGGTTAGTTAGTTATAAATTGGTTATAATATATTACGCTGCGAAGATACAGCAAATAGTTGACAGTTTGTGTGAACAAATTGTAAAATAATTGCTATGCAGCGAAGGTTTTGTTGTTGAACATGTCTATAATAACTAATTTTGTGCCGTTTTTGAACGTTTTTGTAACAATAAATCAAGATTATTCTCTGGTGATAGACCTTTGCAATATACACAAGACGTATCAGGGCGCGCAGCCATTACATGTACTGCGTGGCATCAACCTTCATATAGAACAGGGCGAGTTGGTGAGCATCATGGGTGCCAGCGGTTCTGGCAAGAGTACGTTGCTCAATATCCTGGGTATTTTGGATGACTATGACGAAGGCGAATATTTGCTTGACGGTACTCTAATCAAGCACTTGAGTGAGACAAAGGCGGCTCATTACCGCAACGATATGATTGGCTTTATTTTCCAGAGCTTCAACCTCATAGGCTTTAAGACAGCTGTGGAGAATGTGGAGCTGCCGCTGTTCTATCAGGGCGTGAGCCGTCGTCGTCGCCATCAGCTTGCTTTGGAGGGGCTGGAGCGTATGGGGCTGCTTGACTGGGCCGAACACTATCCCAATGAGATGAGCGGTGGTCAGCGTCAGCGTGTGGCTATTGCTCGCGCACTCATTACCCAGCCACGTATCATCTTGGCTGATGAACCTACGGGCGCGTTGGATTCCAAGACCGGGGTTGAAGTTATGGAACTGCTCCAGCGGCTGAACGCCGAACAGGGTATAACAATGGTTATTGTGACCCACGATCCCAGTGTGGCAGCAAAGACAAACCGCATCATACGCATAAAGGACGGTGTGATAGAGCAATAACCCATTTGCAAACTAGTAATTGCTTGATTTCCACGATGAAGATAACACTTCTAGGTACGGGTACAAGTTCGGGCGTACCAGTGATAGGATGTCATTGCCCTGTGTGTATGAGCAGTGACCCACGTGATCGTCGCACTCGTACCTCAGCCTTATTTGAGACCGAAAGCACTCGCATCATCATAGATTGCGGTCCTGATTTCCGTGAACAGATGATTCCCCAGACGTTTAGGCGTCTCAATGCTGTTTTCGTTACTCACGAACACTACGATCATGTGGGAGGGTTGGATGACTTGCGGCCCTTGTGCGTGTTTGGTGATATTGATGTGTATGCCGACCCTCTGGCAGCATCGCGCCTAAGGCAGCGCATCCCCTATTGTTTCGTGGAGAGCAAGTATCCTGGCGTTCCGAACATTAACCTATATGATATGCACCCTCACGAGGTTGTCACCGTAGGTGATATCGCGGTTCAAGCCATCAGTGTGATGCACGGCAAGTTGCCAATCTTGGGTTTCAGGATTGGAAATGTAGCGTATATCACAGACATGAAGACGCTGCCAGACACCGAATGGGAGCTGTTGCAAGGCATAGAGCTGCTGATAGTCAATGGTCTGCGCTATGCGACACATGCAACTCACCAGTCCGTTGAAGAGGCGTGCCAGTTCTCGGAGAAGCTCGGAAGCCCTGAAACGTGGCTGGTACACATGAGCCATCATGTAGGCTTGCATTCAGAGGTTGACAACCAGCTCCCTGAACATGTGCATCTGGCCTTCGATGGCAAGACGTTTAACGTTGATTATGATGGTGTTAGGACTCTATCATGATGGTGCTTGATTTCGTACAACGTGGCAAACGAATCTGTTCACACTTGTGAATATCTAAATTCACACTTGTGAACAGCTAAATTCACTAGAGTGAATATCTAAATTCACAAGTGTGAACAGATTCATACGTCAGCATGAAAGAAGTCGTGTGCCAGCATGAATGACGTCCGTCATCAGCATGAAAGATATCATTTGACAAGGTGCGCAGCTGTTGTTTGCGCTGCCTGTTTCAATCATGCTGAAGTGTTAAATATTGTTGCATGGCGGTCAATTATTATGTCTGCGGCAATGTCGGTATCTTCCAATTCCGTACTTTTGCAAGAAATAGCACCATTTTATTATATATCAAACATAAGCACACATGAGAAACTTTTTACACATTCTTACAGGCATTGGTGCATTCTCGCTGATGGTTGCTAATGCAACAGCACGGGAAATCCCCGCCTCTCAGGCTGCTCAGATAGCACAAGGCTTCAGCAAGCAGGCTACGGCAGCTCATAAGGTGAAGAGCAATGTACAACCAGTGCTTGTCCACACAGAGACAGACAACAACGGTCAGAACCTCTTCTATGTGTTCAACCGTCCAGGTCACGGCTACATCATAGTTGCAGCCGATGACAATGCACGTCAGGTGCTGGCATATTCTGACAATCAGGAGATTACTGACTACTCTCTTGTGCCAGAAAACATGAAGAACTTCCTGCACGATTATGCCACCCAGATTGTGAACATGCGCAGCAATTCCGCAGCCAAGGCTCCCAAGGCTATTGCTCGTGAGGCTATTGAACCTCTGACAAAGTCGGAATGGGATCAGCGTTATCCCTACAACATCCTTATGCCTGAGATTGGAGGCTTTGATGACGATGGCGAACCAATCCGCGCCGTGACAGGATGTGTGGCAACAGCGATGGCACAGATTATGAAGTATCACCAGTATCCTCTGGCAGGAACGGGGCGCTTCGGCTACACCGACGTTGACGGCCGTTTCTTCACTTCCGACTTCGAGCATCCTATCGACTGGGAAATGATGACAAACATCTATGACCACACATCCCAGCAGGCCAACAAGGAGGAAGTGGCACGACTGATGTATGACTGTGCAATCAGTTTGAAGATGTACTTCCTGCCTGAGACCTCTGCCAGCTACACCTACGATATGCCGATGGCCCTGATTGAGTATTTCGGCTATGACCGTGGTATGCTCTACGAGAGCCGCAGCACCTATACCGATGAGGAGTGGGAGGACAAGGTATATGCCGAGCTACAGGCTCGTCGTCCTGTCGTCTATGCCGCTACGTCAATTGAAGGTGGTCACACATTTATTGTGGATGGCGCTGATGCCAATGGCCTCTTCCATGTGAACTGGGGATGGGGTGGCTTTGAAAACGGCTACTTTGCCCTGACAGGTGCTGAAGTGCTGAATCCTGAGGGCGGTGGCGCTGGTGGTTCAAACGAAAAGGTAAGCTACGACCAGGGACAGCACGCAATCTTCGGCATTCAGCCAGACAAAGGCAACGACTATGTTGTGCGCTTTGTGAGCGAAGAGCCTATTTCGATGGAAGTCAAGGAAGTTGCCCGTCCTGTCAGCAAGGCTGATGCATTGGCATGGATTGATGTCAAGGGTCGCTTCATGAATTATTCATTGAAGAGCCAGAAGGCCGAGTATGCACTCCGTTTCGAGAACCTGGCCACTCATAAGATTGAGATTATACCTCAGAAAGTTTCATCTGTTGAGGAAGTAGCGGGTACAGGTGTCGGCTACTATCCAACCATCAGCATTCACCAGTCAGAGGTGGAATGGATGCCAGATGGCGAATACGATGTGAAGCCTATGTGGCGTGTAGGTGGTGAGGATGGTGAATGGCAGTTCTTCTACGAGTCAGCACTAGCACGTACAGGTGAACCTCTTCGTCTCAAACTGACCAATGGTCACCCCTTCTACATGACAAGGAAGGTTGAGGTTGAGCAGACAGCTGCCGACGGCATCATTGCCAAGGCTACATTCTATGCCAACGCTGACTATGAAGGCTACATTCGTCCGTTCATCGCTGAAGAAGTTATTTCTGAGAGCGGTAAGCAGTGGATTGTCAAGCAGCATGCTGACGACAATACCTTCCTCTTCGACTCCAAGGCCGTGCATGTGAGCTTAAAGGCAGGTGAGGAAAAGGAGGTCGTATTTGGCCCGTTCCCATACGATACATATCGCTACGATTTCAATGCTCTGCTTCGTCTGCGCGTAAGTCAAAACGAGGTGGTTACACGTGACGATGAGACCCCAGCAGCTCCTGTGGCCGATGATATTGAGACTATCTTCAACATGACAATTGCCGAGAACAATCCTGTCAAGATTTACAACACTGGATATTTGGCTGTGGCAAGCGGAAGTGGCGACAACCTCGTATTCACAGTTCCGGTTCATGCCAATACAGATGTTAAGGGTAAGTTGTCCGTTCATGTCTTTCACCGTACAGGTGGCACAGACGAAGATCCTCTTTATGGCGCCGATCCTAATGGCAAGGACCAGGACATCCCTCTCGTTGACGTGGACATGAAGGCTGGTGATGACGCCATCATCACAATATCTGGTAAGTATATCAGCTCAACATACGACATTGATGCCTTTGCGCGTGTGTTCTTCACAGAAGGTGACGAAATCAATTTCCTCACACAGGATCAGGTCCTTGTTCCAAATACGTATGTCTCTCAGACATTATTCAAGATTACGGCACCTGTGACAGGCTTTGTGCTTAATCCTCTAACCGATCTGTTGGCTGTAGATACTCACAGTGACCAGCTCACATTCTCCATCAGCTTGTATTCCAATATCGAAAAGGATATCTATTTGATAATCCCATACATCTATCAGTGGTATGAGGATGAGCAGACAGAACCAGGCTACTGTGATCTCTATGTTAACGATGAACCTCTGGCCAAGCCATACGTGCAGAAGGTGCATCTCGCCAAGGGCGTGAACACATTTATTCTAGGTCCTATATTCTACGACACATCTGCATTTGATATGTATAATATTGCAGGTAATGCAGAGTTGTATTTCAGCTTGGATGGTTCGTGGAATTTGGATGATGATTATTTCTATAATAACAACTACCTTGGCAATGGCTACTTCAACATTGATGTACCCACTGGTGTAGAACCAGTTGTGGCAGAGACTCCTGAGAACGAGGTTGTCCGTGCTAACACAGGCATATATGCTATCACAGGTCAGCGCATGCCAAATAATGTACGTCAGCTTCCACGCGGCCTCTATATTATAGGTGGCAAGAAAGTTCTTGTGAAGTAGAATCAGTTCATGACCCAAAGAGAACGTTATGCAGCAGTCGTAGATTATTTCGAGCAGGCAATGCCCGAAGTACACACCGAGTTGCATTACGACGATACATTTCAACTGCTGGTGGCAGTGATGCTCAGCGCGCAATGTACAGATAAGCGCGTGAACCTCGTAACACCAGCTCTGTTTGAAGCCTTTCCCACCGTGGCAGCCATGTCAGCTGCCACGGTGGATGATGTTTTGCCGTATGTGGCCAGCGTGAGCTATCCTAACAGCAAAGCACTCCACCTCGTTGAGGCGGCAAAGATGCTGATGGACGAGTTCGGAGGAGAGGTGCCGCAAACCATGGAGGAGCTAGTGAAGCTGCCAGGTGTAGGGCGTAAGACAGCAAATGTGGTGCTGAGTGTGGCATTCGGACAAGCTGCAATGGCTGTGGATACCCACGTGTTCCGTGTGAGCCATCGTCTAGGGTTGGTTACAGACAAAGTCTCAACACCACTTGCTGTTGAGCAGCAGTTGGTGAAGCATCTGCCAGAGAGTGTCATACCACGGGCGCATCATTGGCTCATCCTGCACGGACGCTATGTCTGCAAGGCTCTTCGTCCACTGTGCGCTGAGTGCGGTTTGCAGGCTGTGTGCCAATACTATTCACGTGAGAAAGCAAAATCAAAATAACCCCATAAAATAACTTTTAACAAACCAATCAACTATGAAGATTTCAAAGATTGAACACCTCGGTATCGCTGTTCAGAGCATTGACGAGGTACTCCCTTATTTTGAGAACGTACTCGGCTTGAAGTGTTACAAGACAGAGGTCGTAGAGGACCAAAAGGTAAAGACCGCTTTCCTGCAGGTTGGTGAGGTGAAGCTGGAGCTCCTGGAGCCTACATGTCCTGAGAGCACAATACAGAAGTGGCTGGACAAAGGCAACAAGGGTGTTCACCACGTTGCATTCTGCATTGAAGACGGTGTGGCCAATGCTCTGGCTGAGTGCGACAGCAAGGGTATCCGCCTCATTGATGCAGCTCCACGCAAGGGTGCCGATGGCCTTCAGATTGCCTTCCTGCATCCGAAATCCACAGTAGGCATCCTCACCGAGTTGTGCGAGGATCCTAACAAGTAAGGAGTGGTTTTAGACCTATAGGTAAGATTGCACGTCGGGGGCTTCCTGGTGTGCAATCTTTTTTTGGATGGATAAAGACCAAAATGCCATTAAAAACTTTGTTAATTCTTTGGGTAGGCACGATGTATGCTGTAACTTTGCAAGGATAAAAACTTTGTACACTATTAGCCTTATGAGTCTTAAAACCAAACTCATCATTCTCAACTTCTTAGAGTTCGCTGTGTGGGGTGCCTATCTCATCTCACTAGGTGCATACCTTGCAAACGTCGGACTTCGAGATGACATAAAACATTTTTATAGCATTCAGGGCATAGTATCCATATTCATGCCAGCCCTGATGGGTATGGTCGCTGACCGTTGGATGCAGGGACAGCGTGTATTGAGCATGTGTCACATTCTTGCAGGTACATTCATGATTGGAGCCTGCATATATGCAATGACCGCAGGTTCAAGTGTCAGCTTCTGGCCTCTGTTCAGCCTCTATACGCTCTCTGTTGCTTTCTTCATGCCTACCATTGCCTTGAGCTATTCTGTTGCATACGCAGCACTTGAGGGAGAGGGACAAGACCCTGTTAAGGCATTTCCCCCTATACGTGTGTGGGGTACAATTGGTTTTATCTGTAGCATGTGGGTGATAGACCTGTGCGGACTGAAAGCATCACCGATGCAGCTTGGCGTGTGCGGTGGTATTAGCCTTGTAATGGCTGCATATTCGCTTACCATGCCTGCGATGAAGATTGTTGATGATGACAGTCGTAAGAAGTCTATAGTTGAAGCCTTGGGACTGAACGCATTCCGTTTGTTCCTTAATCCACGTATGGCTTTGTTCTTCTTATTCTCTATGTTGTTGGGCGTGTGTCTGCAAATAACCAACGGCTATGCCACACCCTACATCGATTCATTCAAAGATATTGCGCTCTTCAAAGATACGTTTGCAGTCCAACATTCCGTGATTCTTATCTCACTATCGCAGATGAGTGAGACTCTCTGCATACTGCTCATTCCATTCTTTCTGGGCAAGTTTGGTATCAAACGTGTCATTCTCATAGCTCTGTCGGCATGGACGCTGCGATTTCTGTTCTTTGGACTCGGTAATCCAGCTGGTGGTGTATGGCTGTTTGTGTTGTCTATGTTGGTCTATGGTGTTGCTTTTGATTTCTTCAATATATCAGGATCACTTTTTGTCAATCAGGAAACAGATGAGAGCATGCGTAGTTCGGCTCAGGGATTGTTCATGATGATGACCAACGGCTTTGGTGCTGCCATAGGAATGCAGGTGGCAGGGGCAATAGTAAGCAATTACGTACCCGACTACTCACATCTGACTTCACTAACTCACGATCAGGCTTTGCAGGTTGTGAATGGCTGGCAGCATTGCTGGTACATCTTTGCCGCATACGCCTTTGTGGTTGCCATTCTGTTCCTTCTGTTCTTCAACGACAAGAAGAAGGAGGCTTAGTGTCGTTCCAACGAATTCATACCAAACATCATCGATAACGTGTTACGTAGATTAGAGATACATGCTTTTGCCAGTAGTGTGCCTGTAACGGATGAAGGCGCACTGATAATGTTGCGCGAGAAGAATGGAGACAGGGTCATTCCCCTGCAGATGTCTATGCGTCGTGCCGTGACTCTGATGGCACGAGACAAGATGCCTCTTCCCGCGCAGTTGCCAGTGTCTGTAGGCGACATAAGTGTGATGATGTTGCAACAGTTTGGCATCAATATAACATACGTGGAGTTGACGGCTGTCAAAGAGGGTAATTTTACATGTCGTGTGGTATGTCATCGTGGTGAAGAAGAGCATATCATAGAACATTGTCAGGCTGCCGACGGTCTCATCATTTCTGTCATTAGTCGCTGCCCATTGGTGATTGAGGAGGAACTCCTGGAGTTGCAATATATGCACAAGATTGGCGATGGCGCGTATGCTATGAACATAAACATTCTTAGCCGGCGCCTGCTGGAACAGGCTTTGGAGCATGCCGTTGCCAATGAGAACTATGAGGTGGCATCGCAACTGCGCGATGAACTGCAACGTAGAACCAACGAGGCTGCTGACGACTCACAGCCAATGGAACTACAACAAGACGGCTCTGAACAATGAAGGAGCAGCATTTCTTCTATCAGCCAGAGCCTGATAGCCTTAGACTTCCTGATGAGGAGGCTGTTCACGCCATGCGTGTACTGCGTTTGCAGGCAGGCGATGCTATACAGCTGATGGATGGACAAGGTGTGTTTTATGATGCTATTATCACCGAAGCCAGCAATCATCATTGTCGTTACAGGATTGTGCAGGCCACAGAGCAGCAACCTGAGTGGCAAGGCCGAATACACATTGCTGTCGCTCCAACCAAGAACCTTGACCGTATGGAATGGTTGGCTGAGAAAGTGACGGAAATAGGTTTTGACAGGATGTCTTTGCTCGAATGTCGGTTCTCTGAACGACGCAATGTCAAGACAGAGCGGCTGGAACGCATAGTTGTAGCTGCTATGAAACAAAGCCACAAGGCTTGGAAACCGATTATCGAGCCAATGCAGTCCTTTGAGTCTTTTGTGTGCCGCGAGGATTTGCCGCAGATGCGCTTCATAGCACATTGCTATGAGCAGGTCGATGTGGATGGTGGAGACAGTGACAAGATATTTCTTCATAACATTCTCCAAACTTCAGGAAAGCCATCTGATGCTCTTGTGATGATTGGTCCAGAAGGCGACTTTAGCATTGATGAGGTACGTATGGCACAACAACACGGTTTCCGCAGTGTAAGCCTTGGTACATCTCGTCTGCGCACGGAGACGGCTGCTCTAGTTGCTGCTCATCTGATGCGCCTGGCGGCAGAACAATAATATAAGTCCACCTTTAGATATAATATATACAAGTGAAAACCATAACTCTTCATAACACCCTTCCAAATGTTTTCAGCCAGCGCACAGATATAGTGTCAGATATATGGCAGCGAGATGTAGAGCTGGAACGTGGTAAACTGTATTTGATAGAAGCTTCTTCTGGTACGGGCAAGTCGTCCCTATGCAGCTTCCTAATTGGCTATCGACATGACTATCAAGGCTCCATTTGCTTTGATGGAAAGGATGTCAGAACACTTACACAAGGCGATTGGGTTAGGATTAGACAATGTTCACTCAGTACTCTCTTCCAAGAACTGCGTCTCTTCCAAGAACTCACAGCGTGGGAGAATGTGCAAATAAAGAACAGTCTTACACACTTCAAGGAGGATGCAGAGGTTAGTAGATGGTTTGAGGCTCTTGGTATAGCCGACAAAAAGGATGCCAAGGTCGGACGCATGAGTTTCGGACAACAGCAACGTGTAGCTTTGATGCGGGCTCTGGTTCAGCCTTTCGACTTCCTTTTGGCCGATGAACCTATCAGTCATCTTGACGACAACAATGGACGCATCATGGGCGAGCTGATGACCGAGGAGGCAAGAAAGCAAGGTGCCTCGGTTGTAATCACAAGTATAGGTAAACATATCGACTTGCCTTACGACAAAGTCTTCAAACTCTGAATGTCGCTATTATGAAACAGGCCAACTCTCTTATATGGCGTTTGCTGCGCCAGCACATCAGCATCGGACAGTTAGTGGGGTTCTTCCTTGCCAATCTGATTGGAATGCTCATAGTGCTTCTTAGCTTGCAGTTCTATAATGACCTTGTGCCGGCATTCTCTCAGGAGGATGGCTTTCTGAAGAATACATACATTATTGTATCCAAGCGTGTCAGCACGGTGTCAATGTTTGACAACAACAGCTCTGTGTTCAGTAATGATGAGATTGACGACATACGTCAACAGTCATTCACAAATAGCATTGGTGAGTTTACTGCATCTAAGTATCGCATTTACGCCTCTTTGAGCCTCAGTGGTGCCGCACGAATGGGTACTGACATGTTCTTCGAGTCGGTGCCTGATGAGTTTGTAGATATTGACCTTGACAAGTGGAAATTTGAGGAGGGCGATGAGGAGGTCCCAATCATACTTCCTCGAAGCTACCTCGCTCTCTACAATTTCGGTTTTGCACAGAGCGCATCTTTGCCCAAACTCACAGAAGGCTTCATATCTATGGTTCAGATGGATTTACGCTTGCGTGGTGAGAGTGAACGTATTGAACTGAAGGGTAGGATAGTGGGCTTTTCCACCCGTCTGAATACAATACTTGCTCCCGCCAGCTTCATTAGATGGAGTAACCAGCGGTTAGCTCCTTCGTCATCTACATTGCCTACTCGTCTTATTGTAGAAGTCAAGAACCCAACTGATGACAACATTGCACGTTACATGTATGACCACGACTATGAGCTGGAGGATGATAAACTTGATGCTGGGCGTACTACATACTTTCTGCGTATTGTGGCAGGTATAATCATTGCTGTCGGATTACTTATCAGTGCTTTATCATTCTATATTCTCATGCTTTCCATCTTCCTGCTTGTGCAGAAGAATGCAAATAAACTTGAGAACTTGTTGTTAATAGGTTACTCTCCAGCTAGAGTCGCACGTCCATATCAGCTTCTCACCATTAGCCTCAATGCTGCAGTACTGATACTTGCTTTTGCATTGTTGATGTGGTTGCGAAGCTATTACATGACAATGCTTCAGCAAATGTTCCCTGACATGGAAGCTGGTTCTCTTATGCCTGCTATCATCGTAGGCCTGTCGTTGTTTGTTGTGGTTAGTCTGTTCAATATCTTTGCGGTACGAGGAAAGGTGCAGAACATTTGGGACCGTAAGGACTAACCCCATCAATCTCCTAACTTCATCATTTCATCACCATGAAATATCTCACGTCTTTTATACTTGCAATTTCGTTTGTTGCTAGTATGTTTGGCCAAACCACTCAAGAAGGTTGGAAACTCATTTGGGCAGATGAGTTTGACACTGATGGCGAACCTGCACCTCATTGGAACTATGAACATGGTTTTGTACGTAATCATGAACTCCAATGGTATCAGCCGCAGAACGCTCGTGTGGTGGATGGTGTGTTGCAAATAACAGGTCGGCTTGAGACCGTGGAGAACACACGCTTCGATGCATCTAGCAATGACTGGCGACGCAATCGTCGTGAGGCCCGTTATACATCTGCATGTATTACCACAGCCAAGAGCTTCCATTTCCGTTATGGACGTCTGGAGGTACGGGCACGAATACCTGTTGCTGAAGGTGCATGGCCGGCAATATGGACATTGGGAAATCAATGGGGGTGGCCAGCATGTGGTGAGATTGATGTTATGGAGTTCTATCGAGTACCACCTACAACAATGGGTGTGCATCACGATGACCAGAGTGCAGCAACACAGCGTTCCCTGCCAATTATCCTGGCCAACGCTTGTTGGCAGGGCGAGCATGGCGGTGATAAGTGGAACACTTGCCGAGTGCCATACTCACATTTTACAGAACGTGATGCGGAATGGGCATCCAAGTTTCACACATGGCGAATGGACTGGACACCAGATGCCATACGTCTCTATCTTGACGATGAATTACTAAATGACATTCATACATCATTGGCACAGAATGGTGGAGGTCCTAATCATGATGTCAATCCATTTGCCAACGATATTGAAGGTTTCGGTCATTATATACTTCTTAATCTTGCTATTGGAAGCAGCGGCGGAACACCAGACGAGCTGGCTTTTCCTTTGCTCTATGAAATAGATTATGTAAGAGTATATCAACAGGAATAATGGAAAAGCTTATAGAACTATACAAGGCTTACAGAGGATGTGAGCCGCATACAGTAGAACAGCTCTCTGCACAAGGCAGCAATAGGTGCTATGTTCGTTTCACAGATGTCAATGGGCTGAGCCTTATTGGTTGTATAGGCACTTCAGTCGAGGAGAACCGTGCCTTCATCTACCTGTCACGACATTTCTGCGATAAGAAGCTCCCTGTTCCAGAAGTGCTGAAGGTTAGCCATGATGGTTTGCGTTATATTCAGACAGATTTGGGCCGACGCTCCCTGTTTGATGCCCTCTGCAATGGTCGCCAACAGGGATATGGACAATCTGAGATTGAACTATTGCAACGCACTATATCGGAGCTGCCTCGCATTCAGATACTTGGTGCTGATGGATTAGACTATGGTGTGTGTTATCCGCAGCCGTCAATGGATGAGACCAATGTCCTTTTCGATCTGAACTATTTCAAATATTGCTTTCTCAAGACTACAGGCGTAGATTTCCATGAACTCCGTCTAGAGCAGGACTTCCGTGCAATAGCACGAGATATAGCTCGTCTAGATGGTTCGCCGTTGGAGTCTGCATTCCTATACCGCGATTTCCAAGCTCGCAACATCATGTTGGATGCCAACGATTATCCGTACTTCATCGACTACCAAGGTGGCAGGCAAGGTGCAGTCTATTATGATTTGGCAAGTTTCTTATGGCAGGCTTCTGCCAAGTATCCGCAGTCGTTGCGTGACCATCTGATAGATACATATATTGATGCTCTCCAGAAAACACTATGTGAGCATGAGCAGTCAGATGCCATAGAGATAGATAGAACAGCGTTTAATTCTCGTCTTCGCCAATTCGTGCTGTTCCGTCTGCTTCAAGTCTTGGGTGCCTATGGCTTCCGAGGAAAGTTTGAACGCAAGCAACATTTCATTGACAGCATACCTCCAGCTTTAGACAATCTAAGCGAATTGCTCCAGCATTCAGATTCCTGCCCATATCCTTATCTCAGGGATGTCCTGTCGAGATTGATTTCAAAGTCCGTTCCTCACCATTCCTCTGAGGCTTCTACTTCCTCTTTAACAGTAAGAGTCTTCAGCTTCTCCTACAAGCGTGGTATTCCTGAAGATGACAGTGGTAATGGTGGCGGGTATGTCTTCGATTGTCGCAGCACACATAATCCAGGACGTTATGAGCCTTACAAGAAGTTGACGGGGTTGGATGCACCCGTGATAAAGTTCTTAGAGGATGACGGCGAGATAACAACCTTCTTGCAGTCAGTCTATCGTCTGGCTGATGCCCATGTTGAGCGATATATACAAAGAGGCTTCACATCATTGATGTTCTGCTTTGGTTGCACAGGCGGTCAGCATCGCTCTGTCTATTCTGCCCAGCATCTCGCTGAACACCTGCATAGTAAGTATGGTGTCCGTGTTGAGTTGACTCATCGCGAACAAGACATACACTGTGTGATGGAATGATAAGGAAGCCTGCTATTGATAATCCTCTGGCTTGAGGACAATGGTGGCAAACGGTGTGCCGTCGGTGGAGGAATAGTAATAGTAGGTAAAGGTGAAGCTACGTTCAATGTAGGAGCGCAAGGAGATATTTGTCTTTAGACTCTGTATCATGTTCTGCTTTATATCTATCATGGCAGCTTCATCGTTGTAGATGGAATCGTTGTCCATCAGACCACTCATGCTGTAGTAGTAGTTGAAACCCATTGGCTGACGGCAAAAGGT
The DNA here is from genome assembly GCA_017620295.1 of Bacteroidaceae bacterium. Taxonomy (GTDB): domain Bacteria; phylum Bacteroidota; class Bacteroidia; order Bacteroidales; family Bacteroidaceae; genus Physcousia. The sequence goes on from JAFZQR010000028.1 coordinate 29,781, forward strand.
CATGCTGTCAAGTGTTTGGTATAAGTCAATGGGCTGGGGACAGTATTTCTCGGTGTGTTCACGTGCCTCACGCTGACAACGTTCCTCAAATGATTCGTGACATGATGAGGATAATGCTGCAAGAATGACTATGCATGCTGCTGGAAATACAGCATTCTTCAATGTGGTTCTCATGATTTCAATATTGCTTGTTGTGCTTTGAGCTGGCGTAGTGCGTGGCACAGCTGGTCAGGACAAGATGTTGGCCTGGTTCCACATGTGGTTCCTTCCAATCTGCCAATTACATCATCAATCTTCATGCCCTTTACCAACTGTTGTATTCCCTTTGTGTTGCCGTTGCAGCCACCGTAAAACTGCACCCGTTTGATTGTATCACCTTCAGCTTCAACCTCAATGGCTTTTGAACATGTGCCTTGGCAAGTGTAGAGAACACTATTGGCGTTCTCTACACTTGGCCTGTCGTTTGTTGGCTCTGAATTCATATTATGTTTACAATACAGCAGGCTTGATGTCAAGATACAACTCATCAAGCTGCTTTTGTTCCAGACGTGCAGGTGCATCGAGCATCACATCGCGTCCGCTGTTGTTCTTCGGGAATGCTATGCAGTCGCGTATGCTGTCCAAACCTGCGAAGAGTGATACCCAGCGGTCCAGACCGTAAGCCAGACCTCCGTGAGGTGGCGCTCCATATTTGAATGCGTTCATTAAGAAGCCAAACTGCTCTTGAGCGCGTTCTTCGGTGAAGCCCAGGATGCGGAACATCTTGTCCTGAAGCTCTGGGTCGTGGATACGGATTGAACCACCACCCACTTCTACACCGTTGCATACCATATCGTAGGCATCAGCACGTACAGCCGCTGGGTCGGTGTCCAATAGTGGTATGTCCTCATCCTTGGGATGAGTGAAAGGATGGTGTGTGGCCATGAGTCGGCCCTCTTCCTCACTCCACTCAAACATCGGGAAGTCAATGACCCAAAGCAGTGAGAACTTGTTTTTGTCACGTAGCCCCATTCGTTGTCCCATTTCCAGACGAAGTTCGCATAGCTGTTTGCGAGTCTTTTGCACATCGTCGCCTGAAAGTATGAGAATCAGGTCACCAGCTTCTGCACCCATACGTGTCTTTAGCTGTTCGAGTACGTCCTGTGAGTAGAACTTATCTACGCTGGATTTTACAGTGCCGTCTTCTTGAACACGAGCGTATATCAAGCCCTTTGCACCAATCTGAGGACGCTTGACAAAGTCTGTGAGCTGGTCTATTTGTTTGCGTGTATAGACAGCCTGTCCCTTGGCACATATTCCACCAATGTACTTGGCATCGTTGAACACTGCGAAGTCAGCCTTACCCTGGAATATATCCATGAGTTCCACAAAGCGCATGTCGAATCGTGTGTCTGGCTTGTCAGACCCATAGTATTTCATGGCATCGTCCCATGTCATTCGTGGGAATGGGTCTTTCAAATCTACTCCACGCAGTTCACGGAACAGGTGCTTGGCCATGCCCTCAAATGTCTGTAGTATGTCCTCTTGCTGCACAAAGCTCATCTCGCAGTCAATTTGTGTGAACTCTGGCTGACGGTCGGCGCGTAGGTCCTCATCGCGGAAGCATTTCACAATCTGGAAGTAGCGATCCATGCCGCTTACCATGAGCAGCTGCTTCAATGTCTGTGGTGACTGTGGTAGAGCGTAGAACTGTCCTGGATTCATGCGTGATGGAACAACAAAGTCACGTGCACCTTCTGGGGTGGAGCCAATGAGCATGGGCGTTTCTATTTCCAGGAACCCTTTACTGTCAAGGTAGCGACGCACTTCCATCGTCATCCTATGACGTAATTCGAGGTTGCGGCGTACAGGTGTACGGCGCAAATCAAGGTAACGATACTTCATGCGAAGGTCATCGCCACCATCGCTCTGATCCTCAATGGTGAATGGTGGCGTAACAGCAGCATTGAGTATGCACAGCTCAGAGGCTATGATCTCAATGTCGCCTGTAGGCAGGTTCGCATTCTTGTTTGAACGTTCATTGACCGTTCCAGTTACTTGAATGACATATTCGCGTCCTAGCTTATTGGCTTGTTCACAGAGATCTGCATTGGCTGTCTCCTCAAAGACAATCTGCGTGATGCCATAGCGGTCGCGCATATCAACGAAGGTCATGCCGCCCATTTTGCGAGTGCGTTGCACCCAACCTGCGAGAGTCACAGTCTGACCTGTGTTGGCGAGTCTTAGCTCACCACATGTGTGTGTTCTGTACATATAGATAGATGTGTTTATTATAAGTTTGAAGAGTCTATGTTTATTTCTTTCTAACAGGGTCGCATGTTAGACCGCATCCTAGTTTCCTGAATATTTTGCGGTCAACTTCAGATAGCATAACAGTACTATGCACTTGGCAGTCGCGCAACTTCGGTAGTTGTTCCAAGGCTTTACGGCAATTGTCATCGTGTGGTGATAGTACGCTGAGGGCTACAAGTACCTCATCGGTATGCAGGCGCGGGTTCTTGCCACCTAGGTATTCTATCTTAGTCTTCTGTACTGGCTCAATAAGACTCTGTGGTATCAGACGTATCTCATGGTCTATCTCAGCCAGATGCTTCATAGCATTTAACAGTAGGGCTGCACTGCATCCCAATAGCGGTGATGACTTGGCTGTGATGATTGTACCGTCGGAAAGTTCCATTGCAGCAGCAGTGTGTCCTGTTTCAATCTTCCTTTCGTAGGCGGCAACCGTGACTTTGCGTGTGGCTGTTGAAATCTTCGCTTGATTGAAGAGCATTCGTATCTTATTCACTTCGCTCTCGTTGTCGGCTCCAAGTGCCATCTTGTTTGTGGCATCGTAGAAACGGCGTATGATTTCATCGCGAGAAGCATCACAGCACACGTCATCATCAGAGATGCAGAATCCCACCATGTTGACTCCCATGTCAGTAGGTGACTTGTATGGGTTTTCACCGTAGATGCCCTCGAAAAGAGCGTTCAGCACAGGGAATATTTCGATGTCGCGGTTGTAGTTGATGGCTGTCTTACCGTAGGCTTCAAGATGGAAGGGGTCAATCATGTTGACATCATTGAGGTCAGCAGTGGCAGCTTCATATGCGATGTTGACAGGGTGTTTCAGAGGCAGGTTCCATACAGGGAATGTCTCAAACTTTGCGTAGCCTGCTCGTATGCCACGTTTGTTCTCATTATAGAGCTGTGAGAGACAGGTCGCCATTTTGCCACTGCCTGGACCTGGGGCCGTGACTATGACCAGAGGACGAGAAGTGACTACAAAGTCGTTTTTTCCAAAGCCTTCATCACTGTCTATAAGTTGAACATTATGTGGATAACCATCGATGGGGTAGTGTATGTATGACTGTATGCCCATGCGCTGAAGTCTATGGCGGAACTGATCGGCTGCATGTTGACCATTATAGTGTGTGATAACAACACTTCCTACATAGAATCCACGATGCATGAATTCATCGCGCAGGCGAAGCACATCTTCATCGTAGGTAATGCCGAGGTCGGCTCTTACCTTATTCTTCTCAATGTCTTCCGAACTGACAACAATGATTATCTCAATGCTGTCGCGCAGTTGGGCTAACATTCGCAGCTTCGAGTCTGGCTTGAAGCCTGGCAGTACTCTTGAGGCATGGTGGTCATCGAAGAGTTTTCCTCCAAGCTCTAGGTATAGCTTCCCGTCAAACTGTGCAATTCGCTCGCGGATATGCTCGGATTGAAGCTTTATGTATTTATCGTTATCGAAACCTATTCGCATGATAATATCACTTTTAGCCCAATATGTTTATTTTTTGATGTTGGGGAGTTCCAGACCGTAGCCACCCTTGCGGTCAATTGCTTTCAGATATAAGCCAAGCATCAGTGCAGCTACGCCGAGACTGGCAAACACACACATTGGAACGGTGTAGTTGTACTGCAATGGATCGGTCACACCTGGATTGCTGCTTGTAATAACAGAACCAATAATCATTGGGAATGCGTATAGACCAATGTTCTGGATCCAGAATATCAGAGCGTATGCTGAACCCAAGAGCTTTTCATCAATGAGCTTTGGTACGGAAGGCCACAAAGCTGCAGGAACAAGTGAGAAAGATATACCTAACAGTATGATTGCTGCAAGTGTGATAACTACAGATTGTGTTGCAGGTACAACAAATGCAAACGTTAGATGGCAGATAATCATCAGCAGTGCTCCAAGAATAAGCATCGTTGCACCTTTACCCTTACGGTCGAGAAAGTTGCCGAGGAATGGAGTTACGGCAGCTGCACCGAGGGGGAACACGAAGAAGACCTGACCCGCTTGTTCGGCAGTGAAGTGAAGGTTGCATTGTAGCATGTTGATGGCATACTTCTGGAATGGGAAGATGGCAGAGTAGTATAGTACGCACAACAGAGCTACCACCCAGAACATACGGCTTGACAGTATCTTGCCGATGTCGCTGACCTTGAATGGGTCGTCCTTTTCCTCTTCCACACCTTGTGCATCGAGCTTCTTATCCATAAAACCATAGACGATGAAGCAAATGAGACCTATGCAAAGCAGGCATAGTGAGAATGCTACGGGACGGCTCACGCTTATTGGGTTGATAGCAGCTATGACAGGCGAACCAAGCATCACCACAGCTACACCCACGCGGGCTATAGCCATCTCAACTCCCATAGCCAAAGCCATCTCCTTGCCTTTGAACCATTTCACAATGCCACGGCTCACAGTAATACCAGCCATCTCACAGCCACAACCGAATATCATAAAGCCTATGGCAGAAAGCTTGGCTGATGCAGGCATGCCAGCATACCAAGGGGTTATATTCCACCATGAGTGGGGCATATTGAGTATGTTGTCAAAGAAGCGTTGTAGCACACTACCGCAGAATGTGTCGCTGACTGCATACCAGTTTAGTGCTGCGCCTGCAACCATAACTGTTCCTGAGAGCAATGCTGTAAAGCGCACCCCCATTTTATCCAGAATTATGCCTGCGAAGATTAGGAAGAAAACAAATACATTAAGGAAAGGCTCAGAACCGGCAAAATGACCATAGGCATTGGGGTCCCAGTTGCGTTGAGTCTGTAATAGTTCTTGAAGAGGAGAAAGTACATCTACGAAGATGTAGCCGAAGAACATGGCGGTTGCCAGCAGCACAAGTGCTGTCCAGCGCATTGCGGCACTGTCATTCAGCTTTGTTCCAAGTGTGTTTACTTGTGTCATTTTATTGTTTTTGTTTTGCGTTATATCGTTATTCCGTTTTTATCGAAATTATGTTAGGCAGTTATTCCATCCATCGTTTCAGCCAGTTGAAGTATGTGCGCTGCCAGAGAATGCCGTTTTGGGGTTTGAGTACCCAGTGGTTCTCGTCTGGATAGAGTAGCAGTTGTGCAGGGATGCCACGCATACGTGCCGCGTTGAAGGCACTCATGCCCTGTGTGGCATTGATGCGGTAGTCCTTCTCGCCGTGTATGCACAGTATGGGTGTGTCCCACTTGTCAACGTTGAGGTGGGGTGAGTTGCTGTAAGTGCGGTCGGCGTTTGCAGTACGGTCTTTGTTCCAATAGGCATCGTCGTACTCCCAGTTGGAGAACCAGTTTTCCTCGGTCTCGGTGTACATGGCCTCTAGGTTGAACGCACCATCGTGGGCTATGAAGCACTTGAAACGTTTCTCGTGACAGCCAGCAAGAGTATAGACACTGAAGCCTCCGAAGCTGGCTCCAACTGCAGCCAGACGGTCGCGGTCAACGTAGGGTAATGAGTCGCAGGCATTGTCAATGGCACTGAGGTAGTCCTTGATACACTGACCGGTCCAGTCACCGCTTATCTCCTCAAGCCACTCTTGTCCGAAACCTGGTAGTCCGCGACGGTTGGGTGCTATGATGACGTAGCCTTGAGAGACCATGATGTAGAAGTTCCAACGGTAGCTCCAGAACTGCGACACAGGGCTTTGCGGTCCACCCTCGCAGAAGAGCAGGGTGGGGTACTTTTTCGCAGGGTCGAAGTGAGGGGGCTTAATCACCCAGTAGTGCATCTGCTGACCATCAGTGGTCTCGCACCAGCGAGCTTCGGATGAGCCTTCTGCCAGCTGTGAGAGGATGTGGTCGTTCTCGTTGGTGAGTTGGGTGGTGGTGACAGTGGAGCTGTCGCCAACAGTCAACAGATAGAGGTCAGCTGGGTGGAAGTAGTCGTGACGCTCTGCAAGGATGTTGCCATTAGGCATCAGTTTTAGTGAGCCGAAGTCAGCCTGTTCGTCTGTCAGCTGCTTTACGTTGCCTTCAAGGTCTGTGCTGTAGATGTTTTCTGTTGCATGCCATACACCTATATAATATATGGTACGCGAGTCAGTATTCCAGCAGAAATCATCTACGCTACTGTCAAACTGTTCTGTAACGTATCGTTTCTCACCAGTGGCTACTTCATAGACACACAGACGCTGGCGGTCGCTTTCGTAGCCATCTCTTTCCATAGATAGCCATGCTACATATTTGCCGTCTGGAGAGAACTGTGGGTTTTGGTCATAGCCTACATTGTTGATAAGATTGGTTTCTGCATTGACCAGCTGGTTACGCAATGTCTTTGTCGGCTCGTAGTCAGGTGCAATGTAGTCGGCAGGCTTGCACAGGTTTGTAGTCTCGCCTGTTGCAATATTGTATAGATAGATGTCGCTGTCGGTGCTGATGCTGTATTCAAGCCCCGTTTTTTTGCGACAGGTGTAGGCTATCTGCTTGCTGTCTGGACTCCATGCCAACTGTTCTATGCCACCGAAAGGTTCCATCGGACATTCGAAAGGCTCGCCGTTGAGAATGTCCTTTCCCTCGTTTCCGATGGCATAGCTATCGCCTACGCTGAACAGGAATGGGTGGAGTATGGACTCCACATAGTGATCCCAATGGCGGTACATCAAGTCGTTGATTACCATTCCACTGCTTTTCGGCAGGTCGGCAGGTCGTTCCTCTATTATATCATGGAATGGAATGCTCTTGATGAGTATCACATTTTGTCCATCAGGTGAGAATATGAAGCCTTCAACCTTACCTTCAGTTTGTGAGAGTTGCTTGCGGTTGTTACCGTCGGAAGTCATTGCCCACACTTCACTGTCGGAGAGGAAAGCTATGCGGCTATTGTCCAGCCATACAGGGTCGCTTTCGCTCTTGGCTGATGATGTTAGTAGCTTCTGGTCGCTACCGTCAGCATTCATGCAGTAGATAACGGTGTGACTCTTGTTTAGCTCCACGCTGAAGTATGTTACTTGGTAGGCAATTTTTGTTCCATCAGGACTTATGGCATAGGAGCCAATGCGTCCCATTGCCCATAAAGCTTCAGGTGTGAGTGTGTCGCTCTGCAGCGTTATCTCGTTTTTGCCAATGAATTCTTGCTCGCTGTCGCTTGTACAAGAACACAGTGGTGCGAGTGTGGCCACGAAAGCCGATGCTGATATGAGTTTCAAGGTGTTCTTCATCCTTACATTATTATTAATTCACATTCATTTTCTTTGTTGCTTCTGCAACTCTTCGGCTTGCTTCTGCATAGCTTCCAGACGTGCGGCTAGGCCAGACATCTTCTTCGGGTTACTGGCACGTTTGGCCTTGTAGGCTTCGAGCTGTGCCAGCAGCTTCTCATCGTCGGTTGTCTTACGCAGAACCCACATGATAATGATGCTGGTAATACCAGAGAGGAAGTAGTAGTAGTTCAGACCACTGCTGTAGGTGTTGAACATGAAGAAGAACATCACCGGCATTAGATACATCATCCATCGCATCATCTTCATGCTCTGCTCCTGTTCTGGTGACATTGCAGCGTTCTGCTGTTGCTTCATGCTGATCAAGGTGTTGCCAATCTGTACGGCGCAGAACAGCAGACAGAATATGCTCAGGTGGTCGCCGATAAGCCAGAGGTCTGTACCCCAATGGATAACATCATCGTATGCGCTTAGGTCATCGGCCCAAAGGAAGCTTTGTCCTCTTAGCTCAATGGCATTAGGTACAAAGTTGAAGAGTGCTATCCAGATAGGCATCTGTATGAGCATTGGCAGGCAGCCTCCCATTGGTGACACACCATACTGTGAGTATAGTTGCATCATCTCCTGCTGTTTCTTCATTGCGTCCTCTTTCTTAGGATACTTGGCATTGAGAGCATCTACTTTTGGCTTCAGCACTCGCATACGAGCTGAACTGAGGAAACTCTTGCGTGTGGTTGGATAAACGAGAACCTTAACAATGAGTGTTAACAACAGTAGCACAAGACCCATGTGCAAGCCCATAGCGGAGAGCCAGTCGAAGAGATAGATGATGAACCAGCGGTTAATCCATCGTATGATAGGCCATCCGAGATATACAAGGTCTTCCAGTTCGAGATCTTTATCGGCGTTGAGGCAGAGCTTGTTATGTGTTTTCAGAAGGTGGTGGTCGTTGGGACCAAGGTAGAATTGAAGCTGTGTGGGTTGTACACCAGTTGGGTCAAAAGGTGTCTGTAGCTTTGCCACGTATGTCTTCAGGAATGCCTCGCGCTCTTCCTTTGGCAGATTGTCTGCTGTCAGGTAAGGATATGAATGCAGCTCGCCTTCGGTGAACTCGCCAAAGGGGGCAATGATGATTGCGCTGAAGAACTGGTTCTTGAAAGCTATCCAATCCAGAGCGTCCTCAATCTTCTTGTCGTCTTTCTTGGTTTCTGAGAGATTATCGGTGGAACCAGAGGCTTCATGATAGGTCAGGGTGGCGTAGCGGTTCTCGAAGCTGTAGCCTTTCTCCTGTGGCTTGACGGCATCGGTCCACTCTATGCCTAGCATACTTTGTTGCGGTAGGAACAGGTCACCGATACCATTGGCCTGAATGGTGAGATTAACCATGTAGGCGTCAGGCTGTAGAGTGTAGATGAAATCTAACGATCCACCTTGCACGTCCAGCCGCATTGTCACACTGCTGTCGGTGACGTTTATCGGACGGAAGAACAATTCGTCAGTTCGTATATTCTCTGTCTTGGTGGCGAGTAAGAAGCGCATCTGAGATGTCTCGGGAGTGAAGAGTAACAGCGTGTTTTCGCGGCTGCGGTCTTGATATTTCATTAGCTCCACTTGCTCTATGATACCACCCTTTGTTGAGAGTGTAACCTTTGCCAGCTTGTTCTTCAGCTCCACTTTTTGTTCTGTGCCTGTGCGGGCTGCGAAGAGCAGTGATGTGCTGTCTTGAAGCAGAGCTGCATGCTGCTCCTCAACCGCACGTTGAACAGCCTCTGCCTGTTCTGCCTGGCGCATACGTTCTACGGCAGCGATGCTGTCGGCTTGTTGTTGCTGCTGTATTTGTTCGGCACTAGGTGTGCTGAAATAGGAGAAGCCTATCAGTACTAGTGCCATCAGCACGAATCCGATTATTGTATTCTTGTCCATCTAGTATGTTTAATGAATTGATGATTTTTGATTAAGCGATTTTGTATTCTCAGTCTTTCAATGTGTTGGTGATTTCCTCAATGTAGTTGAGTAACTCGTCTTTGCCAAGTCTGGTTTCAGCAGAGGTTATGAAATGAGGAGGCAGAGGGTCCCATTCCTGTGCCAGTTTGTTCATATAGGTGTTGACGTTTGCCTGTGATTTAGCGTGGCTTAGTTTGTCTGCCTTTGTGAAGATTATACTGAATGGCACTTCGCTTTGTCCCAGCCACTGTATAAACTCCATGTCAATCTGTTGTGGATCGTGGCGTATGTCAATGAGAACGAAGAGGTTGGTAAGCTGTTCGCGTTGCAGGATATAGCTGGAAATCATTTGTTCCAGCTTGGCCCGTTCCTTCTTGCTGCGTTTAGCGAAACCATATCCAGGCAGGTCAACCAAATACCAGTTGCCGTTGATGATAAAATGGTTTATTAGGAGTGTCTTGCCTGGTGTTTGCGATGTCTTTGCCAGCTTCTTGTTGCCTGTAAGCATGTTGATAAGGCTGGACTTACCAACGTTGCTACGCCCTATGAATGCGTATTCCGGCAGTCCATTATCAGGACATTGCGATGGGAGCGCACTGCTCTTGACGTACTCGGCTGTCTTTATAATCATGAATGTTTCAGTCTTAAATATCAGAACTCATAGTTCAAACCCAGGGAGAGCCATTGCTTGAACATCCAGTAGCTGCCACTTTCGCTCTTGTACTTGGTTGTGCTGTCGTCGAACCGAGGGTAGATGAACAACTTGGCTGATATATATCTGTTTACGGTGCAGTTGATGGTATTTTCCCATTCAACACGCGAAAGCTCAAAGCTTGTGAACCAGTATAGCCTGGATGTCCACGAGATGTTTTCCCACATCTTGTAGGTGAAGTTGAGGTTCACGTTTGGACCCCAGTCGTGTTTCACTATATGTCCATCCTCTATGTTGTAGCGTGAACGCAGGTCGGGGCGGTCCACGTAGGTGAGGTTCCAAGAGAGTGGGGCAAGGTACAATGAGCCTTCAAGGCGTTTGTTCTTGAACTTATAGTCCATACCAATGGAGGTACGTGTATAGAAAGGAGAAACAAAGTCGGCTGTTATGTTGCCTTTGTTGTCGTAGCTCATGTAGGGCTGTGTCTGTAGCTGAACCTGTCCGGCATAGTTCCAGCTCTTAGCTGCCTTGTAACCAATCTTTGATGTGAGACGAAGCAGGTTGTTGGTAGCTTTGAACTTATGGTATTCGTCGGTCTCGGATGTTTGGAAGCCTAGCTGCGCTTCAAACTTGTTGTCCCATTGCAGCTTCTGCTTGTTGTCGTAGTTGGCTTCTACTGTCAGTGCACTCAGCATAGAGTAGTTCTTCTCACCTCCCTGATACCAGTTTTCAGAGAAATAGTTCTGCGTGAACTGCAATGAACCGTTTCCTCTCTTTGTCCAGAAGTTTGGCTTCTGCACCTCTGGCTCCACAGGTTCGATATCCAGTTCCAACTCAGGGGTCTCAACTCTTGATGAGATCTGCACATCTTCCTCTATGGCTTGGTTGTCAAGCTCAGAGCGAAGTGGCGTTGCCTCGTTGAACTGGTTCTGAGTGGTGGTGAACAATGTGGGCATTGTCACGTATGCTCGGTTCAACTCTGTGTTAATGGCCTCGTAACGAAGAAGGTTGAGGTCTGTGTCATCGCCTAAGGACGGCAGAGCTGGACGTGGCATTGCAGGCCTGCTTGTCGTGAACCCGTTGGATGCCGTCATTCCCATTGCTTGTGTCAGCGAGCTGTTGTAGAGAGTTGCCGGACCTAGGAGACGGAAGTAGTATGGACTGGGGTTGCTGGACGTGCTGATACCGTATTGATTGTTCAGCACTAGACGGCTCAACGCATCATTGTAGATGTTGAATATTGAGTCAGTCAAAGCCGATTTCAAGGTGTCAGTATCCTCTTGAAGCCGTGCTTGATGACGGCGTGCTGAGACAGTGCTGCAGAATAGCAGTATGGCGACAGTGAATAGAGTGTAGCGCATAGGACACAAATTTGCGGCAAAGGTACAAAAATTGCGCCGCTTTGATTACCTTTGCGAGCAAATATATTGATAAACACATGCAGATATTAGTCGATAGCGGTTCCACTAAGACCACCTGGAGTATTATGCTGCCAGCGGTTAATGGCTTTCAATTTCATACAGAAGGCATAAATCCTGTTCGTGACAATGTCGAAACCATAAGGGATGTAGTAGCAAAGGCTTATTCTGCCATTGATGCCGAGTTCCTCTGCGGTCATGCGTCATCGTTGGTCGGCTCAAATAGCTTCGAACAAGTACATTTCTATGGCGCAGGATGTACTCCTGCCTTTTCTCCTATTGTTGCTGATGTTTTAAGGGCTTTCTTTCCAAGTGCTGTTATCAAAGTGGATAGCGATATGCTTGGTGCCGCACGTGCACTGTGTCAGCACGAGGCTGGTATCGCCTGTATTCTAGGCACAGGTGCCAACTCTTGCCTTTATGATGGAGCTAACATTGTCAAGCAGGTGTCGCCTCTGGGTTGGATACTTGGTGATGAGGGTAGTGGTGCCGTGCTGGGACGCACTTTGCTCTCTGATGTGTTGAAGGGTCAGTTGCCTGAGCATATCATCGAGGCTTTCCAGGAACGTTATCATCTGGATGCGGCTGCTGCCATCGAGAACGTCTATCGTAGCCCTCAGCCCAATCGCTGGTTAGCATCATTCGTACCCTTTATTGCGGAGCATCGCGAGGAGGAATCGTTGCAGCTCCTGCTGTCAAGTCAGTTCAGGGCTTTCTTCCGGCGTAACCTCAAGAGTTACAATTGTGAGGGCTTGCCTGTTCACTTCGTTGGTAGCATTGCATGGTACTTCAAATCAGAACTATTAGCTGCTGCCGTTGCGGAAGGGTTCTCAATAGGGCGTGTGCTTCGCAACCCTATTGAGGGGCTTGAGAAGTATCATCGGTCTAAGTGACTTTGAGTAACACACTTGAGTTCCCTATTCCCAGTCTTCAATGTTGGCTCTTCCCTTGACATTATCTTTTATGTCAGAAGGCAGGTAGGGGAAGAATGTGTATCCTGTGATGCGTTCCACATCGGCAATGGAGTGTACATAGTAATCCTTTGTGTGATTGCCTTCAGCCTCGTTGCGGCATACAAAGCCGATGCCCTTGGGCGAGTCGCCTAGACAAAGCACCACCTTGAAGAAGGCCTCCGGAACCACCACTTTGTTGGCTCCGATTGTGGCGTGTTTTTTCTTAAATAGAATGGGGCCGCTGACAATCCTCAGCGCTCCGAACTTGTTTGCCCAGCGTCGGCATGCCAGTTCAATCTCGTTCCAGTCGCTGCTGTTCAGCCTGTGGTTCTGTGGACAGGCATTGGCAAACATGAAGGTCTCATAGAGTGCATCCTGACTGTATTTCCTGTCACCGGCTGGACACATGTGGCCTCTGTCCCATCCTGACTTGGCGTAGTCGGCATTGGTGGGGCGGGGCAGAGTCAGCTCCTTGTCTTCGTGCCAGGCGTTGTTGCTGGGTCGTTCAGCAGGTCCGTTGTCGTCACCAGCGTGGAGAGTCCATGTTACATAATTGGGGATGAGTGTGCTGCTGTTGTAGGACACGGTATAGCTGCTTCGCTTCAGTATCTGTTCGGGCTTCCCTTCCAGCGGCAGCACGGATGTTATGGTATCGCAGGTCTGGGAGGCTGGCGTAGCTGTGGTTTCTGTCGGGTTCGCCTTCGCGGCGTTGTCCTGTGATGCGCTACGCAGTTGGCTGTAGGCAAGGATTGCAACAATGACCAGCAATGCTGGCAGAAATAGCTTGTTCTGTTTCATGGTGGTGCAAATATACGTCTTTTTTTCACAATCTTCACACAATACGTCAGGTGTTATTGCTAAAACTCATACCTTTGTCACGAAAACCAAACTAAAGAAATGTCCCAACAGAGTTTTTGGCATAGAGCTTACCACTTATATATCGACGGTTTCAGACAGATGACGCTGGGACGCACCCTCTGGCTGGTAATCATTGTGAAGCTCATTGTTATCTTTGGCATCCTGAAGTTTTTCTTCTTCAGGGATTATGTTAGTGAACATGCTCAGGAAGGACAGGAGTCGGAGTTTGTTGCAGGAGAAATATTGCAGTCGCGTCAATGACATTTAGGTTCCTGTATGAAAGTGGTTTCTGTTATTACAATTGTTGTCCTGCTTTGCTTCCCGATAGCACATGCCCAGCGTCCGCTTACTGTGGTCAGCTGGAATGTGGAGAACCTGTTTGACACGATACATGATGCTGGTAAGAACGATTATGAATTTCTCCCTCAGGGCACACATCGTTGGAATTCAGGACGATACTGGCGCAAACAGAGAGACGTGGCTCGTACAATAGCCGCGTTAAGCGATGAAGGCTTGCCCGATATAGTAGCCTTATGCGAGGTTGAAAACGATAGCTGCCTGCGTGACCTCACACGTCGCACTATGCTCTATAATGCTGGTTATCGCTATGTTATGACGAATAGCGGAGACCCTAGAGGTATTGATGTAGCATTGGTGTTTCATCCGGCTCGCTTTGGTTTGCTCAGCGCAAAAAGTATAACTGTCGATAAGCTGGAGCCTTCAATGTCGTCCACACGAGACATCCTTTATGTCAAGGGGTTGATAAACAAGTATGCAAATGTCGAGGTCAACAACCATCCTTCTATAGACACTTTGCATGTGTTTGTGGTTCATCTGCCCAGTAAGTTGGGTGGTAAACGAAGCAAAAGACTAAGAGACAAGGCTGCACAACAGTTGTGGCTGGCTGTGGATTCGATTTTCGGACGGGTTGGTGATGAAGCCAATATTGTTGTGATGGGTGATTTCAACACCACGGCATCTGATAAGATTTTTAGGAATAGTCGGCTTACAGTGGCCGACCCGCAGGTCTCACGACAAGACAAACGTAGGGGCGACCCTTCTGGAACATATCGCTATCGTGGCATCTGGCAGTGTATTGACCACATACTGCTATCTCCCTCTTTGTCCCGCTGCCGTCATGAAGTCATGTTCGGCTCGTTGCCCTGGCTGCTGGAGCAAAACGACTCACGCGGTGGCGTGCAACCTCGTCGCACGTACCTTGGACCTGCATATCATGGCGGCATCAGTGACCATCTGCCCTTATTGATGGAATTGCATTTGTAGCAATATGAATCTGTTCACACTTGTGAACTTAGATATTCACACTAGTGAATTTAGCTGTTCACACTTGTGAATTTAGATATTCACACTTGTGAATAGATTCATGTGTCACGCTGAAATAGTTTATATGCCATATTGAATGACGTTGTATATACCGATATAATGACAAAAAAAGCACGACGTGAAACTGGAATCTCACGTCGTGCAGTATGTTGTAGTGTGAATTGACTGTAAAACTTATTCGGCAGCTCCACCGCCCAAAGCCTGGTACAGCTCGATAGCTGCTTGCACGGTCTGTAGCTTGTTACTGATTTGTCCAAGCTGGGCTTGCAGCAGGCCTGTCTGTGCGGTCAGCACGTTGAGATAGTTGACGGAGCGCGACACGTTGTTGGTGTAGAGAGCTTCTGTAGCGGCAACCGCATCATTAAGGGCTGTAATCTGTCCATCATAGAGAGCGGATTTAGCTTGCAGCGTCTGAAGCTTGACCATAGCTGTGTTCACCTCGTTGCCAGCTGCAATGAGCTGCTGCTGGAAGCCAATCTTGGCCTCCTCCTGCTGCATCACTGCCACACGCTTCTGGGCACGTAGGCGTCCGTTCATGAAGATGGGCTGTGTAAGGCCTGCAACAGCATTCCATATCCACTTGCCGGGGTTGACAACCATTGTTCCAGCACTGTTGGTGAAGCCCAGTGTACCGCTGATGTTGAGTGATGGATAGAAGGCTGAGGTGGCAATGTTAACACCATAGAAGGCACTTGCCAGCTTCAGTTCTGCCTGTTTCACATCAGGACGGTTGGACAACAATGCGAATGGTACGCCTGTGTTGACTTGACCTGGTACTGTGAAGGTTGACAGCGACTGGCGGTCTATGTGGTGAGGGGTCTCACCAAGAATAGTGCAGAGGGCGTTTTCAGCCTCGGTGATACTACGCTTCAGATCTAGTACGGAAGCCTCCACTGTGTAGCAGTTGGCCTCTGTCTGAGCCAGGGCTGCCTTATTGCTGCGTCCTGCTTCCATGAGCTGACGTGTACGCTCAACCGATTCACGCCAGTTGGCTGCTGTCTGTTCGCTGATTGCCAATTCAGCATCAAGCATGCAGAGGGTGTAGTAGAGGTTGGCTATGTTGGCAACAAGGCTCTGTTGCACAGCTTGACGTGCCACTTGTGTCTGAGCTACGGCAACATCAGCCTGTTTTTTTGCATTGCGAAGCGAACCAAGGCTACCAATCTGCCAAGAGGCTGTGATGGGGAATGTATAGGTCTTAGATGGAGCCGCCCAGTCCCAAGACGACATCTGTCCCTGAGGCGTGAACACAAGGCTAGGCACGTAAGCCAGCTTGGCTACGGTGAGATACTCTTGTGCCTCACGTATCTGAATGTCAATCTGCTGCATGGATGCATTCTGTGCAAGTCCCTTCTCAATGAGGCCTTGCAGGGTCGGGTCGGTAAAGAATGTTCGCCAGCCTATTGCTCCCATACCCTGCTCGTCGCCAGCCTGCTCACTCTGTCCGTAGAGGCCATCTATGGTGATGTCTGCCGGACGCTCATAGTTCTTGTAGAGGCCGCAACTGCTTAACACGAAGCAGGAGAGTAGCACACCCACACCCCAGCCTAGGAGAGAAGAAGACCCACCCCCCTGCCCCTCCCTTATAGGGAGGGGAGTATATACTGTTTGGCTCGATGATTTCTTAGTATTCATATTATATGATAAATAAGGTGTTATTATATGATGATAAAAGGTATTCAGTTCTTGAAAGGTGACCGCTCCCTACCTGCAAGGGAGGGCGGGGGGAGGGTCCTAGGGAGGCCATTTACTCAGCTTCCTGCTTCTCTTTCTCGCTGTTCTGCTTCTCCATGAGGAACTGCTGGTCAGCCTCAACCTTCATGGCTGGACGTATTTTCTCTTGCAGATACTCGAAGAAGATGAAGAATACAGGTACGGTGAAAAGAATGGCAAGAGTACCAATTATCATACCGCCTACAACACCCACACCGATTGTGCGGTTACCGTTGGCACCAGCACCTGTTGAGAAGAGCAGAGGCATCATACCAAGCACGGCTGTCAGAACAGTCATAAGGATAGGACGCAGACGAGCCTCAGCTGCTGCATAGGCAGCCTCGACTATACCCATACCCTTGCGGCGACGCTCCAAGGCGAACTCCGTGATAAGGATGGCTGTCTTAGCCAACAGACCGATAAGCATGATGACACCCGTCTGAAGGTAGATGTTGTTCTCAATCTTGCCTACTGGAGGGAATACTGCGTAGAGCTGATCCCACAGCCATGCGAAGCCGAATGAACCCATCAGACCTGCTGGCACGGACAGAATGACAGCGAATGGCACGAGGAAGCTCTCGTAGAGACATGCAAGAATGAGGAAGATGAGTACTACGCAGACCGCATATATTAATAAGGTACTGTTGCTTCCCATCTGCTGGTATTCCTCACGTGAGATAGAACCATATTCGTATGAGATATGGTCTGGCAGGGTCTGCTGCTTAACCTCCTCGATAGCTTGCATCACATCAGTTGATGTGTAGCCCTGAGCTGGCTGAACCATACATGAAATCTCGGAGAACATGTTGAAGCGTCCGTCCATCTCAGGACCGAGAGTGGACGTGAGCTTCACGAACTGCGAGATAGGAGCCATTGCAGAACCGTTGCGTACATACATGTTGCTCAGGTCAGTCTCGGAAGTGCGATACTTCGGATCGGTCTGCAACATCACACGGTAAACCTTACCGAACTGGTTGAAGTTAGACACATACGAGCCACCAAGGTAGCTGCTCATAGCTGACAGCACAGCCTGTGGTGAGATGCCTGCCTGCTTACACTGGGCTGCATCAACCTCAACAATGAACTGAGGATAGTTGCGGGCGTATGAAGTCATAGCCATCTGTACCTCCTCGCGCTGGTTCAGTGCTGCGAGGAACTGTTGAGTCTGCTCCAAGAACACACCCTTGTCTCCGTCTGACTTATCCTGAAGGTGGAGGTCAACGTTTGAACCCATACCGTAGCCTGGAATCATACCCGGCTCAAACACGAAGATTTGTGCCTCTGGTATTTCCTTCATGAACTGTCCCATCAGCATCAGCTTCTTGATGCTGGAGGTGTGGATGAAGCCTGAGCCTGGAATCCAGTTGCCGGAACGCTCGCTCCAGTGCTTCATACGGATGATGACCATACCGTTGGCTGCACCCTGTCCGCTCATCATGCCGTAACCCGACACACGTGAATACTGAAGGACATCCTCGTCTTTTTCCAGAATAGCTTGTATCTTATCAAGCACACCTTCTGTAACAGCAAGGTTTGAACCTGGAGGACAGGTTACGTTAACCATCATCACACCCTGGTCTTCTTGTGGTACGAGACCCTTTGGCAGGGACGTCATGAAGAAGTAAAGCAGAAGGCCTGCAGCAACCACAGTTACAGGAGCTACCCAACGATGATTTACCACGCCACGCAACCAGCGGGTGTATTTACGCATGATGGCACCGAAGGATGCGTTGTAGGCTGCACGGGTACGCTTGTTCAAACCGATGAAGAAAGCGTTGACACCATTCTTGGCTACGCGGTTCTCCTTGGCAGGACGCATCATCATGGCGCAGAGGGCAGGACACACAACTAGCGCACTAACGCAGGAGATACCTACGGCAGTTGCCAGAGTGACACCGAACTGAGTATAGAACATACCACTCGTGCCTCCCATCATAGTCACGGGGATGAACACTGCCATAAACACGAATGTACATGAAATAACAGCCATTGTCACATCGCTCATAGCGTCCTTTGTGGCCTTATATGCTGAGGTGTAGCCTGCATCGAACTTGGCTTGAACAGCCTCCACAACCACAATGGCATCATCGACAACAGTACCGATTGCCAGCACAAGGGCAAACAGTGTCAGAAGGTTCAGCGTGAAGCCTGCAACCTGAAGGGCTGCAAATGTACCAACAAGAGAGATGATGATAGAGATGGATGGTATGATTGTTGCCTTGAAGTCTTGAAGGAAGAAGTAAACCACCAGCACAACAAGCAAGATAGCTATGACAAGTGTCTCCTCAACGTTGGCAATAGAAGCGAGAAGGAAGTCGTTGCTGGACATCATCTTCTCGAAGTGCATACCCTTAGGCAGATCCTTGGATATATCATCAAGGGCAGCACTGAAGCGGTCATTGGTCTCTTTGGCATTGGCACCTGCCAGCTGGAAGGCCATGAAGATAACTGAAGGCTTGCCGCCCACAGCACCGCTGTAGCCGTAGTCAACCTGACCCAGCTCCAAATCGGCTACATCCTTCAGTCGGAGAATAGTACCATCGGACTTTGCCATGATGACGATGTTCTCAAACTGTTCTACAGATGACAGACGACCTGTGTAGCGGAGTGTGTATTGATAAACGTTATCTACACCATCACCGTGTCCGCCTTCCATTGGCTTCTCACCGAACTTGCCGACAGCAGCCTCAAGGTTCTGCTCTGCGAGACAACCGGTAATGTCGGAAGGTACGAGGCCATGCTGAGACATCACCTCTGGCTTCATCCATACACGAAGTGAGTAGTTGGCACCAAGAGCCATCACTTCACCCACGCCTTGCAGACGCTTCAGCTGTGGGGTGACGTTGATGTTCATGTAGTTTGCCATGAAGCTTTGGTTGTACTCAGGTACATCACTCACCAGGGCATTAATCTGCAAGAATGATGTCTGGCGCTTCATGGTGATTACACCAATCATTGTCACTTCTTGTGGCAGAAGACCTTGTGCCATAGACACACGGTTCTGTACGTTCACGGCAGCCATATCAGGGTTGGTGCCTTGCTTGAAGTAGATAGTGATGGTGGCAGAACCTGAGTTGGTGGAGGTGGAGGTCATGTACATCATGTTCTCCACACCGTTGATGCTTTCCTCCAGCGGCTGTATCACTGCCTTTGTCACAGCCTCGGCACTAGCACCAGGGTAGGTGGCACTTACCATCACCGTTGGTGGCGCAATGTCAGGGAACTGCTCTACAGGCAGGTTAATGCCGCTGATAGCACCCAACAGCAGTATCACGATAGCTATTGACATAGCCATCACAGGGCGCTTAATAAATATGTTTCCTTTCATGTTTTTGTTTGATGAATCAACGCTTCAACAATTATTTGCTTGCTTCTTTCCCAGCCTGTGCAACAATAGCACCTTCTTTCACCAGGCCTGCACCATCGGCAATAATCTCGTCACCGACTTTGAGGCCGCTAGTCACGATGTACTCTTTGCCATTGTTGAGGGGAGCAACAGTAACGCCAACGGAAGTGGCCTTGCGCTCCTTTCCCTCTACGCGGAATACGTGGTAAACGGTCTGTGTTTGCTTAACTGCACCTGCAGGAACAACAATCTGGTTCTTATAATCAACAGGAATGATTACATTGCCAGTGGAACCGCTGTGCAGAAGACCATTGGGATTGTTGAATACAGCACGGAGCGATATGCTACCTGTGGTGGCATCTACTACACCGCTGGCTGTCTCAATCTTACCAGTCTCTTCATACTCGCTGCCATCAACAAGGATGAGCTTGATAGGAGGCATGGCCTGGATAGCAGCTTCCATAGAACCAGCCTCGCGAGCCTTGGACAGCATCTGGTTCTCTGTCATGCTGAAATAGACATACATCTGGGAATTGTCTGAAACGGTTGTCAGAGGAGTACCCATTGATGGACCAACAAGCGCACCTACACGGAATGGCAGGGTGCCTACAACACCGTCGGCAGGACTCTTGACAGTAGTGTAGCTAAGGCTGTTCTGTGCGTTTACCAGAGCGGCATTGGCCTGAGCCAAGGCTGCTGCGGCCTGAAGGTAGCTGTTGTTTGCTGTGGTGAGGTCGAACTCGCTGACAACGCCTTGCTCGAAGAGCTTCTTTGTGGACTCCAGACTCAGCTTGGCTGTTGCTTCTGCTGCCTCAGCAGCCTGCACATTGGCGCGGGCTGTGTTCAAGGCTGCCTGGTAAGGAACCTGATCGATGATGAACATCACCTGTCCCTTGCGTACACGCTGACCCTCTGTAACGAGCAGTTGGGTCAGTGTGCCGGATACCTGAGGCAGGACCTGAATGTCCTGACGTCCACGGATGGTGGCACTGTACTTTGTGTCAATTGTGCGGTCCTCAGCCTTTACCTTGACTGTCTGGTAGGCGATAGGGCCGCTTTGTTGCTGTTGTTGCTTGCCGCCTCCACAAGCGGTGAAAGCTGCCAATCCTATGCAGACAAAGGCTAGCTTCATAATGCTGATTTGCTTTCTCATTGCGTCTATAATAACTGTTTATTTTGAATTTTTGGCGTATTGTGCTTAAAATCGGCTGCAAAGGTACGGAAAAAAACAATAGCACAATCCTATCGTTTATAATATATTAGACGATAAGATTGTGCGAAAGTTCTTTTTATATGCTCATTTAACTCAATTTAAGTGTTGTATGACATAAATTGTTTAGCCATTTTGTCGCATATCAGTTAGGAACGGTGCGTCTATCTGACAATCACTTTGTGGCCTCCGACGATGTAAAGACCCTTTGGCAAGCGTATGGATGTTTGCCCGTCAACATGGCTGCTCCAAATGAGCTGTCCGCCTAGACTGTGAATGTTCACCATCTGAGGTTCGGTCGTTTGGATTTCAATGCTTCCGAGACCACCTGTAGCTTGTAGGGTGCTTGTGGCAAAAGTCTGATAGGTAACGTCCTCAATGGCATTTTCAGTGGTGGCATCAATAATTGTCAGGCCGCCAGCTGTCAGCACAAGTTGCCTGATGGCAATGCATTTCTGTCCACTCTGATTGCTTACCAGACCAATGCAAACCTTGGTGGGCTCTGTTAGCGTGAACTTACAGCCTATGCCGCAGTATGATGATGCGAGGGCTTTGGTGTCAAGCTCTTCCCAGTCGGGCAGTGTGTCCCCGAGACTTACTACTGTCTTTGTCATCGCTGGCGCCCATTCGTAGTTGCCAGGTAGTGCATAATAGGTGTAGATGCCTGCGGGAAGCTCAACAATCTGATATAGCTTGAGGCTCTTTACTTCTGTTGCAAATCCATCCCATGTGGTGCTGAGGGTGAGATAGTCCTCTTTTTCGGCATCTACATAGAACTCTGTGGTTACACCGTCTGCTTCTGCGCTGTTGGACTGTATCCATGCTGATTCTGCAGTGCCTGTCTGCAGACGTTGGAAGCGGCTTGTGCCATTGACGAAGCCCGATGTGGTGAGGAATGGAGCCACGTAGTTTGTAAGGTATTTCTGGGTAACATCTTCGTCCTCCTTGAAGTTGAGGTAGAATATGCCCTTGGAATCTGTCCATGAGTCACCGTCAGGACCAAAGTTGTAACGCTTGCCTGCAAGCTTGCTCGAGCTCTTGTCTATTACGTCACCATACGACTGGTTGAAGTCATAGTATAGAACAAGGCTTGTGTTGGCCTCTGGGTCATCAATGGGAGCGTTGCAAGAACCCTTGATTTGTTGGTATGTCAGACACTGGTTCCATATTCGCAGTTCGTCGATGATGGCATTCATTGGCGCATCAACACCGCCTAATCTGAACTGAGTCCATGCAGGTGAGGCTGTTACTCCTGTCACCTGGAATGAACCGCCGTAAGGTGTGCCGTCAAGATAGAAGTTTACAGTGCCGTAGTTGTATGTTATGGCATAGTGATGCCATTCGTTGCGGCGCACGAGTCCTGAAATGGATGTTACGCTGTTTCCGTTGGCGTACAGCGTTATAGCCCCGTCGATACCAGTTCTCAATAGGAAGGTCTCTTCGCTATCGCCAATCTCCATACATGATTCTGTTAGAGTGCTGGGATGGAGCCAGAAGTCTATGGAGAACGTACCTACATTGCTTTCTCCGAATGGCGATGGTGCTATTAGTTCGTCATCTGTATCGTCAAACTTCAGACCTGTCTGGCCATCGTAGGCACATACGGTGATGGCGCGTGAACGTGATACGGTGCTTGTGCCTTTCTCGTTGGATGTGGTCAGGGATACATTGTATAGGCCCGGCTCATCAATCTTCAGTGTGCTGTTGCGTCCGTTAATCATATAGGTGTGTACAGTTGAGTTTACTTTCCACGACCAAGTGTCAGGCTCATATTTTGTTTCATCCACGAGTTGTATGTCCTCGCCAACGATAGCGATGTTGTTATGTATTGTGAATGCCGACTGCGGTGCAACCATCACAACTTCAATCTGTTTTTCCTTTGTTGACGTTCCTGCTGCATTTGTAGCAGTGAGTCTTACGGTGTAAGTGCCGGTGGTAAGGTAAGTGGCTGAGGCATTGATGGTGCGGGCTGTTTCGATGTCGGCTCCAGTGAGTGTCCACTCGTAGGTGCAATCGTCAATCGGAGTGGTGGTGTTGGTGAAGCTGACGTGTTCGCCGGCAGCTATGGTTTGCAGGCTTATAGTGAAATCGGCCTGTGGAGCCTCCACGGCGTTGACGGTTATTGTCTTCTGTTCTTCCGTCGTCTCACCGTTTATGTTTTTGGTGGTGAGTGTGACTGTCTGTTCGCCTGTCTCTGTGAATACTACAACAGGTCTGGGTGCTGTTGCCGAGCTGATGTCGGCACCTGTGAATGTCCAAGCCCATTCGGTTGTGCCAGGAGCACACTCGGGGTGCATCGTCAGTGGCATTCCTGCAGATATTGTCTCTGGCAGGGTGAACTTGGTGTATGCACTGTATGCGAATGGAACCTCATCGTCGGCATTCGCGGCTTGTTCTGTTGTGGTGTTGGATGGGTTGGATATGGTGGCATCGTTGCCGGATATGGCATCAACAAGGAATACGTAGCTGCCTGAGGTGCGAGTGTCCATCTTGTAATAATGAGATATACCTTCGGCAAGGGCTGGGAATATGTAGCTTTCCTTCATTGTGGATTTCACCTGGGCTTGCGTGCGGGCTGTTGGCCATATACGCAGTTCGTCGATAGCTCCCATCCAAGGTGCGGCGTATGTCTCCTTGTAGTTTGTAGTGGTGCCTTCTGTGCGACCGAATACAAGGTTTCCTACGCCACCTACAACGTTGCTCCATCCGCTGGATAAAGTGAGGTACTGTATGCCGTTGACGAATACAGTCAGAGTGCCGTTGTTTGCAGTGATGGCAAAGTGAATCCATTTTCCTGTAGCTATGGTTCTGGCACTTGTCGCGTAGTCGCCTCCGTCGAAGCCTATCTCAATCTTTTTAGCCTTGTTTATCTTGAAGAAGAACTTGCCAGATGACGACTTGATGCCAAAATTGTCAGCCTTTGAAGATAGCGAGTCGGGTCTAAGCCAGAAGTCAATAGTGAATTGGTTAGTGCTTTTGGCATTGAAGCTGGGTATGCTCAGAAGTGAACCCTCTCTCATCACCAGGTAGGTGTTGGTGCTGCCAACGGTATTGTCTGGGGTGTATGTTACAGAGCCGGACTTTGCACTCTCGCATTCGTTCCCGTTAATCGAATAAACAGCACTCACAGTGTAAGTTCCTGCTTCCGTGATAGGTGTTTCGAGAATGTTGCCAGCTACGCTTGTCTCTAATGTTCCGTTGCAATATACCTTGTACATCTGTACGTCGTACTGGGTTCTGGCTGGAGCCATCCATGAGAGCTTCTGGCCGGCAATGCTGAGGTTGCGTGGTGCTGCAACCGACTCGCCTCTGACAATGGTGGTGATTGTGGTCTTCTTACCCTTGTTCTGAATTGCCACTCCCCCTTCTTCAATCTCAAATGGCGTCTCTATGCCATTGGGATTTATAGCGTAGTCAATGATGCTGGCATTATGGATTGTGCCTTCTCCTCGCGCCCAGCTGCGTGTCTCTATTCGGAAGAAGTATTTTAATGGCGTGGATGGGTCAACATCTGCCACGAGGTCGGTAAGGTCATAGCCAAACTCCATAGGCTCATCGTGCAGCTGTCCATCAGCCCATCGTCCCAGCATCGGAATCGCAGGGTCGGGGCTTGCTGCACTGGTGCTAACGCCTTTGGACAAGCCGGCATAATAGAAGTGGCGAAGCCATGTCTCTTTGTCGGGCTTGGTGGCTTCTAGGTCTTTTGAATATCCTATATATAGCGCAATCTCTGAGCGGTGGTCGTAATCCATCTTCACCTTCAGAGTGCGCAATGGCTTATAGTCGCGACGTATGTTGTAGTATTCTGGCGTCCAGTAGCTGGTAGAAGTTGATGTAGGTCTTGCCTCTGCATACGGACAGTACACAAAACCGCTGTTCAGCCATCCTGCACCCCAGGAGTTTACTATAATCCACGCTCCAACCTCGTCCTTATCAACCTCGCCCTTCACGCCATTGCCGTCTAGGTCAAACTCTATCCGGTCGTCATAGCCCACTATTGTAAGGGCATGGTCAACGGCTGGACCCCAGTTCTTGACGTAGTATTTACCTGTCACTCCCAGCTCATCGTTGGTTGTCGTCTTGGGAATTTTCTGCCAGTTGCCTCCGGAAGATACACCCACTCCTACGATACCGCCTGTCGCATAGCTCTCATCGCCACAGTGGTTCCATAGGTAGTTCTTGACTATTTCGCGCCCTTCCTCGGTGTTCAGCGCATCGGCAAAGTTCGCATTGCTGCTGATGCGGTTGTGCATTGCATGGAACCATTTGTCATAGCCTTGCATCCAACCGTAGTCATATCCTGTCTGGGAATCGCAGTCCTGATAGCCAAACAGTTCGCTGTAGGTGGTTCCACCATATACAACGCTGTTGGGTATGCCGTTGTGCTGTGCTATGTCTTCCTTGCCCTGTTCTCCTGGCACCCAGGTGAGCAGCCATGTGAAGTGGGTCGGGTATATGTTTTCAGCTAGCTTGCCGTTCACTCCACGTGAGGCATTCATCTCATGTGAGAACATATAGTAGATTCGTGATGCCGAACCACATGAACCTGCACTTTGGTTCATTACTGGAGGAAAAGCTTCGGATAGGGCATTGTTCCAGTGGTCGGGACATGTCTGGCCAGCTGCCTTCGATGCTGCCATTCGTTGTCTCATCAGCCTCATGTCGGCTTGGTTGATGTGCGGGATGGGATCGTAGTCGGGATATTTCGACTGATCCCATTGAGGCTCTTGTGCCATAGCGGTGACTGCCATCCCGACAGCCAGGGCTGTGAAAATGTTTCTTAGGGTCTTCATATAGGTAGTTGGTTGTATAATGTTTAATTTCGTCTATTCTTGATTGCGATAGGTCGTCAGCCCTCGTTGCAGCCATTCGATATAATGATTTACATCTTCGTCGTAGCTATAGGAGGCATTGAGCGGATGCCCGTCGTTGTCGATAAGCACATAGAATGGCTGTGTCTGTGCGCCGAACTTTCTGCGCTGAAGGTAACTCCAATGGTCTCCAACGGTTCGCAGTTTTCGTTCCGAGCCATCGGCCTCGGTTACGGTGATAGGTTGGGGCAGTGGCGTCTTGTCGTCAACATAGAGGCTGATTAGAACATACTCCCCGTTGATTATGTCCCGCACTTGTTCATTCGTCCATACAGCAGCCTCCATCTTGCGGCAGTTGACGCAGCCGAAACCTGTGAAGTCCACCATTACAGGCTTGCCCGTGCGCCGGGCTGCTTCCATACCTTCTTCATAGTCACTATAGGCGGCCTCAACAGTTGTGTTGTCCAGACGGAAGTCTTGTGTCCACATTGGCGGTGCAAAGGCACTGACAGCCTTGCAGGGCGCACCCCATAGCCCTGGCACCATATAGAGTGCGAAAGCCAGTGAGCAGAGAGCCAGCAGGAAACGTGTAACACCTATGCGCGGACGAACCACAATGTTTCCCATTTCGTCGTATTCGTCCTCATCATGGGGCAGACGTATCCATCCCAGCAGGTAGCATCCCATCAGGGCGAAGATTGCTATCCATAGGCACAGGAAGGTCTCCCGGTCTAGCAGTCGCCAGCCGTAGGCTAGATCGGTAACAGAGAGGAATTTCAGCGCAAAGGCCAGTTCTACAAGACCTAGCACCACCTTCACCACATTCAGCCATCCGCCGCTCTTTGGTGCCGATTTCAGCCATGCAGGAAACAGTGCGAACAGTGTGAACGGAGCTGCGAGGGCTATCGCGAAGCCCAGCATCCCAATGGTCGGAGCAATGACCGTATTGCTGGTCACCATATCCACCAGCAGGAACCCTATTATTGGACCTGTGCAGGAGAAGGATACAATTACCAGCGTCGAGGCCATGAGGAATATACTCAGCAAGCCCGTTGTGCTGGAGGCTTTGTTGTCCAGGCTAGTACTCCATGACGAGGGCAGCGTAAGTTCAAAACCGCCCAGAAACGATGCTGCAAACACCACCAATAGTGCGAACAGAAACAGGTTGAATACAGCATTTGTGCTCAGCGCATTCAGCTGCGACGGACCCCAGACAAGTGTTACCAGCAACCCAAGCCCTACATATATAATAATAATGGAGAAACCATACATCACAGCATCTCTGATGCCCTGACGGCGGTTATCCTTCGAGCGTTTCAAAAAGAAACTGACAGTCATCGGTATGATGGGCCACACACAAGGAGTCACTAACGCCAGCAGCCCCCCCAGCAGGCCCATAAGGAAGATGCCTAGCAGTGAACCGCCGCTTGACATATCACCCATGTTGAACTGTTGCAGCTCAGCAATGACAGGTTCCCAAAGTGGATCATCTGCAGGCACAGCACTCTCTTCTTCTACCACCACTGCCACCTCACAACTGTCCGAGGCTTCAACATCCTCCCTTTCCGGTTGTGGCGCAGCAGGCTGCGTCCGTGTAGGCGCTGTGCCTGAGAAGTCGAACTCCACAGCTGTCGGTGGCATACAGTTTTCGTCATCGCATGCACCATATTCCACATAGCCCTGCACGTGCCATTCGCCCCCTGTGAGCCGAAGGCGTTGTGTCGCTACCCCCTGATGTTCAAAATATGTTACCTCACACCCGAATATTGCATCTTCTACCCGTTTCGGCGCAGGAGCAACCTTCAGCCCCCCTTCAACTGATGCCCCCGTCAGCTGCTCCGCGTTGAAAGTCATCGCCGTTGGGCCTCCCGTATTCTCTGGACCATATACGTGCCATCCATCGCTGATGCTGAAGCTCACACAGATATCTATCAATTCGGGGTGACCTTCCACCGCCTTCTCCGTTACTGCTGTTGTAACCGGATGGCTGCCGCCAAACGACAGTTGTGCGTTCAGGCTGATCCCTAGGAAAAGGAATACTATCAACAATAATGTGTTCCGTATTTTCATGTCTCGTGCGGGTTGAAACGTTTCAGTTGACTTACAGCTGCAAAGATACATCAAATGCATGACCCATTTACCCTTTGGCATATAAAAAATAGATGTTTTGTTTGGAGGATAATCCCAAACTCCTTACCTTTGCACCGCACAATATAACAAATGGGGCATTAGCTCATCTGGCTAGAGCGTTTGACTGGCAGTCAAGAGGTGGCGAGTTCGAGTCTCGCATGCTCCACAAACCCACAAGATAGTCCGCTAACAATCACCGGACTATCTTTTTTTCATTCCCAGAGATCCCGTTTCCCTCTTAATACCATTTATAGACTCTTTCTGTGTACCATCACAGATTTTGTCAGCAAAGATATAATATTTAGTATTAGTGAGCTTTCCAGAAGTGATAATATATTGTTGGTATCTAGCATAATTTATTGGATAAGTAAGTGAGCAAATTTAGTTTACACATAATAGAGTTCTCTATTTTCCGTTCTATAATATATAGGAGTAGAAATTATGAGAACCATCAAACAACTTTCTCTCACCGATGCGGAACGTCGGGAGTTAGAATACGGCTTCCGGCACGGCGAGAAGCATTGTTTCCGTATGCGCTGCCGTGCAGTACTTCTCAAGAGCGACGGTCTGTCAGCAGCCAAGGTCGGCGAGCAGACAGAAATGGAATCCCACACGGTATTGTCGTGGGTGCATCGGTTCGAGACAGAAGGCATAAAGGGCTTGGAGACTCGTCCTGGCCGTGGACGCAAGCCCATCATGGATTGCTCGGACGAGGAGTCCGTCCGTCGTGCCATCGAAGAGGACCGGCAGAGCGTGAGCAAG
>JAFZQR010000029.1 GCA_017620295.1 Bacteroidaceae bacterium
GAAGCCGTATTCTAACTCCCGACGTTCCGCGTCGGTGAGGGAAAGTTGTTTGATGGTTCTCATAATTTCTACTCCTATATATTATAGAACGGAAAATAGAGAACTCTATTATGTGTAAACTAAATTTGCTCACTTACTTATAAATATTATCAACATTATGACAATTGATTGGACATCAACAAGTTTTATCTGGCTTGATTGGCTTGTGCTGACAGTCGGAATACTTGGCGTGGTATGGGCTGTTTGGCGTGCTATAGTCAAGGACAAGAAATCCCAGCAGGGTGAGGACTCATCGGCCTACCTTTTCGGCAAGGGTGAACCTTGGTACGTAATCGGTATGGCTATCTTCGCAGCCAACATCGGTTCAGAGCACCTCGTAGGTCTCGCTGGCACAGGTGCCAAGAGCGGTGTGGGTATGGCTCACTGGGAGATGCAGGGCTGGATGATTCTTATCCTCGGCTGGCTCTTCGTTCCGTTCTATCAGCTGATGATTAACAAGATGGGCAAGATTATCACCATGCCCGACTTCCTGAAGTTCCGCTACACCAAGGCTACAGGTTCCTGGTTGAGCATCATCACACTCGTAGCCTATATCCTGACTAAGGTCAGCGTGACTGCTCTGACAGGTGGTATCTTCTTCAAGTATCTTTGGGGACTCAACTTCTGGGTCGGTGCCATCGGTCTTATCCTCGTCACAGCTGTCTTCACCGTGTTTGGTGGCATGAAGGGTGTGATGACTCTCTCCACCATACAGACTCCTATCCTCGTTATAGGTTCGTTCCTCGTGTTGTTCTTGGGTCTTGCCGCTCTTGGCGGTGGAAGCATCGTTGAAGGATGGGGCAGCATGATGGATTACTGCAACCAGCTCAACAACGGTTATGGTACAACCCACATGTTCCACTGGGAAGAAGGCGACTCGATGTATCAGGAGTATCCAGGCTTCGTGGTGTTCATCGGTGCATGCATCATCGGTTTCTGGTACTGGTGTACTGACCAGCATATCGTTCAGCGTGTGCTTGGACAGGTGCCTGGTGAAGACAATGCCGAGGTGATGAAGCGTGCCCGTCGCGGTACCATTGCAGCTGGTTTCTTCAAGGTGCTTCCTTGCTTCATGTTCCTAATCCCCGGCATGATTGCCGCTGCCCTGGCACAGAAGGGAACCTTCGCGCTGGGTGAGACCGATGCTGCGTTTGCCATCATGGTTCAGCAGGTTTTGCCTGCAGGCGTCAAGGGTATAGTGACCATTGGTTTCATTTGCGCTCTTGTTGCATCCCTGGCAGCCTTCTTCAACAGCTGCGCAACCCTCTTCACCGAGGACTTCTACAAGCCTCTGAAGAAAGGTATGTCGGAGGCTCACTACGTATTTGTAGGCCGTGTGGCAACCGTTGTTGTCGTTATCCTCGGCTTCGCTTGGCTGCCTATCATGATGGGTATGGACACCCTTTACAACTATCTCCAGGGCATCCAGTCTCTGCTTGCTCCTGCTATGGTTGTTGTGTTTGCCTGCGGTATCCTCAGCAAGAAGGTTACACCTAAGGCTGGTGAGTGGACCATGATTGTAGGCTTCATTATAGGTATGCTCCGCCTAGTGACAAATGTTATCACCGACACAGGCAAGACCGCTATGACAGGTGATTTCTGGGAGAACACCACATGGTTCTGGCAGACCAACTGGCTCGTGTTCGAGTGCTGGCTGCTGGTATTCCTGCTCGTGTTTATCCATGTCGTCTCATGCTATACAGAGGCTCCTACAAAGCAGCAGATTGATGCCATCACCTTCACCTCCGACTTCAAGAAGTCAATCAAGGAGAGCTGGGGCGCATTCGACATCATCGGCACTCTCGTGGTAATCGGTCTCTGCGCTTGCTTCTACTGGTATTTCTGGTAACAATTTCACACCCGTTCCCTCTCCGAGTGGAGAGGGGGTGGGGGTGAGGCTTTTTCACTTTTCACTTTCTCATTTTTCATTTTTCATTTATATCATCATGTCACCCTCATACTATAGTCTTTATCCAAAGTTCCATGTGGCGGTTGACTGCATCATCTTCGGCTTCAGACAGGGCTCCTTGCAACTGCTGTTGCAGAAGCGTCCTTTTGAGCCGCGTCAAGGCGAATGGTCGCTCATGGGTGGATTTGTGAAGAATGATGAGGACCTTGACGCTGCCGCACACCGCGTTCTGAATGAACTGACAGGTATACACAATGTCTATATGGAACAGGTAGGCGCTTTCGGTAGTGTTCACCGCGACTCTGGCAACCGCGTTATCTCAGTTGCCTACTACGCCCTGCTAAACATGGACAAGGTTGATAACGCACTCAGTCATGTTCATTCGGCCTACTGGGAGAACGTATCCACACTCCCAAAATTGCTCTTTGACCATCGCGAGATGGTGGAAATGGCACTTCATAAGCTCAGGGGACGCATCCAGCGTCAGCCTGTAGGCTTCCAGATGCTGCCCTCTCTCTTCACTCTGACCCAGCTTCAGCAACTCTATGAAGCTATCCTTGGAGAACCCTTGGACAAACGCAATTTCCGCAAGCGGGTTTATGAAATGCCTTTCATCGAGAAGACTCCAGAAGTGGATAAGCAGACGTCAAAGCGAGGAGCAGCCCTGTTCCGTTTCAACGACTTAGAGTACAGAAAGGAACTCATCTTCAAACTCTGACAATCCTCATTCACGCATATACCTAATTCAATATGCGTGTCTGACATCATAAAGCCATTATTCAACTATTATCAGACAATACTATGTTAGAAGAACTCAAACAGAAAGTGTTCAAAGCCAACCTTGACTTGGTAAAGCAGGGCTTGGTCATCTTCACATGGGGAAATGTTTCCGGCATTGACCGCGAGAAGGGACTGGTTGTCATCAAGCCTTCGGGCGTGAGCTACGACGACATGAAGGTGGACGACATGGTGGTTGTTGACCTCGAGACAGGCAAGGTCGTTGAAGGCGACCTCAACCCATCGAGCGATACTCCCACTCACCTCGTACTCTACAAGGCTTTTCCAAACATCCAGGGCGTGGTTCACACCCACAGCACCTATGCCACCGCCTTTGCCCAGGCTGGTCGCGACATCCCCAACATCGGCACTACCCATGCCGACTACTTCTACAAGGACATCCCTTGCACACGCGACATGACTGAGGCTGAGGTTAAGGGACAGTACGAGCTGGAGACGGGCAACGTCATCGTGGACGAAATCCTGAACATACGCAAGATCAATCCCGACCACACTCCTGCCGTTCTCGTCAAGAACCACGGTCCATTCAGCTGGGGTACGTCGCCTGACAATGCCGTCTATAATGCCAAGGTGATGGAGCAATGCGCCAAGATGGCCTTCGTAGCCTTCAGCGTTAATCCAGCCCTCACCATGAACCCCCTCCTCGTGGAGAAGCACTACATGCGCAAGCACGGCCCCAACGCCTACTACGGTCAGAAAGGCCAAAAACACTAATTGTGAGATAAACAGGGCTTTTCACTAATTGCGATAAATATGATTCACTAATTGTGATAAATATGACAAGGCAGGAATACATTGACATATATGACGCAGTTGGTGTTGCGATGGAAGTTTATAACACGCTTGGCAGAGGTCTGGATGAGCATGTCTATCAAGAGGCGTATGCTATCGAAGCTGAGATGCGTGGGATGGACGTAGAGCGTGAGAAGAAACTGAATTTATCATATAAAGGTATTGAGCTAAAAAAAGTGTTCTTTGCCGATTTCTATTATAAAGGTATTATCATAGAATTCAAATCGGTTGACGAATTGTCTGCAGAGCATCGTGCGCAGTTGCTAAACTATATGCGTATAGCCAATAAAAATAGAGGTGTTCTCTTCAATTTTGGTGAAACCAACCTGCATACTGAACGATACCTATATTTACCTGAAGAAGATGATTTCATCCTTCTCACACACAGCAACTACAAACTGTATATCACCGACTAACTCCATTTATCTTAATTAGTGAAATATATTTATCCCAATTAGTGAAAAGCAATTCATCCCAATTAATGAAAAGCTTATATTTCTATTAGCTAAACAACAATCCGTAATTAACTTATAAACTTAACAATCATGTTTGACAATTATGAAATTTGGTGGGTGACTGGTGCACAGTTGCTCTATGGAGGTGATGCAGTCATTGCAGTTGATGCACACTCAAAGGAGATGGTAGCCGGCCTGAACGACGGTGGCAATATTCCTGTGAAGGTTGTCTATAAGGGTACAGCCAACAGCTCGAAGGAAGTAGAGCAGGTGATGCTCGCTGCTAACAACGATGAGAAGTGTATTGGTATCATCACATGGATGCACACCTTCTCACCTGCAAAGATGTGGATCAAGGGCCTGCAGCAGCTGCAGAAGCCTCTGCTTCACTTCCACACACAGTACAATGCCGAGATACCTTGGGGCGAGATCGACATGGACTTCATGAACCTCAACCAGAGCGCTCATGGTGACATCGAGTTTGGTCACATCTGTACCCGTATGCGTGTTGCCCGCAAGGTCGTTTGCGGCTACTGGAAGGAAGCTGATGTTCAGAAGAAGATTGCCGTTTGGGCTCGCGTGGCTGCTGGTGTGGCTGATGCTCACAACGTACGCTGTCTGATGTTTGGTATGAACATGAACAACGTTGCCGTTACCGATGGCGACCGTGTAGAGTTCGAGCAGCGCATGGGCTATCATGTTGACTACTACCCGGTCAGCTCACTCATGGAGTACTTCAAGCGCGTTACCGATGCTGAGGCCGATGCACTTGTTGAGGATTACAAGAAGCTCTACACCATCAAGATTGACGAGAGCGGCGAACAGGTTTACTGGGAGAAGGTTAAGAACGCTGCCAAGGCAGAGATTGCCCTGCGTCGCGTGCTGAAGGATGAGGGTGCCACAGCCTTCACCACCAACTTCGACGACCTCGGTGGCGCCGACATCGACGACCCCAACTTCCTGGGCTTCGACCAGATTCCAGGCCTCGCTTCACAGCGTCTGATGGAAGAGGGCTACGGCTTCGGTGCCGAGGGCGACTGGAAGACCGCCTGCCTCTATCGCACTCTGTGGGTTATCCAGCAGGGCATGCCTACTGGCTGCTCCTTCCTCGAGGATTACACCCTCAACTTTGCTGGCAGCCAGTCATCATGCCTCCAGAGCCACATGCTCGAGGTTTGTCCGCTCATCGCTGTTGACAAGCCAAAGCTTGAGGTTCACTTCCTCGGTATCGGTATCCGCAAGCAGCAGACAGCCCGCCTCGTGTTCACCTCCAAGGTTGGACGTGGCATCAAGGCCACTGTCGTTGACCTCGGCAACCGCTTCCGTCTCATCTCTCAGGAGGTTGAGTGCATTGAGCCAAAGCCAATGCCAAACCTGCCTGTGGCATCCGCTCTCTGGGTTCCACAGCCTTCCTTCGAGATTGGTGCTGGCGCATGGATCCTCGCTGGCGGCACCCACCACTCAGCCTTCTCCTACGACATCACCGAGGAGTACTGGGAGGACTTCGCCGAGATGGTTGGTATTGAGTATGTCAAGATCAACAAGGAGACCAAGACCTACGAGTTCAAGCAGCAGCTCCAGAACAACGAGGTTTACTACATGCTCAATAAAGCACTGAAGTAAAGACTCCCCCCCGAACCCTCCCGTAAGGGAGGGGGCTGGCGCGATGAAACGCCCCTGGTTCTCGATGTGAGAGCTGGGGGCAGTTCTTGTTCGCCCGACATGGGCATAATCTAACGGGTGCAAGTCCCCAACGCGGCCTGATAGCGGCAAGCGCACAGTCAAAGACAAGGGTGTCCATCGTGAGGTGGAATCTGAAGGAAGTTGGCGACAAAGCACTGGCCTGACGA
>JAFZQR010000030.1 GCA_017620295.1 Bacteroidaceae bacterium
AATATGTTAAATGTTAAACTATGCAACATAAGATGGTCAAAAACGACACTTTAAAATTCAAACATATAATCGAGGGCATAATGCCTCTTATGGGCTTATTCCTATGCACTAAACTTTAGGATGTTATTTTTTAATCATTACATAACATCTCTACCTTTCCAGTTCTTAGGCACAGTCCACATGCGTTTATATGTTCCTTTGTAATTTGCACTGTCGGGCAACTGAGGGGGATTATTCGTCCACCATGTCTTCCACTCGTATCCTATACCGCAGTACATCGGCTCCCCCACACCGTTCATCTCCCACATACCAGGAACAGGCATCGTCTTTACAGTTGGGAAGTCATCGCATTCAAACTGCCATATTCCATGCAGCGACATCCGTTCTTCGTTCTTGTTTGTGATGTCTGCATGTATTGGCAGCCGGTTAACCTCGTTAACCTCTGGATTCTGCCAAGCGGGAAGCATTTCCTCTTGGGCCTGAATCCCAGCGGCGCAAAAGAGAAAAGATAGAATTAGGTATCGTCTCATATAGATATGTCAGCTAAGATTATAGTCTTATAATTGTCACCGAATAAGGCGGCATCTCATAGCTGTATGTTTTTGTCAAGCGTTTGTATTCCGTTGTTCGGTTTATGGGCGATGGATTTTCTGGCGTTGCCTCAGCATCGCGGTCTGCGGTGAGTACTTCGATGGATGCTTTCAAGCTAAGTGGACGAAGTGGTGCAAGTTTCAGCACTCGCTGAACGGGCTGGTCGGTTGTGTTAACCAAGCGAATGAAGATATCGCGGTCTTTGGTGACGCATGAGGTGACATCGGCCTCGTTACCATCAACGTCTGAGATGATGCCTGTCCACACACGGTCGCCACGTGTGGTACCGAAGAGTTGCTGTACGGCATAGTTTACTGATGGATAGACATGCGTGTTGTCGAAGAAGATGAGGTCTGGTTTCCAATTCCAGCGTCTAGGGTTGATGCGGCAGAACAGAGGGGCATAGGAAGCCATCGCCACTACATCGCCATTGCGTTCCAGGTGGCATAGGAAAGCAGCTTCGCAGAGGGCGTTCCACCATTTGTTGCCACGTGATGCCCACTCACCTAGATAGACTTTAGGTCCTGTGCGGGGATAACTGTCGTAGCGGTGCAGGTTATTGAGGAACCACTCGGGTTGCGCATACTGATGTTCATCCACGCCCCACACACCAGCTTTGCGAGCTGCCGCCCAACCTAGTCTGAAGTCCTCATCGTCGAGGCAGGGGCCAGCCGTACCGATTAGTTTTATTTCAGGGTGACGCTCGCGCATCACTCGGCAAATCATCGCAAAACGTTCTTCGAAATCGGAAGTGATGCGGTCTTCATTGCCTACACCAATATATTTAAGGTTGAATGGTTCTGGGTGTCCAGCTTCAGCACGACATCTTCCCCACGTCGTTGCGGTGTCACCATTGCAGTACTCAACCAAGTCTAGGAAGTCCTGTATGAAGTCATCCATATCCTCCATTGGCACAGCCTCCTGTCCGTCGCCTCGCCGTCTGGCTGAATTCTGGCAGCTAACTCCAGCTGCCAACACAGGCACTGGTTCTGCGCCGATATCCTCACACAGTTGCAGATACTCGTGGTAGCCAATACCCATACTCTGGCGGTAGTTCCAGATATTGGGCATTTCCGCTCGCGCCTCAACTGGACCAACTGTGGGTTTCCAGCGGTAGATATATGGCAAGCCATCGCCATGAGCCAGACATCCGCCTGGGAAGCGCATGAAGGCTGGGTGAAGATCCTCAATCGCAGTAGCCAAGTCGCGACGTAGGCCACCGGGTCGTCCGCGATAGGTGTCATGTGGGAACAGCGATACCATGTCGATGTCATACGTTCCACATTCAGGGAACATCACCTCTAACGAGGCATTCGTGCTTGTCCGTTTGGGAAATAAGGTGCACCTTTTCTGCTGCCACTCCCCGTTGTCGAGAGTGAGCGTTTGCTCCGCCAATAGGCTGTCAGCCTCTGTCAGTCTCACCAACAACGTTCCTTTTGCGGCACGAACAAAGACAGAGAAGTCATATTGTGCCATACTATCCACACAGATGCCATCATAGCCCATGTTGCGTAGTCCCACGCCTCTTGTGCCATCTGTGAATGTTGTCAGCTGGGCATAGTGACGATTGTTTCCGTTTAGTGGAGCCGCTGATTCTACTGTCACTCGCCCTATAGCATTGTTCGACCTCACAAACTGCCACGCCGTCAGGCTGTGCCAAGTGCCACCTTTATTCATATGTAGGTCAATGTCAGATGGAGCATATTCAAACGAGCGGTTCTGTACCAGCTCGCCATAGAGTCCACCATCGGCAGCATAGTTCAGGTCCTCAAAGAAAGTACCCACCAATATTGGGCTGATAGCCTTGCTACTAACTGCTGGCTGGGCCATTGTAATGGACAATGGACAATGGACAATTGATAATGGTAAATTGACAATGGACAATGTGGCTGCGCAGAGGAGTGCGCGAGAGAAGTGTTTCATAAGCTAGCTAGCCTCACCTTTTCCAATATTTGATTAATCGTTTCAGTTCCTTTTTTGTCACTTGAACCACAGCGCCATGCTTCTGCTCCGAGAAGTTCGTGCGCTTCATTGGGCAGTTAGGTTCATCGAAATAGCCAAGCGGTGTGAAGGTCTGGAAGTCTGTTGTCTCGCAGAAGTAGAAGTTATGAGGTTCCATCGAATATCGGTCCTGCATCAGTATCCATTTCTGCTGCCCAATGAGTTTCCATACCATAGGAGCCTCATGCACCTGTGGCACTCCGTCATTGAAAGAGTAGTCGGTAGTGTAAGGGCCCGTCAGGTTGGTACTTGTCGAATGGCGGGGGTGTCCATGTTCTGTAGTGAAGAGGTGATAAATGTCACCTATCTTCGTAATATCCGAGTCTATCATGCTTTTTGTCAGGACGCCATTGGAGTCGCGAGGTGCGCTGAACAAGAAGGTTGGTTCAGATGTCATTGCTGTGAAATCATCATTCATATATACATAGCGGATGTGGTTGCGTCCTCTGAAGAAGCGCGTTGTGAAGTGCAGCATCACCTGCTGGCGAGCCTCATCATATATCATTTCCGGAGCCCACACGCACCCTACATCCTGCCATGAAATAGGATTTCCATCTGAATCCACCTCTCCCGTTGGACAGGTCAGGGCCGAGAAGTCTAGGTTAGTACGCTGCCAGTGGATAAGGTCGGTAGAACGAAGCAGCACAAGTCCGCGATTATTACCCCAGTCGTATTTCTTGCCGTCGCGTTCCCACTCTGTAGTGCGTACTCCGTCACGCTGTCCGAACACATGCAGGTCAGTCATAGCGGCGAGGAAGGCACCATCCTTTGGGTTACGGAAGATGTATGGGTCGCGAATACCTTTCTGCACAGCAATGGTGTCTCCCGCCATGATGGGTTTGTCGTCGTTGAAAGCTGTCCACGTGTAGCCGTCCCAGCTGTAGGCCATGTGCAGCCCGTGGTCGGCATCCTTGTGATAAACCATCACATAACCAGCCATATTGCGTTCAGTAGGCACCTTCGGTTTTGCTTGAGAAGCGATTGCCAAAGAAAGCAGCAACATCAAGAACTGAATCTTCTTCATATCTATTGTATTTATCTAGTTTTCGTTAGCATTGTGATATGGGCAATGGACAATGTAGCTGCGCAGAGGAGCTTTAGGGACGTAGTTACATTTGCAGTGCCGCTTATTCCTTTTGTTTAGATTACAAAATAACTGAATT
This sequence comes from Bacteroidaceae bacterium, assembly GCA_017620295.1. GTDB lineage: Bacteria > Bacteroidota > Bacteroidia > Bacteroidales > Bacteroidaceae > Physcousia. The sequence continues at coordinate 3,756 of JAFZQR010000030.1, forward strand.
AGCAGAAGTATATACGCCCCTCTCCATTCGGAGAGGGGATGGGGGTGAGGCTTTTTATTTACTAATAAACGTGTGCATTGAATGTGCAGGCAGAGTCATGTTCAAGTACTTCTTGCCAATCTTCACTGTTGCCTTGCGTTGTTCGTCGGTCTGGTTGCCCACGATGACAACATACTTGCTGTCTGGACGCTGGAACACGATGATGGGCAAACCCTGCGTCTGCTCGCGCGGTACGTAACCCTGCATGCGGCTGCCAGGGGTAACAAGGTTCGAGAAGTGCTTCACAGCGTAGAACTCTGGAGTGTAGCGATGAGTGAGGTTTGAGGACTTCACTTGAATGAGGGCGTTCTGCTTCCAGCCCCAAGGGCTGCGACCCTGGTCACAGAGGATGAAGTTCCAGATGTAATACTCGTCACAACCACGACCGATATAGTCACTGAGAAGATAGAAGGTGTGTTCGCCAGCGCGCCAGTTCATCTGTCCGTTGCCGCACTCGCTCTCGGTGGAGATGAAGCGCAAGTCGGGATAGCGCTGGCGCAGCGAGTCGATGATGTAGCGTCCCTCCCACTGCAGGCCGATGGCTTTCACCTCGTCCTTTAGCCCATCGATGAACTGCGACACATAGTCCAAGCGGTTGGTGTTGAGGGTACCGATGTTCACCTCCACACTGGGGTGATTCTTGCGAATGGTAGGGATTAGGTAGTCGCGATTGAAGCGCAATGTTCCCTCTGCTGTCCAGGCACAACCTGGATAGGGCGTATAGGAATAAGCCTCGTTCTGGTACATCACCATGTCAATGGGAATATTCTCTTCACGATAGAGGTCTATGAACTTACAGAACATGTTGGCATAGGACTGGAGGTAGCGTTGGTCCTGAATGAAGTAGGTCTGTGAGGCCAGTTTGCGGGGGAACAAGCGTCCGCGCTGACCCTCGACAAACTGCATCTCATTGGGATCTGGCACACCGCCATCGTCAAAGAGCAGATAATCCTTCTCTTGAGCCTGTGTGTTCCACTGGCTGCTGGCTACGCAGTACTCGTTGTTTATCTTCATCCAAGCTGGTGGACTCCAAGGTGACACCCAGAATGTCATCTGCGGCTGATACTTCTGAGCCTTCTTAATCAATCGGATCACGTTCTGCTTATCGTGTTCGATGTTGAAGTACTTCAGCTGGAAGTCGCCAGCAACGGTGTCGCATGAGTACCAAGCCCGTGAGTAGTCGTTGGCATTCATCGTCAGGCGTCCACGTGTAAACTTCAGGTCGCCTTCGGGGTCAAAGAGCCTGCGCATCACCTCCTCCTGCTCCTCTGGCATCAGCAGTTCCAGGACATCGAGGTCCAGTTCGTTGAAGCATGTACCCCACGCCTTGAACTCGTGACCCTGCTCCTGACCGGTGATGGTGAGTACGGGTTCTGTGGCAGCCCTGCCGCTGAGTGAGGCCTTCGACTGTTGCCACTCCTTACCTTCGGTAGTCGTGTAGTGGGTGTAGGTCTGCGCTGCCGCGCCTAGGCTTACAGCAACACTAATAAGGCAAATAATTCTTTTCATGCTTATTTGGGAATCGTATTCTGTTTGCAAAGGTAGTTTTTTTTCTTTTGGTTGGAGGCAAACCAGCCTCAACTGATTTGCCTCCGCGAAAAACTAACTACAAACTAAACAAACTCTATGAAAGTGGATATTATTATTTACTTACTCCAATCATCCCCCCATACATCGTAGGTGGATTGCTTTGCGCCTGCTTCGGTGATATCGTTATCGCTGGTAGTACCACGATAATGCAAGCCATCTTCTCCTCCACTTAATGTTAAGATGCTGTGCTTTTGGTTAATCATAACTATTGAAACACTTGGCTGGATATATCTTTTCTTGTTCATCGTTATACTAGTTTAATATGGTTAGATTAATAGAATTATTTCACCACAATTTTCTTGCCGTTGACGATAAAGACGCCCTTGGGCATATTCGTCATTCTTATTGGACGGCCACTCAAATCATACACTGTGCTGGACTCATTACCAAATCCCAATAGTGCATCCTGTATTGATGTTGTTACATCAAAGTTCAAATTGATAACATTAGCCTTGACACTGCTGCCACTATCTACCGTGAAGTATGCACGGAATGGTTTGATGCTTACTGTGCTGTTGACATTATAAAGAGCACTTACACCGTCCTTAATGCCGATGACATAGTTGCCTGTAGAAACTGTGCCTGCAGTGTAGGTTCCTGTCATAGTAAGATTGCTAACAGTTGTGGGATCAAGATCTTTCTTCAGCGTCACATCTGTAGCAGAGAAACTAGTTACAGCTGATGTTGGCTTCACGATGTAGGGTTTGCCAGCTTCAATGGAAGACGCATCGCTAAATGTCAATAATTCGCCATCGAATGATGTTGGCTCTTTTACTGTCCAACCTGAAGGAATATCCATATCGAAGGGTATAACTAGGGTGTTCCAAACGTTAGCTGTCATAGCACGGTTAACGGTGACGTTAACATTATCGACATCGTTAGCAAGTGAGAAATCTTTTGTATCGTAAAGCGTCAGGTTCTTGCCATAATACTTCAGTGATACATTATCCATGCATATCCAGTTTGCATTTGTGCTAGTCCAATCCAAACCGATAGTCATATCAGCATCAGAAGGCATGAAATAGTCAACTGTGAAATACTCGACTTTTATATCACTGTTCAGATCATTGTGTGTACTACATGCTGTAGCAGCTGTAGATACATCTTGAATATAGAGGTTAACACCAGTAATAGGAGTACTCTTGTCACTTTGATATATCGCGTTGACGGCGGCTTTCAATTCATATTGTCCAGCCGGCAGTTCAGCGGGTAGGGTCTGCTTGAAATAGCTATCGGCCAAAGTGGTTGACTTTTGCCATGTTTCCATGAATTTTTCACAATTTTCATTCAATCGGAGGTTATTCCATTTCCTTTCTACTTTATATTCCCAACCATCTGAGTTACTGTCGAAGGTCGGATTGGTAATTAAAGATGTTAAATCGAAATATGCATCCTCGTTGATGCTCACTGAGGTCATCAGAACATTTAATGCTGAATAGAGATTAGCAATCTGCGTTTCGATTTCAGCTACTGTTGTTGCTGCTTGTACGGCAGTCTCTATTGTGCTGAGTGTTGAGGTATATGTGCTGACAACACTTCCAGGATCTGTATAGACATCCTGATTCTTGATGCCATTGACAATAGATACTTTACTGTTGTATGTAGTATAGACGGATTTAATGCTATTGGCCAAATCAATAGCTCCCTGCATATTATCAATAGCTGTGTTGTAAGCTTCTTCTGAATCATAAACGCAGTCATGAGATGCACCATCATTGGCAGCAATGCTTGCGGTCAAAGCAGATGCTGCTGCCGTAGGAAGACCCGTGATGGCCTCTGCTGTTGCTTTCTTTGCCTCCAATGCAGCTTTCAGAGTTGAGAGGTCGTAATAGTAGGTCAATGTAAAGTTGTTAAATACGACCCAACGGTTAATAACAAACTTGGGTACAAAGACCTTAATTGTAAGCTCACCATCATCGCCTACATAAGTGTACACTTCATTTTTATAATGGCCAGCATTAAATTTAGTGGTTGCATCAGCTTGACTACTAGCTTTATTCGTACCGTCATTATACCATGCTGCGAATTGTACACATTCACCATTAGCTTCCATATAGGAACTCACATTTCCATAGCCTTCAGCGGCAAAGGTGTTGCAGTCTGCATCTTCGCCAGCACGTTCGAAGCCCTGAACAGTAACTTTATAGATGCCCTTTGGCAGATCAGCGACTGTTTGGCTAAAATATCCAGTTGCTTTCCATACTTCGCAATTGTATGAATAGACTTTAGGCTGATTCTTTTCACTTCTGGCTCCGTACCATGTCCAATCGCCATAGTCGCTGGAGAAAGTCGCTGTTCCAATACTGGATGTTTTGTCTGCTGTGTGCCATCCACTACCTGTAATAGTGCTTTCAAAAGTCTCTGCTGTTGCAGATATGCCCGATGACGTAATGACATGCGTTTTGTTCTGAGCAGGATATGCACCCACGATGGCATCGCGCTCTGCCTTGCTGAGGAATTGCCATGTTGTCCATTTGTCTGAGGAACCATTACCTGCAACTCTGTACTTCTCATTAGTTTCATTGCTGAAGACATAAAGATAATTGGAACTGCCAATGCTGCATTCAAGTCGATATGTCTTGTTCTCTGCCGAGACTTCTGATAGGGTGAATGTCCTTCGTGAAGCATTGCCTGCTTGAATCCAAGCGCTCAACCAGTTGTCACCTCCAATATATACTGTAGCACCTGATGCCCAATTTCCTTCTTTATGGTCATACATCTGAATGTAATATGCGCCATCTGTGTCTGAAGCAATCCATTTAATAGGTACACCATAATTGTCAACACAAGCCTGACCGCCACCATTATATTTCAAATTAGCATGATTACTGAAATCAGAATGACTGAGGAACTTTCCAGTATCTGTGTTGTACAGATAATAGATTCCATCTGCTGATGGCGTTTGAGCAGCCTTCACCCCCATCACTGAGAGCAAGACCACAATTACGAGTGTAATTGATTTTTTCATTTTGTTAGTTATGAGTTAGTTTGAATGTTAAGTAAGTGAGCAAATTTAGTTTACACATAATAGAGTTCTCTATTTTCCGTTCTATAATATATAGGAGTAGAAATTATGAGAACCATCAAACAACTTTCCCTCACCGACGCGGAACGTCGGGAGTTAGAATACGGCTTC
>JAFZQR010000031.1 GCA_017620295.1 Bacteroidaceae bacterium
GGTTGTTATTACGGCGCATCTGCGCTGCCGAAAGGTTGAGGAACCGCCGTATGCGGAACCGCTTGTACGGTGGTGTGAGAGGACAAGTGAACACGAAAAGAGGTGAACACCTCTGATTAGTGTTCACCTCCTACTCGATTGGCATGGGACACAGCCTCATTTTGCATTTATTATGTATTGTCTAGTGCAATTATTGCACCAAATTCTTTCGTCATTCCACATTTCTCTCTACTTTTGCAGTGTATTCCATTTTAATGGCTACCATATCTTATTTGATCTTTTTCCAAAATAGGTTGTTATGTTAGGAGTTTATTCACCACGCGAACCGATAAGTCCAGAGTTTGCCAAGGAGATACGAGAGTCTCTCCGTCGTGCTCATACAGGACATCTTACCGCTAGAGAAAAGTCAGCCCGTCGCCGATTGCAGAAGAGTGAACAACTATGGACAATGGAATGGAAAGGTCTTCACATTTAGGGAATCTTGTTTCAGTTCCTTTGACAGATTACAGTGTTCTTGATGGCTTTTGCTCAGGCATAGAGAGCATGGATTCTTTTATCCGAAATGATTTTCGGTTAAGCGTTGAAAACCATTTTTGTCAAGCATACGTTGTTATGCTTGGAGAAGAGACAGTTGCTCTATTTGCATTGAGTTTCGATTCTCTCGACTTGGACTATGATGATAAAGATGAATTACAATCTGGTTTTGCCTCCACTGGAATTCCTGATATAGATTGGAACTATTCTGAAACTTTTTACTCTAAGCCTCGCTACCCAGCTTTGGATATTGCCTATTTAGCAGTTCAAAAGAAATGGCGTGGAAAGCATATTGGTGATTTCCTAATAAAGAAAATTGCAGATTTGGCACGTCGTCAGACGCTGGCGGGTTGTCAATTCTTAACCGTTGATGCACTTGCAACAAAAGAATATAGTGCTGTCGGTTTCTATGATAAATGTGGTTTTACACCAAATGAGTTGAAAAAGCCATATAAAGATACTCTTCGGATGTATATGCCTCTTTATATAAAAGATGAGATTTGGGAGGATACGGATGATTGAAGCATGATTATTGCTTTGGGAATAAACTGCATTAGCCTATTGCATATCAATAGCGGATGATGTAACTTTGCACTACTGAAAATGAATAAACAATAAGACAAGAATGAATACTATTATGCAAAATAAACTGAATGATTATTAACCTTATCTGATTATATATTTAGCCCCATGTTTCATCGACATGGGGCTTTTTTATGTGCTGACGTTTATGACACGTGCTGAGAAAACTGTTGATACATGCTGACATAACAACTGATTAGTGCCGTGATACTCACTCTCATCTGCTGAGGAGACAACAGTTACCTGCCGAGGAACGGGTTGATTGCTGCTGAGATATTGAAGTCGATCTGCTGAGATATTGCCACCTTGCTGCCGGGGCAGTGATACTGCTGTGTTGAAGTGTCAAATTTCTTCGCTAAATATACAATTGATAATGTATAGTTATGAGTAATCTCCCTTCATCGGACACTGATTGCCATTTAGGCATTACATGGACTTTATATGTTTAAGAGAAAGAACACGAATTTCCATAAATGACCCATGAATTATCATTAATGAAATATCAAGTGAACGGGAAAAACAATTAATGAGAAATTACATGGGCGATTATATGGACATTATATGTTTAAGAGAAAGAACACGAATGACTCGAATTGAACGAATTAGTTTAGAGACAAGATTAATAGAGAAAATTATTCGTTGGATTTGTGAGATTTGTGTTCGAGAAAAAATATCTGTGCTATCTGTGCTATCTGTGTGACATAATTTGAATGACGAGTGACAAATTAATGAAAAATTACATGGGCATTATATGTTAAAGAGAAAGAACACGAATGACGCGAATCGAACGAATTAGTTTAGAGACAAGATTAATAGAGAAAGGTATTCGTTGGATTTGTGAGATTTGTGTTCGAGAAAAACAGATCTGTGTTATCTGTGTTATCTGTGTGACAGAAAAAAAGGCTGTGTCAAAATGCATGACACAACCTATTGATTGTTCTTTACAACGAATTAGACAAATAAGCGAATTATTGCGGAGCCACTTAGACTGGCATTTAAGGGATTCGTCTAATTTGTCTAATTCGTTGTGAAAAAGTATGGCGTGGAACCTTAGAAGGGTAGGTCGTCTGTCTCGCTGCCACCACCGAATGGTTCTGCATCCATCGGGGCTACGGATGGAGCTGGTGCTGCTGGTGCTGCGGCTGGAGCGGCTGGTGCTGCGGCAGGAGCGGCAGCTGGTGCCATAGGTGCTACGCCTGCGGCAGGTGGAACAGCAATTCCAGCAGGTGCTGCTACAACGGCTGTTGGGTCGTAGGGCATCACACGCCAGGCGCGGATGGTGTTGTACCAACGTCCCTGATACTCGTGGGCATCCACATCAAAGCTCACTGTGAGGAGCTGACCAACCTGTATGTTGAACTGGCTGATACGGTCAACTCCGAAAACCTCGAAGACCATTTTGCGAGGATACTGGTCCATGGTTTCAAGCACGTATGTTGCCAGTTTCCATTCAGAACCTGTGCGTTGTGACACACCGCCTCGTTCCGGCAGAACTTGAATAATCTTTCCTGATATTTCCATTGTGATATAATTATGTATGATAGATTTTGTGCAATAATTTGTCGGATTTGCAAATTGCAGGTGCAAATGTAAAGCTATTCTCTGCCTAAAACAAAAAAACAGGCAAAAATGTTGTGGGTTTAATGGAAAGTCAATAATTTTGCTTGATGTTACAATGACTCTAATTAAATTACAATAACTCTAATATAATATAGTATGAAATTCAAAGTCCAGAGATCGGCACTTTTCAACAAGCTGCAAGCCCTCAATCGCGTACTCAACAGCAAGAACTCTCTAGCCATTCTCGATTGTTATCTCTTCGAAATCAAGAACGGTGTGATGAACATCACCGCTTCCGACAGTGAGTCGTCTCTTATCAGCTCCGTGGAACTCATAGAGTGTGAGAGTGACGCCCGTTTCTGCATCAAGGCAAAGGTGATACAGGACACTCTGAGAGAGATTGCCGACCAGCCAGTTCAGTTCGACATCAACCTGGAGACTATGGAGATTCGTGGTGACTACATGAACGGTTACTTCCAGATTGTAGGTGAGCAGGCCGATGAATATCCAGCACCTCCAGCAATGGCTAGTGATGCTTATGCATTCAGTATTCCTCAGGTCACTCTGCTGTCTGGTATTTCCAGCAGTGTGTTTGCCTTGGCTGAGGATGATGTGCGTCCAGTCATGACAGGTATATACTTTGACTTCCAGTCAGATTGTCTGGTGTTCGTTGGAACGGATGGCCGTAAGCTGGTTAGAAAGAAACAGTTCAACGTGAAGAGCGAGGAGCAGGTTGGCTTCATCATGCCAAAGAAGCCCGCCAACATCCTGAAGGGTCTGCTGACAAAGGACGAGGCTCCATGCGAACTGGCATTTGACCAGAAGCTGGCTCGCGTCGTGACAAACGACTTCACCCTGACCTTCCGTCCTATCGAAGGCCGCTATCCCAACTACAACAGCGTAATCCCAGCTAACAACCCCTACACGGCAACCATCGACCGTCAGTCGTTCATCTCCGCGCTGAAGCGCGTGATGGTACAGTGTGATCAGGCCAGTGCGCTTGTTAAGCTGCAGCTCACCCAGGGGCAGCTGACACTGAGCGGACAGGACATCAACTACAGCAAGCGTGGTGAGGAGACCGTCCTCTGCCAGTATGCCGACAGTGACATCCGCATCGGTTTCAAGGCTAACCTGCTGCTCGACATACTCAACAGCTTGGAGTGCACCGAGGTAGTGCTGAAGCTGGCCGACCCCGGACGTGCCGGTCTCATCATGCCAGCAGAGCAGAAGCCTGAGGAGGAAGTACTGCTGCTGCTCATGCCAATGATGCTTAGCGATTATTAAAAACGTGAACATAGTTCTTGGTATTACGGGCAGCATAGCTGCCTACAAAGCTTGCACCCTCATACGCCAGTTTGTAAAGCTGGGGCATGAGGTGCAAGTTGTTATAACACCTGCCGGCAAGGAGTTCATCACTCCCGTCACTCTGTCGGCTCTCACATCCAAGCCTGTCATCAGCGATTTCTTCGCCCAGCGCGACGGCACCTGGCACAGTCATGTGCAGTTGGGCTTATGGGCCGATGCTATGGTGATAGCCCCCGCCACAGCCTCCACTATAGGCAAGATGGCTCACGGCATTGCCGACAACATGCTGATAACCACATACCTCTCCATGAAGGCTCCGGTGTTTATTGCTCCTGCAATGGATCTGGACATGTGGCGGCATCCAGCCACACAGGACAACCTGCAGCTGTTGCGACAGCGTGGGGTGACGGTCATAGAGCCTGCCAGCGGAGAGTTGGCCAGTCATCTCGTTGGCAAGGGACGTATGGAGGAGCCGGAACGCATTGCCGAGCTAGTGCTGGAGAGCTTAACGAAACCGTCTCTCACAATGAGTGGTAAGACGGTGCTTATCACGGCGGGACCAACTTACGAGCGGCTCGACCCTGTGCGGTTCATCGGCAACTACTCGTCCGGAAAGATGGGGACAGCCCTGGCAGAGGAGTGTACACGTCGGGGTGCATCGGTGCAGATGGTTTGCGGACCAATGGCGCATTATCCGACAACAGAGGGCATCACTGTCACCCGTGTGGAGAGTGCGGCGGAGATGTGGGAAGCAGCCAAGAGCCTCTTCCCGCAGAGCCATGCGGCTATACTCTGTGCAGCTGTGGCCGACTTCACACCCGACACTGTGGCCACACAGAAACTCAAACGCGAGGGTGACGGCTTGACGCTGCGACTGAAACCTACACAGGACATAGCCCGTGGATTGGGAGAGATGAAGCGTTCCGACCAGCGTATGGTGGGCTTTGCCCTGGAGACACACGACGAGCTGCCACATGCGCAGGCCAAGCTGGCAAGCAAGCATCTTGATTTCATAGTTCTGAACTCTCTGAATGATGAGGGTGCAGGCTTCCAGCATGATACCAATAAAATCACCATTGTCACTCCGACCGATGTCAAGCCATATCCCCTGAAAAAGAAGACGGAAGTGGCTGCTGACATCATTGATATGCTGGAGACGGTGCTATAAACTCTACATGGAATGAAACGCATACTGTTATTGTTAGCCGTGTTGTTGACGACCGTACACCTCTCGGCTCAGGAACTGAATGCCAAGGTTATGATTAACCGCTCGCAGGTGTCCAACACCAAGTCGAGTGTGTTTGAGGCTTTGGAGTCATCCATCACCCGATTTCTTAACGAGCGCACGTGGACGGAGTTCCAACTGACAGAGAAAGAGCGCATACAGTGTACGTTCAATATCACCATTGACACCTACAGCGAGACTGACAACTCGTTCCAAGGCTCGCTGATTGTTGTAGGCAGCCGTCCCGTTTATGGCAGTTCCTACACTACGACGGTGTTCAGTACCAAGGATGCCGATTTCAACTTCACCTTCCAGGAATTCGACCAGCTGGAGTGGCGCCCGGAGCAGGTGGATAACAACCTCACAGCCATGCTTGCCTACTGGGCCTACAGCATCATAGGCTATGACCTCGACACTATGTCGCCAATGGGTGGTACGGATATCCTGAGGCTGGCACAGGATGTGTGCAACAATGCCGACGGATTGGGCTTCTCTGGTTGGAAGGCTTTCGGTGACACCCGCAACCGCTATGCTCTTATTAACGACTATCTCGACGGTGCTATGGAGCCATACCGCCAGTTGCAGTATGACTACTACCGCAAAGGGCTGGACATGATGTCGGAGAACACCAACACAGCACGTGATGCCGTGGCAGAGGCTTTGCTCCTGCTGCAGACGGCTCACGAGGCCAAGAGCCTGAGTATGCTTCCGCAGATTTTCACCGACTTCAAGCGCGATGAGCTTGTAAGCATCTTCAGCGGACACGGCAGCAACGAGCAGCGCAACACCGTTTATGACATCGTGTTCCGCATCAATCCGTCGCAGAACAACTACTGGGAGAAGATAAAACAATAGCCATATATGCTTCAAGCATTATATATAAAGAACTACGCTCTCATCAGTGAGCTGGACATAGACTTTCACAAAGGTTTCTCTGTCATCACCGGTGAAACGGGTGCTGGTAAGAGCATACTGCTTGGCGCGATAGGTCTGCTTCTTGGACAGCGGGCCGACATCAAGGCCATCAAGCAGGGTGAGCAGAGATGCATCATTGAGGCCCGTTTCGACCTCACAGGATGCGGGCTTGAACAGTTCTTTAACGACAACGACCTAGACTACAATGATGGTCAGTGCATAGTGCGCAGGGAACTGACAGCTTCCGGCAAGAGCCGTGCATTCATCAACGACACACCTGTGCAGGTTGCCCAGCTCAAGCAGTTGGGAAGTCAGCTTCTTGATATCCACTCCCAGCATCAGAACTTGTTGCTGGGGCAGGAGGACTTCCAGCTTAATGTAGTTGATATCATTGCCCACGACAAGGATGAGCTGGAGCAATATACCATATTATATAATAGGTATAGGTCGCTTCAACAGCAGTTAAGCGAAGCCCTGCAGGCCGCATCTAAAGGCAAGGATGAGGCCGACTACCTCCAGTTCCAGCTGTCTCAGATTGACGAGCTGAACCTTCAGCCAGATCAGCAGGCGGAGATGGAGCAGGAGGCTCAGTTGCTGAGCCATGCCGAGGAGGTGAAGGGCGCACTCTATTCTGCCTATGGTGCGGTCAGTGGCGGCGATGATGGCTCTGGTACAACAGATGCGCTGCGGCAGGCCGCCCGTATGCTGAACAACATTTCCGATATGTTGCCGCAAGCCAGCCCTCTGGCTTCACGTATAGAGAGCTGTCAGATAGAGCTGAGTGATATAGCCGATGAAATACTTCAGCATGCCGAGCGCACGGATGTCAACCCCTCGCGCCTGCAAGCTGTCAATGAATGGCTGGGACAACTCTACGGTATCCTGCAGAAACATCATCTCAACAGCGATGCCGAATTGCTGGAGCTTGCTGCAGACTTGCGCTCTCAGCTCGATGCCATAGAAGGTAGCGAGGAACAGATAGAACGGTTGCAGAAGGAAATGGATGAGGCTCTTCGCGACGTCATGACCCAAGGCGAGAAGCTCAGTAAGCTGCGGCGGCAGGCTGCCGATGCCATTGAGGCTGAGATGCAACAGCGACTGGTGCCGCTGGGCATTCCCAATGCACGTATCAGCATCAGCCTCACACACAGTGACACGCCTCTGGCAACAGGCCTGGACATTGTGAAGATACTCTTCAGTGCCAACAAGAACTCAGCGCTTCAGGACATTGCCACTGTGGCATCGGGCGGTGAGATTGCCCGTGTGATGCTCTCCCTGAAGGCTCTCATCAGTGCCTCTGTGAGTCTGCCCACTATCATCTTCGATGAGATAGACACAGGTGTCAGCGGTCATATAGCTGAGAGCATGGCTTCGACAATGCGCCAGATGGGCGACGGTGGTAGGCAGGTGCTGGCCATAACCCATCTGCCTCAGATAGCAGCTCTGGGACAGCATCACTACCGTGTCTATAAGGAGGATAGTGAAAACGATACGACCTCCCATATTGTGGAGCTGGATCTCGACGGTCGCGTCAACGAGATTGCCCACATGCTCAGTGGCACTCAGCTCACCGATGCTGCCATCGGCAATGCGAAAGCTCTGTTGCAGGCTGGTCAGAAATAAGATAGCTTATACTATGTATAGAAGAATTCTTTTCTCACTCATATTTTTCGCCACCGTTTTAGCCGTGATGGGTCAGCAACCCAAATGGTATAAGAAGGCGCGTAAAGCTCAGTTGACCGTTCTCACATACGACAGCCAGGGGCAGCTGCTTCATAGCACCAATGGCTTCTTCATCTCTCCTGACGGACAGGCCCTGAGCGACTATGCCTCTTTCCGCCATGCTTCCCGTGCCGTTGTGGTGGATGAGGGTGGTAGGCAATATGATGTAAAGCGTATCTGCGGTGCCAGTTCGCTCTACGATGTCGTATGTTTTAAGGTTGACATCAAGAAGACTGAAAGCCTGGCAATAGCTGCAACAGCCTCTGTGGCGGGCGATGTGGTGACAGTGCTGCCATACATTTCCAACAAGTCGGGTGCCTGTACGCAGACAACGGTGTCGGAGGTGCAGGTGTTCAACGAACAGTTCCCTTACTACACGCTGCCCATCACCTTGGCTGAGAACAATCTCTCCTGCCCTGTGATGAATGAGCAGGGTGAGGTAGTGGGGCTATGGCAGATGTCGGCCACCCGTGGCGATGAGAAGAGCTATGCAGTCTCAGCCGCCTTCGCTGCCAGCCTCAGCACCACAGCTCTGTCGGCCAACAACAACGACCTCCGTGAGATACTCATACCAAAGGCTTTGCCTGCGGATGCGGCTCAAGCCAGCAGCTTCATCTACCTCACAGGCACGCGTGACACAAGTCTGTATTTGACCTATGTGTCGGATTTCATAGAACTGTTCCCCAATGAAACCAACGGCTACACTATGAAAGCCGAGATGCTGGCCGCTATGGGGCGTTATGCGGAGGCTGATGCCGTATGGAACGAGGGCTTGAAGGCTCATGCTGCTGCCGACGAGCTTCACTATTCGCGTTCCCGCTCCATCTATGCTGTAGCTCAGGATACGGCTTCGCGGACAGGGTGGACGCTTGACGATGCACTCACCGAGATTGTCACAGCCAAGGACATCAATCCACTGCCGCTCTACACGGCACTCGAAGGTCATATACTGTATGCCCTCCAACGATATGCCGATGCTTCGGAGCGGTTCGAACAGGTGTGTGCCAGCAACCTGCGCTCTGCCGAGCAGTTCCTCTATGCGGCACAGTGCCGTCAGATGATGGCTGACACACTTGGCTCACTGGCTCTGCAGGACAGTGCGGTGGCATGCTTCACGAAACCATATAGGACTGATGCCGCACCGGCTCTGTTGATGAGGGCAACAACCTACCTCTCGCTCCATCGCTATCGTGAGGCAGTGGGTGACCTGTTGGAGTATGAGTATGTAAGTCCTAATCCACTAAATGCCAACTTCTACTATCAGCGCTCGCAGGCAGCTTTGAAGTGCCGGATGTTCCAGCAGGCACTGTCCGACCTTGAACAAGCTGTCCGTAAGGATAATGGCGAACCGCTGTTCCAAGCTGAGTTGGCTGCTCTCCACTATCGCTTCGGTAACTATGAAGAGGCTGAGCTGGCAGCACGGAAGGCGGTGGCCTTGGATGCAGAGTTCGCTGATGCCCACCGCATCCTTGGTGTATGCCTGAAGGCACAGGGCAAGGACGATGAGTCGAAGGCTTCTCTGCAGCGGGCAGCCGAGCTGGGCGATGAGATGGCACGTCAGATGCTTGCACAATAGCACAACTCAACGGTATGAAGATTACACTCCTTGTTGTGGGTAAGACCACCGACCCCTGTGTGCAGCGGCTCGTTGACGAGTATGCGTCGCGTCTGAGCCACTACATCGGCTTCGACATAGAGGTCATTCCAGAACTGCGAGCCACCAAGGCCCTGACCACCGAGCAGCAGAAGGCTCAGGAGGCAGCACTCATTCGACGTCAGGTGCAGGCAGCCGACCATGTGGTGCTGTTGGATGAACACGGCAAGGAGTACCGCTCGCTGGAGTTCGCCTCAATGTTGCAGAAGCGCATGTCTTCGGGTATCAAGCGTCTGCTGTTCATCGTTGGCGGACCATATGGATTTGATGATTCCGTGCGGAGCCTAGCTAAGGAGAGCATATCGCTGTCCAAGATGACGTTCTCGCATCAGCTCATACGCCTCCTGTTCGTAGAACAACTATACCGCGCTTTCACCATCATCAACCACGAACCCTATCATCACGAATAACTCCCTTAACCCCCTTAACCCCCTTAACCCCCTTAAACTCCTTAACCCCCTTAAACCCTTCATGATACACAACCAGACGGGAGCCGAATATGCCCGCACCAAATATAGCGAACACGTGGTTAAGACAGAAACCACGTTGCTGGAGTTCATCATAAGTGAACTCAACGGTATATCACGTAACCGAGCCAAGGACATATTGGCGGGACATGGCATCACTGTGGATCGGCGTGAGACCACTCGCTTCGACGAGCCTCTGCATCCTGGACAGGTGGTTCGCGTCTCAAAGCACAAGCGTTCCAACTATCTTCTCAACAAGTATGTCAAGATTGTCTATGAGGACAAGGACCTCATAGTCATTGAGAAGGCTGTAGGCATTCTATCCATGCCTGCCACCGCCAAACAGTACTCGGCCAAGCAGGTGCTGGATGAGTATTTCGCAAAGCGTCACTTCAAGTGTACGGCTCATACCGTACACCGTCTTGACCGCGACACCAGCGGCTTGATGATGTATGCCAAGAACATCGAGACAGCCAAACTGCTGGAGGACAACTGGCACGAAATGGTCTATGACCGTCGCTATGTGGCTGTACTTAATGGTGAGATGGAGCGCGAGGGGGGCACTGTGGAATCCTTCCTCAAGGACAACAAGGCATACGTAACCTTCTCAAGTCCTACTGATCCGGGTGGTGGCAAGTGGTCGGTGACCCACTACCATACACTGAAGACCACTCCACGCTACAGCCTCGTGGAGTTCAAGCTGGAGACGGGACGCAAGAACCAGATACGTGTCCACTCTCAGGACATCGGGCATCCCATCGTTGGCGACTCCAAGTATGGCAACGGCTACGACCCCATAGGGCGTCTATGTCTCCATGCCTATCGTCTCCACTTCATCCATCCTGTCACCGGACAACGCATGGTCTTTGATACTCCTATCCCAAAGGAGTTCAATCGCCTTGTGGCCACTGGCCAGACACCGGAACAAACAACGTAAGCAATATTTTCATGAATAATCAAAATACAGACAAATGAAAAAGAATTTTATCAAGACAACGGTAGTTGTTGCATGCCTCGGCCTGATTGGCTGTGGAACAACAGGCACAGGTATTGGTTCACTCCTAGGCAGCAGAACCAGTAGCGGCTCTACACTAGGTTCATCATCCATCTCCTCTTCTACTGCTTTGTCAGCAGGCTCCAGCATCCTCAACAACCTGCTGGGTACGCTGCTCTCATCAACCATCACAGAGAAGACACTTATTGGCACATGGAAGTACCAGTCGCCTGAGTGCCGCTTCGAGAGTGAGAACTTTCTGGCTCAGGCCGGTGGTGCTGTGGTGGCAGACAACATCGAAGAGAAGCTTGAGAGCTATCTCACTCGCATGGGTATCACAAAGGGTGTGACGTCGTTCACCTTCAAGAAGGACAAGACTTTCTCCATCCAGAGCAACAACCGTACCATTACATCTGGTACCTACACCTTCGATTCCTCAACCAAGTCGCTGACCCTCAGCGGTTCTCTAGGTCTTCTCAACCATACATGTATCGTGGGTATGGATGGCACATCACTCTGCATGCTCTTTGATTCAACCAAGCTACTCACCACTGTCAACACCGTTGGAGCTGTGCTGGGTCGTTCCAACAGCACCCTCAGCAGTATCTCTGCACTTCTCGGAGAAAACTACCAGGGTATGAAGATTGGATTTAAGCTTGCCAAGTAATTACACCGTGCTGCAGCACTATTTCCACCGTGCTGCACAACCTTCTTCACCGTGCTGGAATGAATGTTTCAGCACGGTTGATGTATACTGGTGTGTGATTGTTCTTGTGTGAAGTCTGACAGTACCGTTCTGGCGAGACGGCCTGAAAGGCCAATAAGCTCATAGCTCAGGGTGAACGACCAAAGGGAGTGACACCCTGGGGGATAATGACACATATAACATTCACGCCATGAAAGTGCAAAAGCTTTAATCTAAAAGCTTTTGCACTTTCATGGCGTGTTCTATTGTACCTGAATGCCCCAGGGCATCGCCCTGGGCTATGAGTTTATTGGCATTTCAGACCGTTTGCAAGCTTCCTCATCCTTGATACGTTCTTGTCGGTGACGTATCAGCTCTTATGCTCGGCTTATTCAGCGTATGGTATAAGATTGTAGGTCTTAGAATTGTACTTGATCTGTAGTGACTTGCCCTGTTCGTATGCTGTTACGGTTATAACCTCGCTGGAACCACTGCTGAAGGCAAGTGTAATAGTGTTGTTGGTGGAATCCATTGTGTAGGTGAACTCTCTACCTTCGCCGTCATTGGTATATGCATCGTAGATGACACCCTGGCTTTTGTTGGAGAACTCGATGCCGAGTGTACTCTCGCTCCATGTGTTGCCGTCCATCCATGCTGTGCCAGACAGCTCATTGGAATTGCTGAACAGTTCAACGAGTGTGTTAATTGTGTTGATTGTTTGCACGATTTCGTCCTCGTTGCAGCTGGTCATTGTGACGGGTGCGGACAGTGTGGCCATGCATGCGAGACCACAGAAAAGATTTTTCTTGTTCATGATGAAAAAGAGAGTGATGTTATAGATGAATATTTATTGTGTAATCAATAGGGTTGGTTTATTCTAAGCTGTACCAGTAGCAGAGCTTGTAGATGCTCAGTACTCTAAGGCTGGGATTTGTTCCTATCAGGTTGCGCCGCATTGCGGAATGGAAGCAGCGGTAGAGTAGGCGAGCGGCCCATGCAAGATGCCACTTATCGACCTTGGTCACGACTTTCAGCTGTCGTGTTTGTCCTTCCAACAGAGGGCGGAGTTTATGCAGTGTGCGTATTGATTCCTCTATTTTGGCTAGGTACACGTGGTTTGGTTCGATGTCTGTGTTCAGCAGCGGATTATCGATATGGTGGATGGAGTAGCCGTATTCGTATAGTTGCAAGCCGAAGAGGAAGTCCTCATAGCCGAAGTCCTTTATCGTTTCCTTGAAGCGTATGTGTTCGAACACGCTGCGGTGTATCAGGCAGGCGAAGGTGCGTAGCGGCGGTTTGTCCAGTTTGTTGAGTTGCTCTGGGCGCATCCTGCTTTCAGCCTCTTTCTCGTATCGCCAGCGGAGGGATACATCGTTGGACGGAAGCGTATCGGGGTGCAGAATGCGTCCGCAGACAACAGCGTGTGAGTGTGCGGCATCAATGAAGCGCTGGAGAAAGTCGTTGGTAATGACTTGTGCGTCACAGTCAATCATTACAAGCCACTTGCCATTAGACAGGTCAACCAGCTTATTGCGTGTGGCGGCACGCCCAAGGTTATGCTCATTGTGATGAACGGTGACACCTTCGAGCCTGGCTGCCTTGTCCATCCATTCTGTCTCATGCTGCGATGCATCGTCAACCACGATAATCTCCCATGTGACAGCCAGCTGCCGGGCTTGCTCTTGGAGGTCGTTGACGAGACGGGATGCGTTGAAGTTGTGGACAGGTATGAGTATGGACAAATCCATTCCCAGCTAGCTATTTGTCGAGTTGCTCGTAAACGGAGTGCTGGCTCTTGTACTCAGGTACGATGTGCTTCATCTGCCGCACTGTCTCCATGTTGTCGAACTCGCGGCTGATGCGTTCCAGCTCGTCAATCTCCTTTGTGGCCTCTTCTAGTTCCTGCTCTCTTACTTGTGCAATCTTTATCTTCTTATTAAAGGTGGGCTTTGTCTGTTCCTCGTCGCCCAGTACTTCCTCGTACAGTTTTTCGCCGTCGCGAAGACCTGTGAAGACGATGTCGATGTTCTTGGCTCCAGACAGCTGTATCATGCGTTTGGCCAGGTCGGCTATACGTACAGGCTTGCCCATGTCGAAGACGAATATCTCACCGCCCTTGCCCATAGTGCCGGCCTCCAGCACCAGCTTACAAGCTTCGGGTATGAGCATGAAGAAGCGTATGATGTCGGGGTGGGTCACTGTGACAGGACCACCGTTCTGAATCTGTTCCTTGAAGAGTGGTATGACGGAGCCGTTGCTTCCCAGCACGTTGCCGAAGCGTGTGGTCACAAACTGCGTCTCGCCTACAACCTTGCCTTCCTTGATGGCCTTGTCCATTGCCTGGACGTAGATCTCGCAGATGCGCTTGGAGCATCCCATCACGTTTGTCGGGTTGACAGCCTTGTCGGTGGAAATCATCACGAACTTCTTCACTCCATACTTCACAGCGAGGTCGGCCAATACGCGTGTGCCAACGATGTTGTTCTGTACTGCTTCGGATGGATTGTCTTCCATCATCGGCACGTGCTTGTAGGCGGCTGCGTGGAACACATACTCTGGTCGATAGGTGGCGAAGAGGCGTTCCATGCTTCCCTTGTTGGCTATGCTGGTGACAACAGTCTCGGCCTTGATGCCAGGAAAATCCTTGCCCATCATCAGGCGTATGTCGTGCTGTGGTGTCTCAGCTTGATCCACCAGCACCAGTTGTGATGGTTCCCACTTGGCTATCTGCCTTACCATCTCGGAACCAATGCTACCAGCCGAACCGGTAATCAGGATGCGGCGCCCGAAGAGCAGTTCTTTGACAGCGTCAAGGTCTATCTGGATTTCGTCGCGTGGGAGCAGGTCTTCAATCTGTACCTCGCGGAGCTGTGAGGTGCTGATATCGCTTTTGCCGTCCCACTGCTGTGCATGGTTGAGTGTGAAGATGGTGATGCCTGCGTCCATGAGACGCTCACTCATGGCGGTGTTGGCCATGAACATCTCAGCCTTCAGAGGCGACACCAGCAGTGTGTTGGCATGGCGGGCGCGCATGTATTCCACAATCTTGTCGTCGTTCGGATAGACTTGTACGCCCTGCAAAATGTGGCCTGGCATATCATTGGAGTCGCTCAGGAAGCCTTCAAGGTGGAAACGTGCAGGCACCTCCGTGCGTATGCTCTTGGCTATGGCAATGCCACCTGCTTTGGTGCCATATATGAATGCACGTCTTCTGGCGTTCTCATTCTGTATGATATCAAACATATACTTCACAAGGATGCGTACAACAAACATCACAATGGTTGCCAACGTCCAAGCGAATATGAGATCTGTGAGGTGAAGTGTTACTAGGTATTTGTCGGTGTGGAAGAACACACGTGCAACTTCCACCGTGGTAATACCTATCAAGTTGGCTGATCCTACCCTAAACAGGTCATTGAAAGAGGAGTAGCGTAACACACCTGTATAGGTCCGCATAATGCGGAACCCTATTAAATAAGGTATAAGATAGATGATGAATGTCAGCACCAGCGGCCAGAACTGAGTGGCAGTTGCTGTGGCACCATGATTTAGTATAAATGCAACAAGGTTGGCGGTCAGTACGACAAATGAGTCGAAAATCAGAACCATCCAGTATGGCATCGCGTTGCGTGAAAAGTACCAACGCGCAAATGATTTAAGTGCACCCATGTAGATTGTATTGATAAATGCAACGTAAGCAGTTGCAAAGGTACGCAACTTTTATGATACAAAGCATCATTTTTATTTTTTTTGTATAACTTTTTTGCTTCAATATCATACAGATGCAAGAATATGGTCCAAAATGCAGGCATGGCTCTTTCGTTCAAAGAGATAATTGTAATGCTAAAAAACATTATTGAATGCAGACTTTTCCGAAATCAGGATGGTATATTGCAGGGAAATGCGTAACTTTGCACGATTGTAGCACTATATCACGCAAAATGAAACATCTACTTATTGCATTGGTTGCATCCCTGTCAGCCACTATAGTTATGGCTGTTCCAGCAGAACGAGTTCGTAGGCAAGTCACTTTGACTGATGGTTCAACTCTAATCATTAATCTATCTGGCGATGAGAACCTTAGCTGGTGGCAAACAGATGATGGACAAATAGCTGTACCAGCAGCAGACGGCGTTCATTATGAGCTTACCGGCGAACTGGTATCAGACCTTCAAGCTCGTGCTGAAAGTGATGCCCAGCGTCGTCTGGCACCACGTCTCATAGGTTCACAATCTGCAGCACCGCTTCCCTCTGTTGGTTCGCCAAAGGTGCCGGTAGTGCTTGTGAACTTTACCGACTCTGTGTTCAATGTTGCTGACACCGATGAGGAGGTGCGTCAATACTATGACCTCTATTGCAATGGCACCCGTGATGGCAACCTCTATCAGGGACATGGTAGCTATGGCTCAATACGCGACTATTTCTTCGACCAGAGTAATGGGCTGTTCACGCCTGAGTTCGTAATAATAGGTCCTGTCAATCTTGACCACCCTGAGTCATACTATGGCTCCAATGGCAGCGATGGTAAAGACAAAGGCTACACTCAGTTCCGCAATGATGCCATCACTAAGGCTACTGAGACTTATGATGGCGAATGGTCGGACTTTGACAATCGCAACAAGGGTCAGGTGGATATGGTGTTTTTTATCTATGCAGGTTGTGGAGAAGCCAATGGTGGTCATTCTACAACGCTGTGGCCGCGTGAGTCAACAACCAGTGTGACAATTAACGGTATAAAGTTTGCCACTAGTGCATGCTGTAATGCTATGCGTGCTCGTAGGAATGCCCAGGGTGTGGTTTATGACGCTGTACCCGACGGTGTAGGTATCATGTGCCATGAGTTGAGTCATGCTCTTGGCTTGCCCGACTTCTACAACACCAACTACAAGTCGTTTGGTATGGACCTGTGGTCGTTGATGGATTATGGTTGCTATGGCTCTAACGGTTATGTGCCTTGCGCTTACACAGCGTATGAGCGCGACTTCATGGGTTGGCAGGCATTGGAGGAAATCACAACCACCCAGGAACTTCAGATAGCTCCTATTGCCAATGGTGGCAAGGGGTATAAGATTGTCAACAGTGAGAACTCCAACGAGTATTATGTTATTGAGAACCGACAGGCTGTGGGATGGGATAGAAGTATTTGCGGCTTTGGTCACGGTCTTCAGGTAACGCACGTTGATTTCGACGCTAGTATATGGAATGGAAACAGGGTGAACAATGTAGTTAATCATCAGCGCATGACCATCATTGCAGCCAACAACTTATACAAAGGTACCTACAACACTAATAATACGGCTGATATCTTGATGGAGACATGGGCCGGTAATCTCTATCCTTTTGGTGAGAACAACAGTCTTACATCTACTACCACGCCTGCCGCCACTGTTTATACAGCGAGTGGCTACATGGATAAGGAACTGCTGGATATCACCGAAAACGATGACAAGACAGTGTCGCTCACTGTGAAGTGTTCCATCGGTACAGGCATCTCGTCTGCTCAGAATGGATTTACAGGCTTGTCCGATGGCGAGACGCTTTACGACCTCCAGGGTCGCCGTGTTGCATCGGGTAGCCTTCGTCGAGGCTTGTATGTGGCTGGTGGACGCAAGGTGAGTGTGAGGTGATTGCACACTTGTATAAGAGACTCAAAATACATTATATTATATCTTTTTCATGAAAAAAATCATTCTATTCTGCTCTGCTTTATGCATGGCAGTGTCATCGTGGGCTGTTCCTGCAAAGCGTGTCGTGAAGACTGTGCAGCAGAGTGACGGCACCACACTCACCATACAGTTGTGTGGTGACGAAACATTCCACTATTACACAACCCTCGACGGTACTCCCGTTTGCCAGAACGACAATGGCGAGTGGGTAAGTGACAGCCGTGATGTGGCCTCGCTGTGGCGAGCCGCACAGTTGCGTCGCAATACCCATCGTGAGCGTCTGGCAGAAAAGACACGCCGTATGGCGCAAGCACGTCGTTCCCCTGCGCGGGCTGGTGAATCCAATGCAGGTACAGGCTCAAAGAAGGGCTTGCTGATACTTGTGAGCTTCACTGACGTCAAGATGAAGAAAACCAGCACACAAGCCGTCTTTAACCAGATGCTTAACGGCCTGGGCAATCCCTACGGAGACAACTATGGTTCGATTCGCGAGTATTTCCAGGATCAGAGCTACGGACTGCTTGATCTCCAGTTTGATGTAGTAGGACCCTTTACGCTTGCGCACAACATGTCTTATTATGGAGCCGACAGTGGCGGCGAGGGTAACGACATCCGAGCTTATGAGATGATTCAAGAAGCGTGCAAGCTGGCCGACAGTCAGGTTAACTATGCAGACTACGACTGGGATGGTGACGGTGAAGTGGAAAACATTTATGTCACATACGCAGGCTATGCTCAGTCAAGCGGTGCACCAGCCAACACCATCTGGCCACATCAGTGGTCGCTGAAAGATGCCTCAGGTTCATCCTTGACTCTGGACGGGGTGAAGATTGACACCTATGCCACGGGTTCAGAGTTGGCAGACACATCGGGCAGCACCATAGACGGCATCGGCACTATGTGCCACGAGTACAGCCACTGTCTCGGACTTCCCGATTTCTACGATACCGAGGGAGATAATTTCGGTATGCATTCATGGTCAGTCATGGACTATGGATGCTACAATGGCAAAGGCTATCAGCCGGCTGGCTACACCGCATACGAGCGTTGGTTTAGCGGCTGGTTGGAGCCAGTGGAACTGAAACAGGCTGCCAAGATTCAAGATATGCAGGCTATTGAGACCACTCCAGAGGCTTATGTTGTCTATAATGATGCCAACCGCAATGAGTATTATTTGCTGGCCAACCATCAGAAGACAGGGTGGGATAGTAAGGCCTACGGTCACGGTATGCTGGTGCTGCATGTTGACTATGATGCTAACGCATGGTATAACAACAAGATTAACAACACCGCTTCCCGCCAGCGCATGACCATCATCCCTGCCGACGGCATCCTTAGCTACAGCTCTGAAAGTGCGTTGGCTGGTGACCCTTGGCCAGGCATAAGTAATAATACTGCACTGACCGATGAATCTTCGCCGGCTGCAAAGCTCTATCGTTCCAACACCGATGGACAGAAGCTGATGCACAAGCCTATAGAGAACATCACTGAGACTGATGGTCTCATCAGCTTTGATTTCATGGCTTCTAGCCTTCCAACTCTTGACACTCCTGTCATCGACTCAACATCTATTGCAGTTACAGGCAACAGTATCACAGTCAGATGGAATGAAGTTGAGAATGCAGTCAGCTATAACGTGAAGATAAATGAGGTGGGCGGTTCTGCGGACATTGCTGAGTCGGTACTGCTTTATGAGACATTCAAGCAGTTGATGGATGGTATTAATGGTGATGGTTCGATGGATGTGTCAGACAACCTGAATGAATTCATGGATGTTAAGGGATGGACTGGTACAAAGGTGTATCGTAGTGCCAACGGAGCCAAGATAGGTGCCAGCAAGGCAGGTGGCAGCCTCCTCTCTCCGGTGTTGACCTCGGAGTCGGGCAGTGTAAGCTTCTGCCTGTATGTCACAGATTGGATTAACAGCTCTGGCAAGGCCGATGGCTCGACCCCGACATTGAGCATCCTCACAAAATCAGGCAGTGAGGTGGCGAAGCAAACCATTCAGCCAGATTCAGAGTCGTTGCTATATTTCACATTTGATGGTGTTCCTTCGGAGTTCCAATTCCAGCTTTCATCTGTGGCTGGCAAACGCTTCTATGTCAGCTATGTGCTGGTTTGCGACGGTGTGTTCTCGGAGAATGACTTCATCGAGTTATTCGAGTCGGACAATGAGGCACCGGCTCGTCAGGTTCGCCGTCAGGCACCCACTGTGGTTTCTGGCATTACCTATACTGGCTACACTTTCACCGACCTGACTTTTGAGACATCCTATAAGATAAGTGTTCAGGCCGTTGATGCCGATGGTGGCGTGTCGAATTGGTCGGATGCGATTGTCATAACCACAACTGATGCAACTGCTATCGGTTTGACACCTTCTGTTGAGACAGAGGCTCGTGAGGCTGTGTACTATGACCTCTCTGGACGTCGTCTGGGTACATCTCTTCCACAGCGTGGCATCTATGTGCGTGGTGGCAAGAAGGCTATGGTAAGGTGATGTCTGTTCAGGGCGATACTGAATACTGTTGCGGTTTTCACGCTGTGTGCGAAAAGCGCTCATGGCGTGAGGCCGCGACAGCTGATTTATACTACAACGACGAGGAACTCGACATCTATCGAGGACGTGATGCTGAAGACTATTCTGAACAGGAGGTTGAGCAGTTCCGCGATGTGCTGTTCACGATGCGGCGCGATGAAGTACCTGATTGGCTCGACTGTCTTGTCAAGCGTGGTGTCAACCTGCCTTCGGAGCTTGTGTCTGAAACGCGGCTTCTAATCAGCGAACTTGCAGGATAGGAGTTGGCATTGCCACATAGTTGAAAAAACATATCAGGCGGAGTCGTTATCGGCTCCGCCTGATGTGTGTATATGCTCTTGTAGAGCTATGTATGTTTTGCTTATTCTTCAGCTCCTCTGGTTAGCACCACGGCTGAGCGTGCTGGGAGGTAAAGCTTCAGCCATCCCTTGTTGTCGCGAGCCAGGAGAGGGTCGTACTGTGTGATGTGGCGCACGGAGTCGTCGTTGAGGCCGTGGCCGCCGAAAGCAACGTCATCGGTGTTGAGCAGTACGGAGTATGTGCCTTGTTTCACGCGGAAACCATAGCCAGTGTAGCTGCGGTTGAAGCTGAAGTTGAACACGAATAGCAGGTCGCCGCGCTGGTAAGCCAGCACCTGGTCGCCGTCATCGTGCCAGATCTCGGTGACGGGAGTCTTC
Organism: Bacteroidaceae bacterium; assembly: GCA_017620295.1. Taxonomy (GTDB): domain Bacteria; phylum Bacteroidota; class Bacteroidia; order Bacteroidales; family Bacteroidaceae; genus Physcousia. The sequence continues at coordinate 20,523 of JAFZQR010000031.1, forward strand.
TGGATGTCCTTCTGAAGCTTGAGCGTCTTGAGCATCTCGCGGTCGAAGTCGCCGAGATAGTGGAAGCATAGGTCGTGGTTGTCCACGAGGTTCCACTGGCGGCGTGCATACTTGTGGCTCCATCCGTTGCCCTCGCGTGGGAAGTCAATCCATTCGGGATGTCCGAACTCGTTGCCCATGAAGTTGAGGTAGCCGCCATTGATGGTTGATGCGGTGAGCAGACGTATCATCTTGTGGAGTGCTATGCCGCGCTCTACGGTATAGTTCTCGTCACCTTTCTTGAAGTGCCAGTACATGTCGGCATCGATGAGGCGGAAGATGATGGTCTTGTCGCCTACCAGTGCCTGGTCGTGGCTCTCGCAGTAGCTGATGGTCTTCTCGTCGGCGCGACGGTTCTTGACCTCCCAGAACATTGAGCTTGGCTTCCAGTCCTCATCGCGCAGCTCCTTGATGATCTTTATCCAGTAGTCGGGGATGTTCATCGCCATGCGGTAGTCGAAGCCGTAGCCGCCGTCCTTGAACGGAGCTGCAAGGCCAGGCATACCAGAAACCTCTTCAGCAATGGTTATGGCTTTGGGGTTGACCTCGTGTATGAGCTTGTTGGCCAGCATGAGGTAGCAGATGGCGTTGTCGTCCTGATGTCCGTTGAAGTAGTCGCCATAGCCCATGAATGCTTCTCCGAGGCCGTGGCTGTAGTAGAGCATGGATGTCACGCCGTCGAAGCGGAAACCGTCGAAGTGGAACTCATCGAGCCAGTAGTGGCAGTTGGTAAGGAGGAAGTGCAGCACTTGGTTCTTGCCGTAGTCGAAGCAGAGACTGTCCCATGCTGGATGCTCGTGGCGGTCGCCAGGATAGAAGTACTGGTTGGGGTCGCCGGCGAAGTTGCCAAGTCCCTCGTTCTCGTTCTTCACGGCGTGGCTGTGTACGATGTCCATAATCACAGCGATGCCTCGTGAGTGAGCGTCGTCGATGAGTGCCTTGAGTTCCTCGGGTGTGCCGAAGCGGCTGGATGGTGCGAAGAAACTGCTCACGTGATAGCCAAAGGAGCCGTAGTAGGGGTGTTCCTGAATGGCCATTATCTGTATGCAGTTGTATCCGTCTTTCTGGATTCGTGGCAGCACGTTCTGGCGGAACTCTTCGTATGTACCCACCTTCTCAGCATCTTGTGCCATACCAATGTGGCATTCGTAGATGAGCAGAGGCGATGTGTTAGGCTTGAACTTTGTAGTCTTCCACTCGTAGGGCTTGGCTGGTGCCCACACCTGTGCGGAGAATATTTTCGTTTGGTCGTCCTGCACCACGCGGTTGGCGTAGGAGGGGATGCGCTCGCCTTGTCCGCCGTCCCAGTGTACGCTGAGCTTGTAGAGTTGTCCGTGCTGTAGTGCCTTCAGCGGAAGCTTTGCTTCCCAGTTGCCATCGCTGCCCTTGACGCGCTTTAGAGCGTATGCGGGGTCTTCCTTCCAGTCGTTGAAATCGCCGATGATGTAGATTTCCGTTGCGTTTGGAGCCCACTCGCGCATCACCCAGCGTCGTGGCTCGCGGTGGAGACCATAGTAGAGATGTCCGGTGGCGAATGATGTAAGGTCGGGCGATGTGGTACCCAGCAGTTCCTTCTCTTTGTCAACAGCGTGTTGGTGACGTCCGGTGATGGCTTCGGAGAAAGGTTCGAGCCAAGGGTCGTTCTTCACTATTTTCAATACGGCTGACTTCTCAGCGTCGGCCTTCTTTGTCTCAGCTTTGGCTGCCGTCTTGGAAGGAGCCTTTGCAGAAGATGCCTTAGTTGCTTTTGTTGCCATAAAAAAGTATGTTGTAGTTAGTTGTTCCTTACCTTGAAGATAGCCTTTCTTAGGCCCTGTTCCGTGATGGCAGGCTTGTGTACGTCCTCAGGGAAATAAATAGCCATCTGCATCGGACTCAGCCGGAAGTAGGTCGGTTCTACAGGCATTGGTTGCAACTGTTCATAGCCGTCGTAGAAGGCTATGTCGTTCTGCTTGTCAAACTCAGCGGCAGGCAGGGCAGCGAGTGGCAGCCAGCCGTGCTGCTCGTCGCCACTGAGCAGCAGCTGTATGTCAATCATCTGCTCGTGGCTCTCCCAGCGGGCTTCGTCCTTCCCGCGAGGTTTCATTTCCTGGATGTTTACGTAAACGTCTTTTCCACAAATCTCATGCACACCAGTTGACAATGAATTAAGATCGGTGTTCTTGAGAAAACTTACGACGTGATGAAAGCGGGGGTTCAGGCCCTCGTATTTGCTTAGAGCATCAATATTGTCTAAAATCATAATGCGCTTTCAGATACAAGTTAATAATCTCGGCGCAAATTTACGTAAAATCTTTTGTATGATGCAAGCGAGTTGTAAAGTAAAAACGTTTTTCGGCCTTTTCGACCTGTTTTTAATCCTTTTGTGACATCTTGTTATATTGAATGGCTCATGATTATATTTGTTCTACATTAAATGAGAAAATATTTTTTTTCAGGGTTTATGCTATTGCACAATAACTTTTGCGTAACTTTGCAGCCGATTTGGTAACGGGTGAGTCGCTGATGTGAGTTGCCTGCGCAAGGGAATCAGGTGAAAGACCTGAGCTGTACCTGCAGCTGTAATCCATGTTATGGGCTTCAACAATGGAGTCACTGCCCAAGGGGCGGGAAGACGTTGGAGCTTGTGGAAAGCCAGAAGACCTGCCGAGTCGGAGTAAGTAACACGTATGCCTTCAGGAATAAGGGCAACAGACTTAATGCAAACCAAACGTTTGGCGTTTGCCTTGACGGCAACGCTATGTATCTTCACCTCCCACGCGCAGGAAGCTATGGACAGTCTTCCAGAGGTGGTTATCACAGCGACAGGCACTCAGCACTTGTTGCGTGATGTTCCTGTGCAGACGGAAGTCATTTCGCGACGTGTGCTTGACAGCTATGGAGGTAAGAGTATAGAGGAGATACTGAATGGACTTACTACCAGCTTTGCATTCAACGAAGGTGATATGGGCAGTCAGATGCAGATGGGTGGATTGGGCAACGCGTATATCCTTATTCTTATAGATGGTAAGCGCATTCATGGTGATGTGGGTGGTGAGAATGATTTAGGGCTGATTGACCCACACGATATCGACCATATAGAAATTGTGAAGGGTGCGCAATCGGCGCTGTACGGTAGCGACGCTATGGCGGGTGTTATCAATATCATCACCCGTAGTGCTGTTGATAGAGCCAATCAAGCTGATGAAAACACTAAGGGCATAACTTTTGAGAATGCAACACGCTACGGCAGTTACAACGATTTGCGCCACCATAATGCCTTGGCGTTGAAATGGGGGCGGCTCACTAGCCAGACTCGTTTCTCGCTACAGCGTACAGACGGTTGGCAGAACACCTCACGCGAATATACCGAAGCGATGATTGTTCCAGACAGTCGCAACAAGACTGTTAACGCATATCACAACTGGCAGATACAGGAGCGTTTGACATACGTTTTGAATCCCAATGTTGAGATGTATGCTGAAGGTAGCCATTACACCAAGACGATAGAGCGTCCCCGCAACGGTAGATACCCGTCGTGCGACGTATATACTTACGATTTGATGTATCGCAACTCGTCGGCTGCAGTAGGAGGTAAGTGGCGTATGAACGAAGGTGACGTGGTGACGTTGGATGTTGACTGGAACCGTCATGCCTACTATTATAAATATACTGCTACGACGTTGACAGACGGCTACGATCCTGCAGGCAATTTCACAAACTACTACCCATACTTTGCAGGTCAGAAGAACCTACAGAGTGACCAGCAGCGTATGATAGCTCATGCCAAAGGTGTCTTTCATCTGCCGGCATCGCAGTTGTTGAGTACGGGTATTGAATATCGCTATGACTATTTGAATGCACCTATGCGTACAGCCACAGGAACTGCCGATGACTGGACGCTTGGTGCCTATGCACAGGATGAGTTTACACCGCTTTCGTGGCTCAACATAACAGCAGGCCTCAGATTGAACCAGAATCGCAACTTTGGCTTCCGCGCAACACCAAAGCTGAGTGCTATGATCTTTATGGGAGACTTCCGTTTCCGTGCAGGGTGGAGTCAGGGCTTTAAGACCCCAACAACGAAGGAACTGCATTATCGCTACCTTCATACAATGGGTTCCAGCACATACTACAATCTGGGCAACACCAATCTGGATCCGCAGAAAAGCAACTACTATACAGCTAATGTTGAGTATCGTGCAAATAAGCTGACGGCTTCGATAAGCGGTTACTACAACAAACTAGACGACATGATAGCCCTTATCAATGTGCCGCTGTCTGAGATACCTGCCGGCTTGACATCTGCCTACGGAGGTGACGGGAGTGAGAACATTGTAGCACGACAATACCGCAATATGGAAGATGCCCGCACTGAAGGCGTAGACATCAACGTCAGCTATAAGTTGAACAATGATATCACCTTTGGTGGCAGTTATGGCTACCTAAATACTGTAGCAAATGAGTACGACAGCACTCATGACCGTCTTCATAGAGTGACGATAGACGGTACGGCGCATCATCGCTGGAGCGCTTTTGCCACATGGAACCATCGCTTCTGTAAGACGTATCGATTAGGCCTTAACCTCAGCACACGTGGCAGCAGTAAGCGATACTACCAGAACGATGGCGATGGTGCTGCATATCAGTTGTGGCGAATCAATACCACACATGAGTTCGGGCGGCAGAACAAACCGTTTACATATCGTGTTGAGGCTGGCGTTGACAATATCTTCGATTATGTGGATTGTGCCATCCATCCATATCACCTAGGAACAAAGAACGCAGGACGTACCTTCTATGTAAGCTTCAGTTTGCGTTTCCATCAAGGCAAGAACATTTCAACCAACAAACCATTTAATAATAAACAATCAAACGAAGATGAAGATTAAATCTCTTCTTATTGCCATGATGGCAGCAGCTGTCAGCATGGTAGGTTTCACATCATGTTCCAATGATGATGATGATTCAGTAAACAATTACGTATTGTATCAGAATGCTGTCGATGCACAGGTTAAGGCACAGAAAGCCAAGTCCAACCACGACAAGGTTATTCTGCTCGTGGCTTTCGGCTCGACATGGAACCAGGCTTTCCTGGCCTTTGATGCAACAAAGGCAGCCTATGAGAAGGCCTTCCCCGACTGCGACGTTTATGTAAGTTACAGCTCGGCTATCTGCATCAACCGTGCTGCTGCCGGTGAGAACACCGACGATAACGGCAACATCGTGAAGCGCAACTACTATGCTCCAAACTTCTGGCTCCATGCTTTTGCCACAGCACAGTACAAGGACATCACCGTCCAGTCGCTGCAGGTTATCCCAGGTGAGGAGTACAGCCGCGTAATCAACTACATCAAGGACTTCGCCAACAACCATCTCGGCGACCTCGACGATGCCTATCTCCAAAGTCTTGAAGGTCACCTCTGGCTGGGCACACCGCTGCTTAACAATGCAGCCGACGTAGCTGAAGTTGCACGTCTGCTGAATGAGGAGTACAAGACCAAGGCTGCAGAGGGTGTAGTGGCATTCATGGGTCACGGCAACCCCGACAACTACGACACCTACAAGGCCAACATCCGCTACACTCAGCTGCAGACAGCCCTGCAAGGCTATTCCAAGAACTACTTCGTCGGAACTGTTGATATGAAGGACAACTACAAACAGGATGTATATGCCCGTATGCTGGCTGAAGGCATTACTTCAGGCAAGATAAATCTCTATCCTCTCATGTCCATTGCCGGTGACCACGCCAACAACGATATGGCCGGTCAGGGAGAAGAGTACTGGGATGCCGAGGACGAGGAGAGCGAGGACAACAGCTGGTATGAGTACTTCAAGCATAAGGGCTACACTCCAGAAGCTAACCTGCTGGGCCTGCTTGAGGTGGAGTCTATCCGCAATGTGTGGATGAACCACACCAAGAATCCTATAGAACTGGAGGACTACTACCACTCAATGTACCCGGAAGAGTAATGATGAATGACGAATGATGAATGACAATTTTTGCAAAAATGTCTCCGTGAGGAGATAGCTATCTGTCAATTATATATATTTCTTGCGAGAATAGGAACGCAGAGACGCGATGTCTATGCGTGTCCTATTCCGCTGTTTTCAATGATTACACAATGAAGACTATCCACATACTCTACGCTGTGGCTCTCGTTGCTGTTTCCTGCGGAAGCAACACACACAAGACAGGCAACCCTACCGCCGACCAGCTTTATGCCGAACAGGACTCGGCTCTGGCTCGTCAGGAGCAATATTCTGACACGATAACCATACGTTATGCACGTGGGCTAAGCGTCAGATATGCGTCCGACGGAGTGCATGTGCGTATATGCAATCCCGACCCGATGGCAGATGACACTCGGGTAGAGGAGTTTGTCGTGACGAGTCCCGCCTCTCGTTTCATTTGTACCACAGCACTACAACTCGGAGCTTTCGAGGTGCTGGGGCTGGAAGACAGAGTAGTGGGTATCAACTCGTTACGCAACCTGTTCTCGCCCGTCATACAACAGCAGATCGTTGATGGGCAGACCGTACAGATAGGACGTGAAGGTACGTTTGACCTCGAAACAGTTATTGCTTCTCAGCCCGACTACATCTTTGTGTCTGCCTCCAAGCACGGAGGCTTCGAGGCTCTGCGCGAATGCGGCATTCCCCTCATCACCCATCACGGCTACAAGGAGACAGACCCACTGGGACAGGCCGAATGGATCAAGCTGGTGGGATTGCTCACAGGCGAAACACGTCGTGCGAATGCCGTCTTTGCAGATGTCGAGCGTAAGTACCTGGCTTTGAAGACCGAGGTCATGAGCCTCGACAGCGCAGCTCGTGCCGAGGGCAACTCGTCCTGGCGACCAACCGTTGTGAGCGGACGTCAGATGCGTGATGGCTGGTATGTCGTAGGCGGACGCAGTTATATGGCGCAGCTCTTCGCCGATGCCGGAGCCGATTATGTTATGAGCGATGTGGAATCATCCGGTGGCATATCTCTTGATTTCGAAGCCGTCTATGCACGTGCCGTTGATGCCGACTTCTGGCAGACAGACGGCAGCAATGAGGATATGTTCTCGCTGCAACAACTCGCGGATGAGGATCCGCGCTATGCCACACTTCGTGCCTTCCGCAACAATCATGTTCTATACTGCAACCTGGCCCATACACCTTATCGCGAGCTTGCAGGCCTGCAGCCACATCTGGTACTGGCCGATTTCGTCAAGGCATTCCATCCTGAGATAATGCCCAATTACGTACCGCATTACTACACGCCACTGCAATAAGCACATGATTTGTTTTGAGCTATTACTTGCTGTTAGTACCTTTGCGCAAATGAATCACGAATTGTCCATTATTAATTGTCAAATATGAAAGTATATACCAAGACAGGCGACGCAGGAAAGACCTCACTTGTTGGCGGGCAGCGAGTGAGCAAAGCTTGTGAACGTCTAGAGAGCTACGGCACAATTGACGAGCTGAACTCCCATATCGGACTACTCATAACCTATTGTAGTGATGAAGCCGACCGCCAATTCCTGCTTGACATACAGGCTGCACTCTTTGTCGTAGGCGGATATCTGGCTACCGACAACAGCCAACGCGAGGTGCGGCAGGGCAATATCGTGACGCACGATATGGTACAATCCGTTGAACACGAGATAGACCGTCTTCAGGAGCAGCTGCCCCCATTGCGTCTTTTCATCCTGCCTGGCGGATGCCGGGCTGCCGCCCACGCACATGTGTGCCGCACAGTATGCCGTCGTGCCGAGCGATGCATGGTCGCCCTTGCCGAAACAGGAGCCTTGGTTGACGAGCAGGTCAACGCATATGTGAACCGCCTCAGCGACTACTTCTTCGTGCTTGCCCGCAAGCTTAATGCCGCAGAAGGAGTTGATGATACAGTATGGAAACGCAAATGAAAACCACCCACTTCGCAATATTATTGTTTGCCTCAATATTGACTACATCGGTTCAAGCACAAAAAGCCGACACCCTGAGGACCCAGAACCTAAACCCCGTAGTCATAACAGGCACAGGAACCTATCACCGAGTCAACAACTCCCCTGTGGCTGTACAAGTCATAACAGCCCAACAGTTGCACGACACACATACCACAACATTGCAGGATGCACTCTCGCAACTGACAACCAACGTCACAACCCATACCAGCGGAATGGGTACATTTGTGAACTTCAATGGCATCAGCGACGACTATATAGTCATCCTTGAGAATGGTAAGCGTATAAGTGGTGACGACCGCTGGTCGCGACTAAGCATCGACCGCGTCAAACGCATTGAAATATTCAGCGGCGCAGCCTCAGCTCTCTACGGTAGCGATGCCATCGCCGGAGTCATAAACATTATCACGGACGACAGTCGGGAGGGTATCTCGGCCTCTGCATCGACAAAGGTGATGGACAATGGCCGCATGGACTACGATGTCAACGTGGATGCTACCGTAGGCAAGCTTAGCTCACACACTAGCTATTCATACCATACGTCCGACTCATGGCAGGTGAACCACTATCAAGAGTTTGACGAGGATGGTACGTCGGTGCTGAAACTCACAGGTCGTCCCATGCAGACTGCCTTCACCAGCCACAATCTGGCAGAATGTCTCGAATGGCAGTTCAACCAGAAATGGAGTATGTACCTGCGCGGGTCGTACTATGACAACGAGACCGCTCGCCCGCAGTCGGCTCAGTATTTCACACAGAAGAAGCAAACTGACGGTTCTTATACATACACTCCCAAGGCCGCTTACACCTACGACCTGCACCATAAGTCGTACACCTACGGTGCTGGTGCACGCTGGTCACCAAACCGTCGCACGTATCTCTATCTCGATGTCTATAGTGACAATTACCAGTCGGATTACGACTACTGGCAGACAGCCGACGCTGAGGCATACGCTGAGACCCGCAAGCGCACACACTATGTCAACGAGACCCTGCGAGGTATCTTCCGTCTGGCATCTTGGAACAAGCTTTCGGCAGGCACGGAGCTGGTGCAGGAAAGCTTGGACAGTCAGAGCGACAACATCGATGGTGAACACACTCAGACCTACAACCTTTTTGCTCAGGACGAGTTGCAGATACTACCAGGCCTGGAAGGAGTAGTTGGATTGCGCTACACCTATAACAACAACTTTGGTTCAGCTCTCACACCCAACGTCGGGTTGTTCTACCATATAGGCGGGTTTCGTGTGCGTATGTCCTACGCTGCCGGTTATCGTCAGCCCTCACTCTCACAGCTCTACGCAACCGATCAGGCTAAGACAGCATCACGCTATACCATATATAATGCAGACCTTCAACCCGAGAAAAACCATTTCTTCACAGCCAACCTTGAGTATAGCAACGCGTGGATGAGCGTGGGCGTGACAGGTTTCATCAACCGCATACGCGACATGATAAACTATCGCACAATGTCGGATGCCGAGATTGCTGCCAACCCGGCTCTTACTGCTATCCAAGCAGAAGGATGGAAGACACTGCGGCAGCGCGACAACATAGACCGTTCCACACTCAAGGGATTCAGCGCACAAGTGAAGCTGGTACTCCCATACGGCTTCGGCGTAGGTGGCGGATATACGTTTACGGATGCTGATGCGGAGACACAGCTGTTCAATGCAAAGACACAGACATACTCCACCGACAAGTCGCCCGTTGACAAGTCTGTACGCCACGTGGGCAATGTGCAGGCTTCCTGGAATCACGTGTGGAAAAACTACCACCTCAACATATCCGTCAACGGACACATCCAAAGCAAGCGATACAGCAGCACATACGGATATGCTGCAGGCTATGGAATGTGGAACCTCCACACAACCCATACCATCCGTTTGCGTAATTGTATCATTGAACCAGGCTTTGGGTTAGATAATGTGTTTAATAAACGCGATACAAGCTACTGGAATTCAAACTATTTCACCATCAATCCAGGACGCTCACCATACGTCAGTTTCCGCATTGTATATTGATAAATATGAGATTGTATGTTGCGGGCATAGGCCCAGGTTCACCCGAAGATATCACACCAGCTGTGCAGCAGGCGTTGCATGAGAGCGATGTGGTTGTGGGCTACAAATACTACTTCCAGTTCGTGCGGCCATACTTGCGTCCAGATGCCGAATGCATCGATACTGGCATGAGACGTGAGCGTGACCGTGCTGCCCAGGCTTTGGACTTAGCAGTGGAAGGCAAAACGGTTTGCGTTATATCCAGCGGTGATGCCGGCATCTACGGAATGGCTCCATTGCTATACGAAATGCTGCGTACCAGAGAGTTGGACATCGATATAGTGACTCTACCTGGCATCAGCGCATTCCAGAAAGCTGCGGCGCTGCTTGGCGCTCCCGTTGGACACGACTTCTGTGTTATATCGATGAGCGATCTGATGACACCTTGGCAACTCATAGAGCGAAGAATAGTGGCAGCTGCAACAGCCGACTTCGTGACAGCGGTTTATAATCCGCGTTCTGAAGGACGTTATTGGCAACTGCATCGTTTGCGCGAACTGTTCTTGCAACATCGTAGCGAGAATACACCAGTGGGTTATGTACGCAACGCAGGTCGCGAAGAACAAAAGGTGACTATTACCACACTTGGGGCTTTCGACCCCAACGATGTGGATATGTTTACTGTCGTTCTCATAGGCAATAGTCAGTCATACACTTGGCACAATCACTTCATTACTCCACGTGGATACTATCGCGAAGAAGAGGAGAACGATGTTTCAGTAGGTCAGGGAATAATGATACGCTCGTTCCAGACGATTCGCAAAGAGTTGCGTCAGCCGGATGTACCATTATGGCGTCTTTGGCCACTGCTTCACGCAGTTCATACTACAGCCGACTTCGATATGGAGCGGCTGCTGTGGCTTGACTATGAGGCTACGGCAAAACTGCATGAGTTGGTTGCCAACGGAACAATACGCACCATTGTTACAGATGTCAGTATGGTGGCATCAGGCATACGCAAGGGAGCTTTACAGCGATTAGGTATAGAAGTGGTGTGCTACATCAACGACCCACGCGTCAAACAGATGGCAGACATGAAGGGTATCACACGTGCACAAGCTGCTATGCGTATAGCAGCAGAAGAGCATCCCACAGCACTATATGCCTTTGGTAATGCTCCGACAGCATTGCTTGAGCTGTGTGAACTGATGCGACATAAGCGCTGCCAACCAGCCGGCATAGTGGCAGCTCCTGTAGGTTTCGTGCATGTAGAGGAAAGTAAACATGCAGTCAAGGCCTTCAGCGATGTGCCAAAGATAATAATCGAAGGGCGCAAAGGTGGTAGCAACTTGGCAGCCACGTTAGTGAACAGCATCTTAACATACGACGATGCACAACAGCTAAGACCTGGACGCGATGTATAGATGTACTATCATAGGACTTACTGATGACGCTCGCACACCTGTGCTGGCACAAACTGAAGTGCGCGAACTAATAGGCAGCAACAACGTGTTCTCTGGTGGCAAACGTCATCATGAACTGGTTGCTTCGCTGCTGCCAGAGGATGCTGTATGGATAGATATAACTGTGCCGCTCAGTCATGTATTCAAACAGTATGCCGAACATGACGAGATTGTGATCTTTGCTTCTGGCGACCCTTTGTTCTATGGGTTTGCTGCTACGGTGCAACGTGAGTGTCCAGATTGCGAGATGATAGTCATCCCATCATTCAACTCGTTGCAGATGCTTGCGCATAAGCTGTGTCTGCCTTACGCTGAGATGCGATGCGTGTCGCTGACAGGACGTCCCTGGGATGCTTTCGACGAGGCATTGATACGTGGAGAACGAATGATAGGCATACTAACTGACCGTAACAAGACACCTCAGCTGATATGTCAACGTATGCTGGATTATGGCTATGACAACTATCGTATATACGTAGGCGAACACTTGGGAAACAATGAGCTGGAGCGTGTAAGAGAGTATGAGGAAGGGATGGAGTTTGCTATGCCCAACTGTATGATTGCCTTGCAGACAGAACAACGTCCGCGACGATTTGGTTTGCCGGAAGCAGAGTTTAGTCTGCTAAACGGTCGCACCAAGATGATAACAAAGATGCCTATTCGCCTTGCAACATTAGCGGCGTTGGAACTTGGCAGACGATGTGTGATGTGGGACGTAGGCTTCTGTACAGGTAGCATCAGCATTGAGGCGCGACTACAGTTTCCGCATCTAAGCATTACTGCCTTTGAGTGTCGCGAGGAAGGGCGTGAACTGATGTCGCAGAACTCGCGTAGGTTTGGAGTACCAGGCATCAATGCTATTATTGCAGACTTCATGGAGTGTGACCTCACATCGTTGAATCGACCCGATGCTGTGTTCATTGGTGGACACGGAGGAAGGCTTGGTGAGATGGTGACTCGCATTCACTCCGTGCTTGCTGATGGCGGATGTATAGTGTTCAACTCGGTGAGTGAGGCAAGCCGTGAACAGTTTGTTGCAGCAGCCGACAAGGAAGGTATGACATGCACTAATTGCGGCACAATAGTCATTGACAACAATAATCCGATAACAATTCTGAGAGCTGAATGATACGATATGAATATGTAGGTCAGGCCGGACGAAGCCTTGCTGAAAAGATAGAAGCAAAGATACCACCATTGGACAACGATGCAATAGTCTTCGTTGGAGCATTAGGCATCTGTGTGCGTAAGCTGCAAGGACTTATTAACAACAAACATACAGATCCGGCAGTAGTGTGTGTGGATACCACAGGCCGTTGGGTGATTCCTGTTCTTAGTGGACATGTTGGTGGAGCAAACGACTTGGCACGTCGCATAGCTGCAGCTATTGGTGCCGAAGCTGTCATCACTACTCAAAGTGATAATGCAGGTCTTTGGGCTCTCGACACATTGGCGAATGATTATGGTTGGTGTACACGTTTGGCTGACGGTGTGAACATGAACGATATCATCTTTGCATTCGTGAACCGTAAGCCAACAGCACTCATTATCGAATGGGATGATGCGGGTACAAAACAGCTACGAAGCACATGTCCAGACCATGTAACTGTGTTTGACTCATACGAAGACTACCAGCATGCACAGCAATCATTCGAGCTGACAATATGTGTTGGATACCATAGCCACAGCGATATTACATTGTATTATATTCCTCGATGTCTTCACCTTGGTGTTGGCTGTCAGCGTCTAACCCCTGAAGCCGCTGCCGACCAGTTGCTTGATGATGTGAGGAGGTTAGGAATTCTGACAGATGCTATCGCAACTGTTGGTACTGTTGAGCTGAAGCGCGATGAGCCTATGGTAAAGCGATTGGGACGATATATTGGTGGTGTAAGTATATATACATCCGAAAAACTTGCAGAAATGGATGTGCCTAATGCATCTGATAAGGTTCGCGAGGTGACAGGTTCACCAAGTGTAGCAGAAGCCTCGGCACTGATGGTCGGCACTCGACTTGTTGTTGAAAAGCAGAAAGGATGTTTCGAGGACTCATACTACACCTTTGCTATTGCTGAACAGACTACTTCGGGACATATCGAGATAGTTGGTGCAGGGCCAGGCGACCCGGAACTTATCAGCTTGCGAGGACGCAGATTGTTGGAACGTGCCGATTTGATACTATACGCAGGCAGCCTTGTACCAAAGGCATTGACAGAATGTGCCAAGGCGGGAGCAACGGTACGAAGCAGTGCCGACTTGAATCTCGAACAGCAGTTTGAGCTGATGCGTGAACATTATGAACAAGGTCATCTAATTGTGCGTCTGCATACTGGAGATCCTTGTATCTATGGTGCGATAGGTGAGCAGATGGCACTTTTCGATCAGCATCACATGAGCTATCACATCACCCCTGGCATCAGCAGCTTCCAAGCTGCAGCAGCCGAACTGCAATGTCAGTTCACTATACCTGAGCAGTGTCAGACAATAATACTCACTCGTGGAGAGGGACGCACGGCCATGCCTGAACGAGAAAAGCTACACATGCTGGCAGAACATCAAAGCACAATGTGCATATTCCTATCTGCAACACTCGTTGATGAGGTGCAGCGTGAGCTGTTGGCTGGTGGATATCCTGCCGATACGCCTGTAGCGGTATGCCATAAGCTTACATGGCCAGAGCAGGCTATCTATCGTGGCCAGCTTGGCAATCTGTCGCAGTTGGTGCATAATAACAGCTTGACACTAACAACGATGATAGTTGTTGGACGTGCTATCGGCAATCGCGAAGGGTTGAGTCGTCTATACAGTCACCAATTTTCACATCTCTTCCGTTCTTCCTCTATATGATTCTCATCTTCGGTGGCACAACAGAAGGACGTATCGTCGTTGACACCTGTGAGCAGGCGGGCAAACCATATTACTATTCCACACGTAGCAATCAGCAAAGCGTGGAAATGGTAAATGGAGTGCGTCTCATTGGTGCTATGACGTCAGCGGATATTGTTCATTTCTGTCGTAATAACGATGTGCGATGCATCATTGATGCTTCACATCCGTTTGCCGAAGGACTGCATCAGAGCATTGCTGATGCAGCTGGGCAACTCAGCCATGTTCGCATTATCAGGTTTGAGCGTCAACCCATGCCTCGACGTCACGGCGTATGCTATTGTCGAGACTTTGATCATGCCGTGCAACAGCTCCAGAATTGTCCGCCACGTTTGCTGCTTGCACTATCAGGCGTGAACACGATGTCACGACTGCATCCATATTGGCAACATCATCGCACAATGTTCCGTATACTTAATCGCAAGGATAGTCGGGAGATTGCACTAGCGCAAGGCTTCCCTGCAACAGATATATTATATTATGATGAACATTGCACTCTGCCCACAAAAGCACAGGAATGTGAGCTGATGCAACGTGTGGGATGCGATGCCATTATCACCAAGGACAGTGGAGAACAGGGAGGCTTTGATTCAAAAGTCGATGCTGCAATTGAGCTGGGTATAAAGGTTTTTGTTGTGGAGCGTCCACGTTATGACAATGACATCATTGTGACAGGACGCCATGGACTTCACCGTGAGATAGAACGATTTGTACCTGGGTTCTTTCCATTGCGTACAGGTCTCACTACCGGCACATGTGCCACAGCAGCTGTCAAGGCTGCATTGTTGCGGCTATTAGGTAAGGTTGATAACATTACTGAAACGGCCGTTGAACTGCCCGATGGTGAAAAAGTTACAGTTCCCATAGGGCCAATGGGGCCAATATGCCTAATAGGGCCAATAGGCTATGCTACTGTAATCAAAGATTTCAGTGATGATCCTGATGTGACACGTGGGTGTTGTATAAATGCCAAGGTTGAGTTCGCAACAGACAGAAGTGAAGGCATACGTTTCCTTCAAGGCAAAGGCGTAGGACGCGTTACACTACCAGGCTTGGGAATACCTGTAGGTGAACCTGCGATTAATCCAACGCCTCGCAAGATGATAGAGCTTGAGGTTCGAGCCTTGACAGACAAGCCCATTGATATCACAATATCAGTAGAGGGCGGAGAAGAGTTGGCAGAACGAACATTCAATAGCCGTGTAGGTGTCGTCGGTGGTATTAGTATCATAGGCACTTCAGGAATAGTGTCGCCATTAAGCAACGACGCATTCATCGAAAGCATAGGACGTGAATTACAGGTGGCGCGAGCTATGGGAAAGACGGAGGTTGGCTTGGCTTCAGGCAAACAAGGGGAAGAGGCGTTGCTTGATAGTGAGCCGGAACTCCGAGTAGTTCACTATGGGAACTTCATCGGTGCAGCCCTGCAGAAAGCACACGAGTTGGGGTTCTCACGTGTCCTGGTTGGTATCATGCTGGGTAAGGCAGTTAAACTTGCTGAAGGACATCTCGATACGCATTCACACAAGGTGCTTATGAACAAGAATTTCCTGTCCGATGTTGCATCATCGGTAGGAGTCGTGGATGCCATAGCCAAGCTTAATAACATCACTATGGCGCGTGAGCTATGGAACATTATGCCTCCATCATTCTTTGAACGCATCAGAGAACTATGTCATCAACATTGCAGAACTGTGTTCCCCTCTGGAACATTAGAAATAAGACTTATAAGATGAAGATGCTTTTACTCGCCCTCAGTATTCCATTATTAGCTATCGTAAACCTTGTAGTGGGATCCGTTGCCATACCTCTCCAAGAGGTATGGAATATCATCATTGGTCGGGGTTCAGAATCGGAAGTGTGGACAAATATCGTGCTTAACACACGACTTCCGCAAACGCTGACAGCTATGGCCTGTGGTGCTGGCCTGTCAGTGGCTGGTTTGGAGATGCAGACAGTGTTCCACAATCCTCTGGCAGGTCCATCGGTTCTTGGAGTTAGTAGTGCAGCCAGTTTGGGTGTGGCATTCGTAGTACTGCTCAGTGGCAGTCTTGGAACTCGCGTCCTTGCACCATTTGGGGTTGTCGGCAACACAGCTCTGGTGTTGGCTGCGATAGTTGGAGCATTAGCTGTTATGACGCTTATTGTATGGTTGTCCCAGAAGGTCAAAGGCAATGCAACTCTGTTGATAGTTGGCGTTATGATTGGGTATATCGCTACAGCCATCATCGGTGTACTCAAATATTTCTCAAGTGAAGAGGATATTCGCGCATACGTCATCTGGGGACTCGGCTCATTTGCCCGCGTTACGGGTGGACAGATCTATGTATTCGTAAGCTTGATGGCTCTGTTGTGTCCTATGTCGTTGTTATTGTCCAAGTCGCTCAATATGCTGCTTCTAGGCGAACACTATGCAGCCAATCTAGGTTTGAACATTCGTCGGGCAAGAATGCTGATTATCAGTTCAGCTGGTGTACTGACCGCTATAACCACAGCCTATTGTGGCCCAATCATGTTCCTGGGACTGGCTGTTCCTCACATCAGTAGGGGGATTTTTCAAACAGCCAATCACAGGACACTCCTGCCAGCTACCTTGCTCTCAGGTATGTCGCTGGCTCTTGCCTGCAATCTTGTGGCACGAATGCCTGGTATGGAAGGAGCATTGCCCATCAATTCCGTCACAGCACTCATTGGTGCTCCTGTGGCTTTGACTATTCTACTCAAACGCAGATGAAAAAGATTATTCTCATAACAGGAGGACAACGGTCGGGAAAAAGCAGCTATGCCGAGATGCTGGCGTTGTCGCTGTCACCCAATCCAATCTATTTGGCAACAGCCCACATCTGGGACGAGGAGTTTGCAGAACGTGTTCGCATACATCAGGAACGTCGTGGGACAGAGTGGACAAACATAGAGGAAGAGAAGATTTTAAGCAAACACCATGTGAATGGTCGTGTAGTGCTTATTGACTGTTGCACACTTTGGGCAACCAATTACATTGGTGACAGCAAAGAATTGCATGTGAACGAGTTGTTGGAGCAGATGACGACCGAGTTTGACAGGTTTACATCACAGGATGCCACCTTCATCTTCGTGACCAACGAAATTGGACTTGGTGGCACAAGCAGCAATGCTCTGCAACGTCGCTTCACCGATTTGCTCGGTTGGCTCAACCAATATATTGCTTCTAAAGCAGATGAGGTTGTGATGATGGTATGCGGAATACCTATGAAAGTGAAAAGTGAAAAGTGATTAGTAATGATAAAAAAATAAGTTCCGAAAACTATCTCATTTGTATTAACTCCTAATTAGCTGATATATAATCATAATGCTTAAATCCTATTCATATAAACTTTAGGAAGTTATTTTTTAACGATTACTTAATAAGAATTACATGAAAATTCTAACACAGGGACAGGGATTGTTGTCACCACAAGTTATTCAAGCTAAGATTGACAACCTAAACAAGCCGAAGGGTTCATTGGGACGGCTTGAGACGTTGGCTATGCAGATTTGTCTGGTTCAACAGACACTCTCACCAAAGCTGACACATCCTTGCCACATATTGTTTGGTGGGGATCATGGAATAGAGCGTGAAGGTGTGTCGGCATCACCTCGTGATGTGACTTGGCAGCAGATGTTGAACTATGGACGTGGCGGCGGCGGTGTGAATATGTTCTGTCGTCAGCATGGTTTTAAGCTTCGTGTTGTTGACGTAGGCGTTGATTATGACTTTGATGCTCAGACGGCACCGCATATCATTAATCGCAAGATAGCATACGGAACGAAGAACTTCCTCTACGAAGCGGCAATGAGCCAGGAAGAGTGGGAGAGGGCTTTAGCTGTTGGTGCAGAACAGGTCGATGCATGCAAGGATGAAGGTTGCAACATCATCTGTATTGGCGAGATGGGTATAGCCAACACATCGCCTTCAAGCATCATAATGCACCTTCTCACAGGCATACCCTTGCAGCAATGCGTCGGAGCGGGTAGTGGCTTGAATGATGCAGGTGTGAAGCATAAGTTTGATGTGCTTCAAAAAGCTTTATCTTCAAAAGTAACTACTTCCCTCCCTACAAGAGAGGGGCAAGGGGGTGTCTCTACCTCCATCTTCCCATACTTTATGGGCTTTGAGATGGCAGCAGCCACAGGGGCAATGCTTCGCGCTGCAGAGCATCGAATGCTGATACTCGTTGATGGCTTCATCATGTCGGCTTGTATGTTGGCTGCTTCACGGATGGAACCATCTGTATTGGACTTCGCCATTTTCGGACATTGTGGTGACGAGGGTGGACATAAGCTTATGCTGGAAGCTATGGGCGCAGAGCCGTTGTTGAACCTAGGTCTTCGACTAGGTGAGGGTACAGGTGCTTTGTGTGCCTATCCTATTGTGCAGTCGGCTGTAAACATGATTAACGAAATGGACAACTTCGACCATGCACAGATTACAAAATATTTTTAAGCGAGTGATTGCAACGCTTGTGTTCTTCACACGCCTGCCCTTATGGAGAATTACCAATGTGGAACGCGAGTACTATGAACGAGTGGTTCCGCTATGGCCACTGGCCGGTTGGGTCACAGGTGGAATAATGGCGGTGATGGTATGGATGGGTGTTTATTTGATGGGTAAACCATCGAATGCGTTAGGGCTGGTTGTTGCTTTGGCTATGGCATCGCGAGTGTTGCTGACTGGTGCTTTGCATGAGGACGGGTTTGCAGATTTCTGTGACGGCTTTGGAGGCGGTACATCGCGAGAGCGCACACTTGCCATAATGAAGGACTCTCATATCGGTACATATGGAGTGCTGGGTTTAGTCCTGTATGCCTTGGTTATGTGGAATTGTCTGTCGATGTTGCTTGCAGGCGGTATGTCGCCATTATATATAATAGGTATAGATGCCTTAAGCAAATGGATGAGTAGTAGCATTATCTGTTTCCTGCCTTACGCACGAATAGAGACGGAGGCGAAGAACCAACTGCTGTACCAGCGTCCAACAATCACAGAAATAGGCATTGGACTTGTTCTTGGTCTTATGCCAATCACAACAGCATTGTTGCTTAGTGACAGCATCCTTTGGCAAGACATTGCTTTGTCTGTGATACCACCAATCGTGGGTTGTGCGGTGTTGTTCCATCTCATGCATCGTCGCATCGGAGGCTATACAGGCGACTGCTGCGGAGCTACTTTCATCATCACAGAGATACTATTCTACATATCAATATGCGCAGTTCATTTCTCATAGGCGCACCCTCTTCGGGTTGTGGAAAGACAACGTTCACCATAGGATTGTTGCGAGCTTTGCATAATCGCGGTCTCATGGTGCAACCATTCAAGACTGGTCCCGACTACATAGATACGCAGTACCATGAGCTTGCAGCCGGAGTCATATCAGTAAACCTAGATACTTTCATGTCATCAACGGAGCATGTTCAGACCCTGTTCAGACACTATGGGACGGGAGCTGATGCCTGCATCATAGAGGGGGCAATGGGGTTGTTCGATGGCTATGATGACTGGCGTGGCAGTAGTGCTGAGGTAGCTCAGCTGCTGAATGCACCTGTGGTACTGGTGGTGAGCGCGAAGTCGGTTGCATATAGCGTTGCGCCGTTGATATATGGTTTTACACATTTCCGTCCGACGGTATATATTGCCGGAGTGGTGTTCAATTATGTGGCTTCATCCCGACAAGAGACCATGTTGCTACAGGCGTGCAGCGATGCCGGTGCAGAATGCTTCGGATGTATGCCCCGCAACGAAGGCCTTGTGATGCCAAGCCGCCATCTTGGTCTTGACCTCAGTCAGCAATCGGATATGGAGAGGCTTATACAGATGGCGGCTAACGAAGTGGCTAACCATGTTGATATAGACAAACTGTTGACGCTGTCATGCCTATGAAGATATTGATTGCCAAAGACGAAGCATTCAGCTTCATGTATCGTGCCAACATAGATGCGTTGGCCAGCATGGGGCATATCGCCTATTTCTCTCCGTTGTCAGATACTGAGCTGCTGGAGTGCGACCTGCTCTATCTGCCTGGTGGCTACCCGGAGCTATATGCCGACAGGCTTGCCGATAATGAGGCCATACGTTCTGCCATCAGGGATTATGCCGTGAATGGAGGTCGTGTACTGGCTGAATGCGGAGGCTTTATGTACCTTTGCAACGACATGGATGGTGTGCCGATGTGTGGAATGTTACCTATGTCTGCCACCATGCAGGGTGCAAGGCTGCATTTGGGCTATAGGCAGATGTCCTGTGGTGGAGTAATTCTGCGTGGACATGAATTCCACTATTCCAAAGTCATAGAAGCCGCCTTGCCTGCTGATGTACGTTGTATAAAGAAGCAGCTCTCAGCCATTGGCAAGCCAGTTGATACAGCACTTTATAGATACAAGAATGTTGTTGCAGGATATACGCATTGGTACTGGGCCGAAACATCAATAGACGAACTATGGAAACTCTAAGACCTATAATGCTGGCTGGCACGGGGAGCGATGTCGGAAAGAGTATCATTGCCACTGCTCTTTGCCGTATCTTCTTGCAAGACGGCTACAAGCCAGCACCGTTCAAGGCGCAGAACATGGCTCTGAATTCATACGCCACACCAGACGGCTTGGAGATTGGAAGGGCACAGGCTGTACAAGCTGAGGCGTGTAAGTTGCCACCACACACAGATATGAACCCTCTGCTGCTGAAGCCCAACTCCGAGCATACCACACAGGTGGTGCTTAACGGACGCCCCATCGGCAATCGCTCTGCCTACGACTATTTCCGCCGTGAGGGCCGTGAGGAGCTGCGGCAAGAGGTCAATGCAGCCTTTGACAGGCTGCACTGTCGCTATAATCCTATTGTTATGGAGGGCGCAGGCAGCATTGCAGAAATCAATCTGCGCTCGTCCGACTTGGTGAATATGCCAATGGCTCGCCACGCAGATGCAGCAGTAGTGCTTGTTGCTGATATAGACAGAGGCGGAGTGTTTGCTTCCTGCTATGGCAGTATCATGCTTCAAGAACCGGAGGACCGACAACGTATCAAGGGTATTATCATCAACAAGTTCCGTGGTGACTACCGCCTGTTTGACGAAGGACGACGCATGGTTGAACAGTTGTGCGGTGTACCTGTGCTTGGCGTAGTGCCGATGATGAAGGATATTGCCATAGATGCAGAGGACAGTGTGGCTCTGGAACGTAAATGGCATACTACTGTTGCAGGGAAGGTGAACATTGCCGTTGTGCTTCTTCGACATATCAGCAACTTTACCGACTTCGACGTTCTGGAGCGTGACCCTCGCGTCAACCTCTACTATGCAGCCACACCCGATGACCTGACACAAGCAGATATAATAATTCTTCCCGGTACCAAAGCCACGCTTGACGACCTGCTGGAACTGCGTCGCAACGGTATGGCACAGGCTGTACTCAGAGCCCATGCCGAGCATAAGACCATAGTGGGCATCTGTGGTGGATACCAGATGCTGGGTCGCACAGTCAACGACCCCGATGGAGTGGAGGGCAGCATAGCATCTCTGCCAGGTCTTGGACTATTGGATATGGACACAACCATGAGTGCAGAGAAAACAACGCAGCAAATTGAGTTCTCCTTTGGAGGCTCATTGTGCAAAGGATATGAGATACACCAAGGACAGTCAACAGCTTCCGAAGCCATCACGATTTCCAATGGCTGTATAGGCACATACATACACGGAATACTCGATAACAAACCTGTCATCGACTACCTATTGCGCGACAAGACCCAGGCTTCCAACGTAGATGCCGTGAGCCTAGATGACTTCCGCAATCAGCAATACGACCTGCTGGCCGAACACGTGAGAAAATATGTTGACATAAACCGAATTTACGATATCATGCGACTATGACCAACGGACACGGCGACGACATATACAAATACCAGCATATTAAGCTGAACTTCAGTTCCAATGTGTATAACCATCACAACCAGCAGCCGCTGACTGACTACTTGGCCACACAGCTCAATGCGATAGCTAACTATCCCGAACCCACACCTGCAACGCTGGAACGCATGTTGGCAGAGGCTTTGGGTATGGAACCAAGACAGGTAATGGTGACCAACGGTGCCACCGAAGCCATCTATATCATATCGCAAGCCTACAGCCGCAGCTTCACCACGGTTGTCGTGCCAACATTTGCTGAATATGCCGATGCATGCCGCCTGAATGGCCACATCGTGAGGATGGCACCAAGCCTAGACGCTGTGCCAGAGGGTACAGACCTCTTGTGGCTGTGCAATCCCTGTAATCCCACAGGTCAGGTGACGGATGCTGAACAGCTGCTTCATGCGATCAAGTCGAATAAGAATACATTGTTCATTATCGACGCGTCTTACGCCCCATTCACGGACAAGTCTCTCATCACTCCTATTGAGGCGGCTCTGTATCCCAACGTGCTGATGCTGCACTCCATGACCAAGGAGTTTGCTGTTCCAGGACTTCGTCTGGGATATGTCACAGCAGCGACATCTTTGATTGACCGTCTGCGCCGTCTGCAGATGCCTTGGAGTGTGAACGCAATGGCTCAGATAGCTGGCTGCTGGCTAGTGGATCATCGCGAAAACTACCGTCTTCCGCTAGACATGCTTCTCAAAGAGCGTGAGCGGGTGGCAAGGGCATTGTCGGTAACTGGTAAGGTGGATGTATATCCATCGGACACGCACATTCTGCTTTGCCACCTTCACTATGGTACAACAGCAGAGTTGAAGGACAGGCTCGCAAGAAATCATGGAATTCTCATCCGCGATGCATCTAACTTTGAAGGATTGGATGCCGGTCATTTCCGAATAGCTGTGCAGACTCCAAGAGAGAATGACATACTTATTGAGGCTTGCTTGAGCTGTTCCGAGCTAGAGCCGGTTCAACCAGAAGTCAATTAGTGACATAAATGAGTTTAATCATGCTGGTATCTGGAGTCACTCATGCTGATATACGAATCTGTTCACACTTGTGAATTTAGATGTTCACACTTGTGAATTTAGATATTCACACTTGTGAATTTAGATATTCACTAGAGTGAACAGATTCGTTTATCAGCATGAACGACTTGTTATACCACGATGAAGCAACACATAACAGCCTATCAACATACATACATTCGAAACAACAGAGAAATATGACTCATGCAATAACACTCCTCTTTGGTTGGATGACAGACATTCTTTTTGGCGACCCCGCATGGCTGCCACATCCTGTAGTCGGTTTTGGAAAGTGGATAGGCTTTTGGGAGAAGCGACTGAACAAAGGCTATTACCGTATGTTCAAAGGCGCAATCTTAGCTGTTGTCAGCATCACTTTGACATTCACTTTGACTTGGCTGCTCTTTAGCCAAATATATATTTTACACTACACATTTTACATTATAGCGTCGGCTATAATGGTTTTCTTTTGTCTTGCCGGACATACGTTGCGATATGAAGTACGCCATGTCTTTCTCGCCTTAGAGCGTAGCCTTGATGATGGACGCAGGCAGGTGGCTCGCATCGTAGGTCGCGATACCACTCAGCTCTCGGCTCAGGAGGTACGTACTGCGGCATTGGAGACTTTGGCGGAAAATCTATCCGATGGAGTTGTTGCTCCGGTCTTCTGGTTTGTCCTGCTCGGTGTGCCAGGTATGGTTGCCTACAAGATGGTTAACACTCTCGACTCAATGATAGGCTATCGCACAGAGCGTTACCGCGAGTTCGGATGCTGGGCTGCACGGATTGATGATGTTGCCAACTATATTCCTGCACGCCTGACAGCCATCTTGATGATGGTTGCAGGCTGGATTGTGATGCTGTTTTCATCCAGTAAGGATAAAAGCCAAAAGTCGCTTTTGCAGCATGCAGCTTTCGTTTGGCGCTACGGTTCTTGTCATGCCTCGCCCAACAGCGGGTGGCCAGAAGCTGCCCTTGCGTCGGTTCTCAATTGTCGGTTTGGAGGCACTCACACCTACTTCGGACAGGTTTTTGAGAAGCCTTACATTGGTTCCAATAGTCGGGAGCTGTCGTCGGCCGACATGACTATCAGCTTCCGCACTTGCTTCCTTGCTGAATGCGTGGCTGTCGGGACGGCATCCCTCCTGCTATTGTGTAACCATAATATCGACACAATATCGTCTTGTCTGCAAAGAATAATGGACTTATTGTAGCTCCTTATTCATTTTTCTAACTATCTTTGCGGCGAATACAGTCACTTAAACCATAACTAACTGATGAAAAAACTATTTCTATTGTTGGCACTCGCCGCTGGGTTGACGAGTGTGGCTTTGGATGCAGACGCTGCACAGAAGCCCGGCACTTTCGCCGTGGGAGATGGAACGTTCCTGCTCAACGGACAACCTTTCGTTGTCAAAGCTGCCGAGGTCCACTATCCACGCATACCGCGTGAGTATTGGGATCAGCGCATCAAGATGTGTAAGGCCTTAGGCATGAACACACTCTGCATCTACATCTTCTGGAACTCACATGAACAGCGTGAGGGCGTGTTCGATTTCACTGGAAACAACGATATACGTGCATTTGTCAAACTCGCTCAGCAGAACGGAATGTGGGTAATCGTGCGTCCAGGCCCATACGTCTGTGCTGAATGGGAAATGGGAGGACTGCCTTGGTGGCTACTCAAGAAAAAGGACATCCGACTGCGCGAGCAAGACCCCTACTTCATGGAACGACTCGAAATCTTTGAGCAGAAAGTGGGTGAGCAACTCGGAGACCTCACCATCGACAAGGGCGGACCAATCATCATGGTGCAGGTGGAGAACGAATATGGAAGCTATGGCGAGGACAAACCATACATAAGCGCTGTGCGCGACTGCCTGCGACGCAACGGATTCGACAAGGTCGAACTATTCCAGTGCGACTGGAGCTCCAACTTCACTAAGAATGGACTTGACGACCTCACATGGACCATGAACTTCGGAACAGGAGCCAACATCGACCAAGAGTTCCGACGCCTCGGTGAACTGCGCCCCAACTCACCAAAGATGTGTTCCGAGTTCTGGAGCGGATGGTTCGACAAGTGGGGAGGACGACACGAGACACGTGGTGCAGAGGCTATGGTGGATGGCATTTCACAAATGCTGGATAGAGGCATCAGCTTCTCACTATACATGACTCACGGTGGCACCAACTGGGGACATTGGGCAGGTGCCAACAGCCCTGGCTTTGCACCAGACGTAACAAGCTACGACTACGATGCACCCATCAACGAGGCAGGACAGGTGACACCAAAATTCTGGACACTGCGTTCCGCTATGGCAAAGTACAGTGGCAACTTCGACCCAGCAACCAAGACTTGGGGGGCACCGAAGAAGCTACCCGCAGTACCTAAGCAAATACCAACTATAAGCATTCCCAAGTTCACCGTCACTGAGTTTGCACCGCTCTTCGCTGGTTGCGACAGCGTCGCCAAGACAGGAGGACTGATGACTTTCGAAGAGATGAACTTCGGATGGGGATCAATGATGTACACCACCGTTCTGCCAAACATCCCAACACAAAGCATAATGAAACTGGAAGCACATGATTATGCTCAGGTGTTCATCGACAATAAATTCATAGGCAAGGTGGACCGCGTGAAGCATGAAAACTCACTCATTCTGCCAGCGGTTCAAGAGGGACAAATACTCACCATCCTCGTTGAAGGCATGGGACGCATCAACTTCGGACGCGCCATCAAGGACTTCAAAGGCATTGTCAGCGATGTGACCATCACCTCACAAGAAGGCTTGTATGAAGTTGTACGCAAACCTGGCGACTGGGTTAAGAGCCGCATACCCGACGACTACGCCACAGCTGCTAACGCGTTCACGGTGGATGTCTCAGAGCCTCGCCTGCCTAAACCACAAGGCGTTGGCTACTATCGCGGCTACTTCAACCTCTCAAAGGTGGGCGACACATTCCTCAACCTGGAGAACTGGGGCAAGGGACAAGTCTATGTCAATGGTCACGCCATCGGACGACATTGGTATATCGGTCCTCAACAGACGCTCTATATGCCTGGATGCTGGCTGAAGAAAGGAAAAAATGAAATCATCATCCTTGATGTGATGGGACCTCGTGGTGAGAAGACAGTTGAAGGCCTCACTGCACCTATCATTGACCGACTCAACCTTGACGCTCCACAGACTCACCGACTGGAAGGACAGAACCTAGACCTCAGCGGTGAAACACCTGTGTTCGAAGGTGAGTTCGCAGCTGGCAACGGATGGCAGGAGGTGCGATTCCCGCAGCCTGTAAGTGGACGCTATGTATGCATCGAGGCTCTTGACAGCCACAACGACCGCGAGTACTGCTGTATAGCAGAGTGGTATATGTTGGGAGCCGATGGCACACGACTCAGCCGCGAACCCTGGCAGGTAGCTTATTGCGACGACGAGGACATCACTAGCGGCAACAAGACTGCCGACAAGATATTTGACCTTCAGGAAAGTACCTACTGGTCCACAAACCAGGGTGTACAGTTCCCTCACTACCTCATCATAGACCTCGGACAAGATCAGACCTTCACGGGCCTTCAGTATCTGCCTCGCGTAGAGGCCGGTGCACCAGAGAGCATTCGCCACTATCGCATCTATGTGAAGAGCGAAGCCTTCAAGATGTAGAGTCCTAGAACCCCATTTCCGTTACTCCCGCCCCGTAAGAACAACAGCCTCAACAAGGACTGTTCTTTCGGGGCAAATACAATAAAGGTGGGTTCTATTAATTCCCACCGATTATGATTAATATATATGACTAACATCGTTTTGACCTCTTTTCGCTCCTTTTTGGCGCATAATGTCAGCTTCTTCGGTCACATAGCCCGCTATGCTCCCTCATCAGCTGCCATTCTGCACACAAAAAATAGCTTCAAATAGGACAAAGCGAATTAATAGAACCCACCTAAATAATGAATAGAGTTTGCCTCCACATCCTATACCTTATTATATATATATGTGTTCTACCATTGCAGGTTGCAGCACAACAAATGGAAAATGATACAGTATTCAGCCATAGTGCAATAACCGCAGAAGTGCAAGCACGAATCGAGGGAAAATCATGGAGGAATAATCCCTACGTACAGATATCAGAACTGAGCTATCTGCGCCTGTCATACGTGGACTTCAACGGCATAAGCCATGTGGGAGAACTTATATGTAACAGAGCCATTGCCTCCGACCTCGTTGAGATTTTCCGTGAGTTGTATAAGGCTCGCTATCCGATAGCCAGCTTGAGGCTGATAGACGAATACGATGCTGATGATGAGCGCAGCATGCAAGCCAACAACACAAGCAGCTTCTGCTATCGCACAATTGCAGGGTCACGCACTCTGTCCAAACACGCCAGAGGGTTGGCCATCGACATCAA
Source organism: Bacteroidaceae bacterium (assembly GCA_017620295.1). GTDB lineage: Bacteria > Bacteroidota > Bacteroidia > Bacteroidales > Bacteroidaceae > Physcousia. The sequence continues at coordinate 48,208 of JAFZQR010000031.1, forward strand.
CCCCCTGATGAACCCATGCGTGTTCACAAACCGAAAAGGACGTCGTGTGGTGCAGCCTTCAACAGCTGTACCGTATGTTGACCGAAATCGTGACTTTGAAGGTAAGATTGCGGAGGGCGACCTTTGCCTACGCTTGTTCCGCGAGCATGGCTTCAAATGGGGAGGCGACTGGCAGACAAAGAAGGACTACCAGCATTTTGAGAAGTAATGGATATGCGCCCTTTGATCTCGGTTGTTGTGCCAGTGTACAACGCTGAAGCTGTATTGCCAGTATGTGTGGGAAGCATCTTATGCCAAACACTTACTGATTTTGAACTGCTGCTTGTTGACGATGGAAGTAGTGATGGTAGCGGCAAGCTTTGTGAGCAGCTGGCTCAGACTGATAAGCGTGTGCGTTGCATTCACCAACCCAACAGAGGGCAGGCGGCTGCTCGTTTGGCAGGAGTGATGGAAAGCAGGGGAGAGTGGCTGACCTTTGTTGATGATGATGACACACTCATACCTACAGCTCTTCAGGAACTGGCTTCATGTACAAACAATGACATTGACATTGTGTTGGGCAACGGACGAAGTCTGGTTGGTGAGAGCCGTGACATGATACCTATAGAGGACTTCAGACATTTAACCGTAAAGGGGGAGGGTTCGATAGGTCTTATATGGGGTAGCATGTATAGGCGAAGCTGTATAACGCCATACTTGTTTGATGTTCCGTCGGACATCCGGACAGGCGAGGACTATATCTTCTGGTTGCGTCTTGTGTTTCAGAGTGAGAAACCTGTGCGGGTGCTATATAACAATGTCTATCGCAAGGGACGTGACTCTTTCAGCTCGACATTCAAGTGGACGGCAGAGTATGCAGGCAAGATACATTCACTGCGCAAAGCCTCCATTCCGGAACAGGTGAGGCGCAACTATATGGAGGAGATGGTGGCAGACAGGGTTGATAATCTTTTCTCTGTTGCTATAGATTTTCCCAAAAGCAGTTGGATACACAGCGACTTTTATAGGGAGTTGCAAACCGACATACAGGCAGCACACATTCAACTGCCTTTCAAACGCCGAGTTTTTTTATGGCTTCCAGCGCGTTGGCTCAGGGTCGCCTATTCTAAGTTCAGCAATCTTTTGGCCTTACTTAGGCGTTAGCACATAGCAATGCCTATGCGCCATGCAGCTCTGCCGCCCAGTGAAGAGTATCGTTGAAGCAGATTGGCTATTATGTGTGTTCTCAATGGCTGGTTGTCTATTGCAGTCTTAGCCCATTGCGCTAATTGATGGCAAGCTTCTGTGTTACCTTCAAGAGCCATCTTTCCTGCAATGATCTTTGTGCGTATGAGCAGAGTCCGCTTGCATTTTGCTTTTAGTGATTTGTCAGCAATGCTTGAGTCTATAGCTATCAGGGCATGTTCCAATGTGTTGACAATACTGGATAAGCGTAAGGAGTAGCTCTTACCAGTTATGCTGTTAGGATGTATGAGTATTGTATGATATGGCTTCTGTGTCCATAGTATGTTGGGTTTAGCCAATAATACTCTCAAACCAAGTTCCCAATCTTGCCAGATGGTTAACTCCTCATTCCATCCTCCCAATTGTCTTAGCCATGCTGTGCGGAATAGCATAGATGGTGTGCAGAGCATAGCGTTGAGTATGTGTTCGTGAGGAGAAGCATGTAATTTATATGAGCGTGTTCTGATTGCTTTGCCTTGCTGTTGCTGTACAGGCACAAATACCATGTCGGGTTGGTCGGTACAGTCCTGTATGGAATAAAGCATCTCGGCTATGAATTGGCTGTCAAACAGGTCGTCGCTGTCGAAAAAGTATATGTATGGTGTTTGGCAGAGGCTAAGTCCACGATTACGAGCTGCCGGTGCTCCGCTCTTTGTCTCTTCAACCACTGTTACCTCAAATTCTTCAAAAGAGTGACGTAAAGCCCATTGTTGGCATACTTCCATTGTGCCGTCGGTTGATGCGTTGTCAACAATTATCAAGTTGAATGCCTTGCATGATGAGTCAGCAATGGAGTCCAATGTGCAAACCGCCATTTCAGCCCTATTGTGGACAGGAACAACAATGGTGAGCAGATGTTTTCCGGATATGTCCTTGTTCATTGCCTAATATAGATTATACCCTGTAGCAGATGGTGGAACAGTTTGAATGGGTTGACCTTATTCCGCACTCCCAACGAGAGAGCCTCTCGTGCTGCTCGAAGCCAGGCCAATGGCAGGTTGAGACAATAGCCGTAGGTGGCTCCTTTGGAACGTAGTACTTTTGGGTTGAGTTGTTGGGTGCCGGTTGTCTGAGGATTTGTTTGACAAAGGTCTATGGGTGCAATGAAAGCATTAAGACCTTTGCGCATCATGTCCTCCAGAAAAATGTCCTCCTCACCTGCGCATAGATGTTCTGCTCCCAAGCCGAACCGCTCGTCAAAACGAATGCCGCAATGCCATATACGGCTACGGAATGTCATTTCCCATGAACTTGGGTAATAACTGCGTGGGCGGCTGCGGTATGAAATGAGCTGTGGCGGATAAGGCTTGATGGGATGGTTGTCATCAATGCTATAGCCTCGCAACAAAGCCATATCCAAACGTTCATAACGAGAGTATAGTTCGCGTATTGCCTCGAAAGCCCCATCGCAAATCCGTTCATCATCATCGGCAATAACCATGATGGCATCAGCAGTTGGGGAGGGTAGCAGGCTGATGGCTGTGGAGATGGCGTGGTTTCGGTTGCGGCTCAGACCTCGACCTTGGATAATAGTCAGTGTGAGATCGTCGCGCTTCTCCAATTCTATGACAGCCTGCTGGATTGCCTCGTCAGTCGGGCTTGCTGTCTGTTGCCAGCTTACCACATAATACACCGCCTCTGCTTGTTGCCTTAACACTTGGCCTACTTTCAGTATGCCAGCATCAATGGTGCTTATGAGAACGTAGATGGGGGTCACTCTGTTGCAGGGTTGAACTGGTTTATGGCATTAATGATACGACTTATGTCGTTATCGTTGAGGAGGGGGGAGATGGGCAGACTTAAAATCTCACGGTGTATCTGTTCTGTTACAGGAAACATCATTGAGGACAGCTCTGGCAGGGCTTTCTGCTTGTGAGGTGGAATAGGGTAGTGGATGAGTGTCTCTATGCCCTGTTCACTGAGATGTTGCATCAGTTGCTTGCGGTAGCCGCATCGTATGGGATAGACGTAGAACACGTGCTGTCTTAGATCCTTGGGCAGCTGTGGCTTAGTGATGAGAGGGTTATCGATGAACGAGTTGAACTGTTGTGCTATCTTTCTCCTTTTCTCGTTGTCGGCATCGAGTCGAGGCAGTTTCACAGATAGTGCTGCTGCCTGAAGTTCATCTGTTCGTGAGTTAATGCCTGGCACGTCATTGACATACTTTTGACTGGAGCCGTAGTTTGTCATCATGTGCAGTAATGTTGCAAGCTCATCGTCGTCAGTGGTTATGGCACCGGCATCGCCTAGCGCACCGAGGTTCTTACCTGGATAAAAGCTAAATCCTGCAGCGTTGCCCAAATGTCCAGCGCGACGGTCACCTAGCATAGCTCCGTGTGCTTGTGCCGCATCCTCTATCACAACAAGTTGATGCTTGGAAGCAAGAGTGTTTATTTCGCGCATATTGCACACCCTGCCGTAAAGATGCACGGGAAGTAGTGCAACGGTCTTTGGCGTGATGAGCTTTGCAGCTTCATCCACGTCGATGAGATAGTCGTTCAGGGAAGCTTCGCATAACACAGGATGCAAACCAGCTTCTTTTACTGCCAGAATGGTTGCTATGAAGGTGTTTGCCGGCACAATGACCTCACAGTTCTCGTCCCAACCCTTCATCTGTTTATATGCACGCATGATTAGTGTGAGTGCCTCCATACCGTTGCCACACATCACACAATGACTTGTACCAATAAAGTCAGCAAATTGTCGCTCGAAGCATTTTACCTTGTTACCCAAAATATACCATCCGCCTCTCACCACTTGCAAGATGGATTCGGATAGCTGCGGCTCAAAACTTGCGTTTAGACGTTTCAGGTCGAAGAACTTTATGGTTGTTTTGTGGCGTTCAGCTATAGGTAGCATCTGCTCTATCATGCTCCTATCCAACTCAACCTCATAGCTGTCATAGCAAACAGAACGTGCGCCAAAACCTTCTTTTTGGAAAATCAGTCCTTCGTTCAAGTATGAGCCTCCCTGCTCTGTGCTGATGCCAAAGTCTATGTATGGTACAGCCTTGAACCTCTCATTGATGAGATGGCGGAACAGCAAATCAAGAGCTCCTGTCTGTTTGCCTTCCTCGCTAGCTGCAATATACTGCATGTGGGCGACTTGAGAGCTGATGAATACAACTGTGCCAGCCATCACCTTCTTGTCTTGACACACGGTGAAGAGCTTTATCTGCATAGGGAAGCGTGACATGAGCAGCTGCATCTCCTTAAATGTGTGGACAGGGTGTACGTTGTGATGCTGAACGAGATTGGTTGTCAGAATATCCCAAAAGTCGCGCAACATCTGCCAGTTATCTTCTGTCATGTGGCTGATGTAGAGCCCGTTATCGATAGCTTTCTGTGCCCCGCGTAGTCGCAGCTTTCGCATTCGGAGAGGGTGGTTCTGAGCCACCACGCTACTCACTCCACGGGCCTGTAGCCTGCCACCTGCACGGAACAGGGCGTATAGGTCTTCTTCCGCACCACACTTACTATATATATATGGTATTGGTTTGTAGAAGAGCCGCGTTGCTTGCAGAAAGTCGATGAACCAGAGCATACATGACTGCATCATCTTCATCACTTGCAGTTGGGTAGCTTCGAAGGTCAGTATTATACCACCGTAGGTAAGACCTTGATGAGAGAATACTGTTCGCCTGTCGAAATCAACGTTGGCCGGGAAAAGCCCCACCAGTTGCCCGTCCTCATAAATCATCAGCGAGCAGTCGTGAAATCGGTCGGAATGATAGTCCATGAACCTACGTTCCAAAAGGAATGTGCCATTCTTGGAGTTGCGCACGAATTCATCCCATTCCTCGCTCTGCTGAACTGTGAATTGTATTATCTCCACTATAGGTGTCTTTTATTTAAGTAGGTGTTCAAAATTATTTTACTATATCCAGAATAGTAGGTGTTTTCATGTCTTTGTTCGCTCTTTGGCGCATCTTTTCCTTTTATCCTCAGTCACAGAGTCCGCTCTGCTCCTTCGGAGAAAAGAAAAATCTGCATCCAAATAGCTGAACAAATATATAAAACTAATTGTGAACACCTACTTATTATAGAGGCAAAATTACCCATTTTAGGTGAGGCTCGCAAGTTTTGGACACGATAAGATGCATGATTGGTGGAATAAATGTATCTTTGCCAAATCAAACAACAATCACATTATGGAAGGCGATAAAAAGATTATCTTTTCTATGGTCGGCGTGAGCAAGACCATTCAACAGACTCAGAAACAGGTGCTGAAGAACATTTACCTCAGCTTTTTCTACGGTGCCAAGATTGGTATCATTGGTCTGAACGGTGCTGGTAAATCAACCCTATTGAAGATTATTGCAGGGCTTGACCAAAGCTATCAGGGCAATGTCGTATTTGCACCTGGCTACTCCGTTGGATATCTGCCACAAGAACCGCAGCTAGATGAAACAAAAACTGTAAAGGAAGTGGTGCAAGAAGGTGTGCAACAGGTTGTTGACGCGCTTAAAGAATATGAAGAGATTAACCAAAAATTCGGCTTGCCAGAGTATTATGAGGATGAGGATAAGATGAACCAATTATTTGCCCGACAGGGTGAGCTACAGGATATCATCGACTCCACCGATGCATGGAATTTGGATAGCCGTCTGGAGCGTGCCATGAGTGCGCTTCGGTGTCCTCCGGCCGATGCCCTATGTCAGCACCTGTCGGGCGGTGAACGTCGCCGTGTGGCTCTGTGTCGCCTGTTGCTCCAAAAACCAGATGTGCTGTTGCTGGATGAGCCTACCAACCACCTTGATGCTGAGAGCATCGATTGGTTGGAGCAACATCTCAACCAGTATGAGGGAACAGTCATCGCTGTCACCCACGACCGTTACTTCCTGGATGACGTGGCAGGCTGGATCCTAGAACTCGACCGTGGCGAAGGTATTCCATGGGAAGGCAACTATTCATCATGGCTGGAACAGAAGTCACGTCGGCTGGAGCAGGAGGAGAAGACTGAGAGCAAACGTCGCAAGACCTTGCAGCGCGAGCTTGAGTGGGTGCGCATGGCTCCCAAGGCACGTCAGGCAAAGGGTAAGGCCCGTCTGGCCAGTTATGAGCGAATGCTCAATGAGGACCAAAAGGAGAAGGAACAGAAGCTTGAGATATTCATCCCCAACGGTCCGCGTCTAGGCAACAAGGTCATTGAGGCTCACGGACTATCTAAAGCATACGGTGACAAACAGTTGTTCCATGACCTAGACTTCACTCTACCACCAGGCGGTATAGTAGGTGTGATAGGTCCTAATGGTGCAGGTAAAACAACTCTTTTCCGTCTGATTATGGGTCTTGAGAAGCCCGATGCCGGAAGCTTTGAGGTTGGAGAGACTGTTAAGCTGGCTTATGTGGACCAAAGCCATCACGACATCAAGCCTGAACAGACAGTTTATCAGACAATATCTCAGGGAAACGAACTCTTGCGTCTTGGAGGACGCGACATCAATGCCCGTGCATATCTCTCACGTTTCAATTTCACTGGCGCCGATCAGGAAAAGAAGTGCGGAGTGCTGAGTGGCGGCGAAAGAAACCGTCTGCATCTGGCCTTGGCTTTGAAGGAAGAGGGCAACGTCATACTGCTTGACGAACCTACAAATGACATTGATGTCAACACCCTCCGTGCCTTGGAAGAAGGTTTGGAGGCTTTTGCAGGTTGTGCAGTTGTCATAAGTCACGACCGCTGGTTCCTAGACCGTATCTGCACTCACATTCTTGCCTTTGAAGGTGATGGAACAGTCTATTTCTTCGATGGGTCATATACCGACTACGAAGCTAATCGCCTCAAACGTCTTGGACTTGAGGAACCTCGCCGCATTCGCTACCGCAAGCTTACTGATTGAGCAGGCAATCGTTACGATATTTCAGTATCGCAAAAAGCTTAATTGTTGAATGACGATTGTTGAAAAAGTGCTGGGTAAATGATTATACAAGACAAATAATTTATACCTTTGCAGAGATATTCAGACACACTCACTTCTATTATTGCAATTATACCGATGGCTGATAAAGAGAAAGATAAAGAAAAACTGAAGCTTTACATCATTGCGGGATGCAACGGAGCGGGCAAGACAACGGCCTCGTTTACAGTGCTTCCCGAGATGCTGAACTGCCATGAATTTGTCAACGCCGACGAGATAGCCAAAGGCCTATCTCCCTTCAATCCCGAAGGTGTAGCCATACAGGCCGGACGCTTGATGATTGAACGAATTCTCCATCTGTTGAAGGAAGGAGTTACGTTTGCATTTGAGACTACATTGGCTACGCGTTCGTATGTTAACCTCATACAACGGGCGCAAAAACGCGGCTACTTCGTAACCTTGCTTTTCTTCTCGCTCAGTTCGCCTGAACAGGCCGTGGCCAGAGTGGCAAAGCGTGTGAGTGAAGGTGGCCACAACATCCCAACCAACGTCGTTCTCAGACGCTACGATGCAGGTCTGATCAATTTCTTCCAACTCTACACACCAGTATGTGACTACTGGACTCTCTATGACAACTCCACCTGTCCTGCCGAGAAGATTGCATACGGCTCTAAGAACGAGCGTATAACAGTTGAGAACGTGGCGAAGTATGAAGCCTTCATCAGCAAATATAACCAACCTGAAAGCCATGAATGAACTTGAAATAGCTGAAATGCAGCAAAAGATAGATGAGGGGATTCATCTGGCTCAACAGCGTCTTGTGGATAAAGCCCGTCTCTTCAACACCACTTTGGTTGTTGAACGAGATGGAGAAGTAGTTGAGCTGAAGCCAGAAGAACTATATCAGAGCTTCTCATAATGTTCGACTTACAGGGTAAGATACACGATCGCTACACTCTGGAATTAAAGGTCGGCTATGGTGCGGCATCGGCTTCTGCCGACACCAATACCATGATTTTGGATGCGTGGTTCTTCTTCCCTGATGCCTTGTACCTCAACTCGGAGACATACCCGAAGGCTACCGTTTACCGTGATGTGCGGTCTATGGTCAGGATTATTACGCCTGTGTTTAGTCTGTCTGAACTTGCCGACCCCGAACAGCTACCTCTGCGCCGGCTCACCAAATGGTGCAAGCTTGTTGTTGAGTCGCAGACAGCAAGACACTGTCAGATGTATGAACACCAAGTAAAGATGTTCTGCAACATTACCCGCAGTGCCATCCGTGACGCAGACATATCTGCCGGTAAGCTCCTGAGCCAACTTTCATCCGTTCTTACGACCTATCGTCAGCTGCCAGAACAGACTGGTCTCGATAGCCTCCCATCAGACCTCCGAACAATATTCCGCCTGGGCGATGAATACATAAGTCGTGTGGCTTGCACTAAGGTAATTACCCTACTCCGAAATGCTCAGGAACAGGAACGCGACGAGATAAATAAGTGGATGGAAAGAGAGCTGGAATATGAACGCGGTCAAGGCTACCAGCTTCCACGAGAAGGCATGGACAAGGTTAATCGTATGTTCCTGCATCGTGCCGGTCAGTTGAAGAAGTATGTGGAAAGCGATTTATACATACTGGTTCATGAACACAACAACACGTTCTATTTGCAACAGCTATTCTTCATGCTGGTGGCGGGTCTGAGCATGGTGTTCGCAACTATCATAAGTTTCAGCTTCCAGCAGTCGTTTGGCAATTTCACCGTTGAACTGTTCGTTGCCCTTACCATATCATATATGTTCAAGGATCGCATAAAGGGTCTTGGACAGCAATGGTTTGCAACCAAAGCAGGCAGCAAGTTCTTTGATTACAAAACAAATCTGGCATTTCGCGGCGAGCGCATTGGATGGCGCAAGACAGGCACCAGTTTTGTTAGACATAAGGATTTACCTGCTGAGGTGAAGGCTCTTCGAGGACGCACATCAACTCTTGAGGCAGGCAACTCGGCAATAAGCGAGAGTGTTCTCATCTATCGTCAGCGACTTGCTTTGTACAAGCATCGTCTGGCTTCACTCAGTCACTACCCTTTGTCGGGTGTGAACGAGATTATCCGCATTAACCTCCGCGAATTCCTGCGTCGCATGGATAGCAGCCACACCACTGTTTACGACTTTCAGGGTGCAGACAATGTGAAGAGCCTTCAAGCCGAAAAGGTTTACTATGTACATCTTATAGTCAGAGCCGTATATGACAGCAAAACTTCATTCCATCATCTACGGCTCGGACTAACGCGAAGAGGACTGATAGAGCTTAAAGCTCTGCCGGTATAAGCTTCCGTTATCGAATGATATCCCTCTGGCTGTTCTCCTTTGCCATACGAATGAATTCCCTCACGTAGGGGTCTGAAAGGAACTTTGGCGATGCAAAAGTGATGATTTGTTCTATCCAGGGAGTGAGCATCGGAGCTTCCATCTCAGCTGTAACAATCATGAAAGCTGCGGAACCTAGCACATCGTTCATGTGACGGCGAATAAAGGGCATCACAAGTTTCTCGTGTGCATTATTGATGGCTACCTGTTCATCGAGAAGTCGGGCACTTGCTTCGGTAGGATCCACACCTTGAAGAATGAGTTGTGCTTCAAAGCGTGGCAACATAAGGAAGCGTCGGCGTATGTCTGAGAACTGTGCGATGAAATTCTGCAAACTGTCGTTAATGTCTGAGCCTTCCACCTTTTGTTCATTCTCGTTGATTATCACATTTATCTGACTGCCATCAAGCAAAATGGGCATGATGGCACGTGGATCATTATCAACGAAGAGACGTACTTGGATGGCAGAATCCACTTCAGCCCGGAAACCGAACTTACCATGTACCACTCTGGCTGAGTCAATGCTGTGGAAATCATTGCCATCAAACACCTTCAAGTGCAATGTGCGGTTCTCCAGCTCGGATAGTGAGGTAGAACCCTGCAGGTTGAGTGTCTCAGAGCATGAGGCGCAAAGCAGACATGACAGGAAGATTGGGGCTATATATCGCATAATGAATTTAATTATTTGTCGATTGACGATTTCTTTATGTCGTTAGGATGTTACGGACGAGATAACTTTCATTTTGATGCTGTTAGCTTTTGGATAGAGAAGAGCTGATAATCTCTGTGGCCTTCTCCATCAGTTCTCGTTCAGATGTCGCGGTACGAGGACATGGTGGAATTGCAGGGTGGATAATCAAACGTAGCGGATGCCAATTGACAAAATTGAAACCGCGAGAACGCGACAGCACTTCATAAGAACCTTGAATAGTCATTGGCAACAAGGGGAGCTGTAGCTCTTCAGCAAGCTGGAAGGCTCCACGCTTGAACGGTTGCATCTTGCCGTCCCAAGTACGTGCACCTTCAGGGAATACCACCACGGACGTTCCGTGTTTCAATATGTTGCGTGCACGGTCGTAGGTTTCTTGTATCTTCTTTGGTCCACGTTTATCCACGAATATGAAGCCGGAACTCTCACAAGCCTTACCTACTAGCGGGATATTGCGCAGCGACTGTTTCATCATCCACTTGAAGCTGCGTCCCAGATATCCATATATGAGAAATATGTCGAAAGAACCCTGGTGGTTGGCAATCATCACGTAGCTCTGTCCTTGCTTGATGTTTTCAAGTCCTTCAATTTTTACAGGCAATAAAAGCAATCTTATCATGACTTTCGACCACAAGCGCCCCGGATGATAACTCCAGAAAGCTGCATTGCCAACAGTACAGCCAATGATAACAGTTATGGCTGTCAACCCTGTGGCTAATAGCAGCAGTGGCGAGATAATAATCTGATATATTCGGTAGAGCAGAATTGTCATAAGTTCACTTATTTCTTTTCTTTTTCCAACTCGGCTGGCAGACGCAGTGCAGTGTATAGTTCCAGGACGCAACCAATAGACATTGCTACGACCCATTCATTGCCTTGGGCAAATCCTATGCGAAATGTGTTCATGCACATCAGGCATGCAGCTATCATAAAGGCTGTTGCACCCAGCATTTGCTGACGACGCAGGCGGTTGATGACGAAGTTTCGTCCTTCATAGCGTTGTAGCATCTGCATAGTACCAAAGGCAACAGAACCAATAGCAAAGACTGTTAATCCTAAAATAGGATAGGGCAGGTGGATGACAGCTCCGGCTATCAACATTACAGCTCCTGAAATGAAAATAGTGTTTTGAGTAGGGGTGAGACGGTTCATTGCTGTGTAGCAGCCATTTCGCCGCCTGTATGCTGAATTACAAATACATCCTCGTTGGCTCGCTGCATATAGTACTGCTCACGCGCCTTCTTCTCGATAGCAGCAGGGTCATTTTCCAATAGCTCTACCTGATGGCTATAGATTTGATATTGCTGCTGATAGTCATCAATCTTCTCCTGAAGATCTTGTATCTCGCTGTGGCGTTGGTAGTTCACCAGAAAACTGTTGTCGTCAATGAACGTCATCCACATTAGAAACAGAAGAATGGTGACGGCATATTTGTGTAGGGCAATGAATTGCCAGAATAAGCGAATTTTGGATGCCATTATATATAAAGGTGCAAATGTTTTGTTTTCCTGCTGCGAAAGTAGTTAAAAGCCGTCAAAGGATGTAATTCTGACTTACTTTTTTTGCCTAATTTAGCAATTCAACTCATTTTTGGCTTATCTTTGCACCGCAAATCACTAATAACCTTATGTCAGAATTCATAGTTTCAGCACGCAAGTACCGCCCAATGACATTTGACAGCGTGGTAGGTCAGTCATCCATCTGCTCCACGCTGAAGAACGCCATTGCCTCAGGTAAGCTGGCACATGCCTATCTCTTTTGCGGTCCACGTGGTGTGGGAAAAACCACTTGTGCACGCATCTTTGCCAAGACCATAAACTGTCTCACACCCACTCCAGAGGGTGAGGCTTGTGGACAATGTGAGTCGTGTAAGGCGTTCAGCGAGAACCGCTCGCTCAATATCATTGAGTTGGATGCCGCTTCCAACAACTCTGTGGATAACATCCGCGACCTCATCGAACAGGTTCGCATACCGCCTCAGATAGGACGATATAAGGTGTTTATTATAGACGAGGTGCACATGCTCTCTTCCCAAGCCTTCAACGCTTTCCTCAAGACTCTTGAGGAACCGCCGGCACATGCTATCTTCATCCTGGCAACTACAGAGAAGCACAAGATTTTGCCCACCATCATTTCCCGCTGTCAAGTATTCGACTTTCAGCGTATGACACTTCAAGGCATCATTGACCATCTCGCATCTGTCGCATTACAAGAGGGCTATTCTGCTGAACCCGCAGCCTTGGCTGTGATAGCACAAAAAGCTGATGGCGGTATGCGTGATGCTCTCTCCATCTTTGATCAGGCTGTGAGCTTCACCGGTGGAGACCTTACATATCAGCGGGTGATAGAAAACCTTGGCATCATAGACTATGAATACTATTTCCGCATGGTGGATGCTATGTTAAATGGTGATATCACTCAGAACATGTTGCTATATAATGAAGTATTGCAGCAAGGATTTGAGGGAGCGCCGTTCATCAGTGGATTGGCTCTACACTTGCGTGACCTGCTTATGGCACGAGACGCAGCTACAACAGTACTTTTCGATGCAGCCGACAATATACGAAGTCGCTATGCCGAACAGGCACAGAGATGCCGTCCACAATGGTTGTACCGTGCCATACGATTGTGCAATCAATGTGAAGTATCGCTTCGTACGAGTCGGAATAAACGTTTGCAGGTGGAGTTGACACTGATTGAGTGTACGCAGGCTGTGAACGATGACGATGTGAGCGCGGGGCGTCGCCCCACAGTGCATCTTAAACCCATATTCCGTAAGCCCTCGGCAGTAGCTGCCGGGAAGGCTACCCCATCACAGTCACCAGTTCCTGCAACATCAGTTCCTGCTAATTCTGCTACGGCATCTGAAGCTCCGTCCGCTCAACAAATGCCGGCTTCAATGGCTCAAGAACCTGTCAAAAAGCTGCGTACGGTGAAACTAGGTTCGCTGTCGCCATCTATCAGGCTCAAGCCAGAGACAACTTCTACATCTGCCGATGCTACAGCCGCCCAGCCCTCTCAACAACAGCCTTCTTCAGAACTTGCCATCACACATTTAAACAAACCTGTAGATGCTGGCAGCCTCAAAATAAAATGGCAGGAGTTTATCAATTCCATGCCTCAGGCAGAGACTGCTCTTGCGCAGTGTATGCGTATCATGCAACCCGAACTTCAGGAACGTGAAGGCAAGCCTGTGGCACATATAAGCCTCGAAAATGAAGAGTTGGCACGCCAAATGCGTGAACTTCAATCGCGGCTTGAACCATTCTTGCAAAAAGAGCTGTCTAACAACAATTTGACGTTAGCGTTCACTGTGGTTGAAAAGACACAAAGTGTAAGAGTGTATAACAAGCGTGATCAGCTTATCAGCTTCTGCAATCAGAACCCAGCTCTCATTACCCTTGGCAAGACATTCAAGCTTGAACTGGCTTAATAAGTAGGTGTTCATAATTAGTTTAATGTATGATGGCAACTATTTGGATGCAGGTTTTTCTTTTCCTCCGAAGGAGCAGAGCGGGCTCTGTGACTGAGGAGAAAAGGAAAAGATGCGACAAAGAGTGACATCAGGCATGAAAACACCTACAGGGAATAAATAGTGTAAAATAATTGTGAATACCTACTTATATGAATAGGAAGTTGAGATTTTCAGTTTGTCAAATCTCAACTTCTCTTAGTCTAGCTGCAAAGCTATTGCATTGCTGTTCTATTTCCTCTGTACTCAGATTGGTGTTGTAAGCAGCCAGCCATAGCTTGAATGCCTTTAGGGCGTGGGTACGTTCTTGCGCTTTGCCTACTTTAAGCCCGCTGGCATAAGGAGTGTGGGGCAGCAATGCTCTGTTGAAATTTCCGTCGCTCATTTTGTATAGATTTTACAGTGCTGTGTTTTGTTCACTGCAAAGGTATGTCAATAAATGTGCAATTAAAAGTTAAACAGCCTTAATGTGAATAAACTTTCCCATAATTGTAGTGTCAAAGGTTGTGATTTGTGACTACCTTTGCAAAGATATAGAGTATTTGAACTAACATAAAAGAAATCAGTACGCACATATTTAATTTAATGAAACACGCAGCAATTCTCTTTTCCCTCGCATTGGCCTACGCCTCATCAGCGGCTGCACAGTCGGCATGGACGTTGGAACAATGCTTACAACACGCATCAGAACACAATATTCAGGTTCAAAAGAGCCGCATCAGTGAGCAAGAAGCTGAACAATCATTGCTACAAGCCAGGGCCGCTCTGTTCCCAACCCTTTCGGCATCCATGAGTCAGACAGTAGGTTACAGACCGTTTCAGGAGACAGTCTCTATGACACAGAACGGTATGGTGGTAAACACAGACAACAGAGTGACAGAGAACGGCTCTTACGGCCTCAATGCCAATTGGACACTATGGGACGGAGGCATAAATCGTAAGACCATAGAGCAACAGAAGCTGCAGGCACGTATTGCTGAGACTTCTACAGCACAGAGCCTGAACAGTATTCAGGAGCAGATAGCACAGCTGTATGTCCAGATTTTGTATTCCGTTGAAGCAGAACGTGTCAACGAGAAGCTGGCAGAGACTGCTCGCAAGCAATTAAATCGCGGACAGGAACGCTATGATGTGGGCGATTTGTCAAGAGCCGATGTTGCACAGTTGGAATCACAGTTGGCTCAAGCCGAGTATGATGTGGTCAACAGCCAGACGCAGGTGGCATCGTACAAGCGTCAGCTCAAAGAACTGCTGCAACTCGACATCAATGAACCTTTCGATATTGCAGAAACAGAGCTAGAGGATGAAGCGGCACTGAATCCCGTGCCGGATAAGACTGCTATCTACGAAGCAGCCCTGCTAACTCGTCCTGAGATACAAGCCGCACAATTACAAGCCGATGCAGCCAATCTGCAACTTGACATAGCTCGTCGCGGCTACTATCCCACCATTGGCTTGAATGCTGGCGTTGGCGATAGCCACTACAGCGCATCCGATGACAGTTATGGTACTCAGCTCAAACAGAACCTTAATGCCAGCATAGGTCTGAGTGTGAGTGTGCCAATCTTCGACAACAGGCGTAACAAGACTTCTGTTGAGAAGGCCAAACTTCAGCAGACCTCTGCCGCCCTTGATATTCTTGACAAGCAGATAGCTCTCGGTAGCACCATTGAGAACCTGTGGCTGCAAGCTTCGTCAGCACAGCAGCGTTTCCTTGCTGCCCGCACAGCTGTACAGAGCCAAGAGACGAACTATGAACTCATAAATGAACAGTTCCAAGCTGGCTTGAAGAACATCGTTGACCTGCTACAGGCTCGCGACAACCTGTTGCAAGCACAGCAGAACAAGCTCCAAAGCAAATATACCACTGTACTTAACGTTCAGCTCCTCCGCTTCTATGAAGGTGGACAGATGAGTTTTTGATGAATAAAATAATCAACATATCATAATGAAAAGGATTACTACTATAACATGTATGGCTACAGCTGCTGTACTGCTTACTGCATGCTCATCCAAGCCAGAAACCGCATACGAAACAACAAAGGTTGAACGCGGCAACATCTCAACATCAGTCACCGCCACAGGCACCATTGAGCCTGTCACCAGCGTGGAGGTTGGTACACAGGTCAGTGGTATAGTGAGCCACATCTATGTTGACTACAACAGCGTGGTAACAGCCGGACAGGTGATAGCAGAACTTGACAGAACTAACCTCATCAGTGAGCTTGAGACAAGCCGTGCAAACCTGACCAGCGCACAGAGTTCATTGCAATATCAGGAGGCTAACTACAATCGATATAAGCAGCTCTATGACAAAGGACTAATCTCAGCTAACGACTTTGAACAGGCACGTCTGAGCTATGTGCAGGCGCAGCAGCAGGTCACAACAGCCCGTCAGAGTGTGAAGCGTGCTGAGACCAATCTTGGCTATGCAACAATCACCTCACCTATAAACGGCGTGGTGCTGTCAAAGGCCGTGGAAGAAGGTCAGACAGTTGCAGCTTCATTCTCAACCCCAACCCTCTTCACCATAGCACAGGACCTAACAGATATGCGAGTGATAGCCGATATAGACGAGGCTGACATAGGTGATGTACGTGAGGGGCAGCGTGTGTCATTCACGGTCGATGCCTTCCCCGACGATGTGTTCCAGGGTGCTGTAACACAGGTGCGTCAACAACCGACGACAGAAAGCAATGTGGTAACCTATGAGGTTGTTATCTCTGCCCCAAATGCAGACCTCAAGCTTAAGCCTGGCCTTACGGCTAATGTAACAATCTTCACACTAGAGAAAAATAATGTATTGACAGTTGCTGCCAAGGCTCTGCGTTTCTCTCCCAATGAAGCTTTGATAGCTGAGGATGAGTCCATTGAGGGTTCTGACGCTCCCAATAAGCTGTGGGTTCGCAAGGGAAAAGTGTTCAAGGCTATACCAGTAGAGATTGGTGTAACTAATGGAACTCTGACTGAGATTGTAAGCGGTATAGATGCAGGTACTGAGGTTCTGGCCGACATGGTGTTCGGTGAAGTAGAGGAAGAAACTGCACAGGAGAACAGTAATCCATTCATGCCAAAGAGACCAGGCAGTAACAATAAGAAGAAATAACGGATGGATAAGAAAGTAGTCATCGAGCTTCAGAATGTGCGACGCAACTTTCAGGTAGGCTCCGAGACCGTTCATGCTCTGCGAGGTGTTTCGTTCAAGATTTATGAAGGCGAGTTTGTCACTATCATGGGAACATCTGGTAGTGGCAAGAGTACCTTGCTCAACCAGTTGGGATGTCTTGACACTCCAACCAGTGGTGAGTATCTGCTTGACGGAACGCCTGTGCGCTCCATGCGTCGCAGCCAGCGTGCACGTCTGCGCAATCGCAAGATAGGCTTCGTGTTTCAGAACTACAACCTGTTGGCCAAGACAACAGCTGTTGAAAATGTTGAACTGCCTCTGATGTACAATAAGGATTACAGCACACGTCAGCGACGTGAAGCTGCCATCGCAGCTCTGCAGGCCGTAGGTCTCGGTGACCGTCTGGAGCATAAGAGCAACCAGATGAGTGGTGGACAGATGCAGCGTGTAGCTATAGCTCGTGCTCTAGTAAACAACCCGGCAGTTATATTAGCAGACGAGGCCACAGGTAATCTAGACACCCGTACATCCTACGAGGTGCTGGTACTCTTCCAGAAGCTTCATGCTGAGGGGCGCACCATCATCTTCGTGACCCACAACCCGGAGATAGCACAGTACAGTTCCCGCAACATAGTTCTGCGTGACGGCAAGATACGTGAGGACGTCTATAACCAGAATATTCTCTCTGCCGCAGATGCGCTGGCTGCACTGCCAGCTCCACAAGATGATTAATTTGTGAATTATGAGTTTTTCAAATCTACTTAAAGTGGCCATGAAGGCCATTCTCAGCAATAAGGCACGTTCAATCCTTTCCATGCTGGGCATCATCATCGGTGTGGCAGCTGTGATAGTGATGATGGCTATTGGACAGGGTTCCAAGGAGAGCGTAAGAAAGGAGTTGTCAACATGGGGTACCAACCTGCTGACCATACGTCCGGGCGCTGACATGCGTGGTGGTGTCCGACAAGATCCATCGTCAATGCAGACCCTGAAAATGGCCGACTACCAGAGCATACTCTCCGAGGCCAAGTTCGTGACTAAGGTGAGTCCCGAAGTCTCTGCGTCAGGTCAGGTAATCAACGGTGCAAACAATACCAACACTAGTTGTTATGGCGAGAGTCCTGACTACTTGAGCATCAAGCAATGGACAATAGAGGAAGGTACATGCTTCACCGAAGAGGATGTTAAGAAGAGTGCCAAGGTGTGCGTGGTGGGCAAGACCGTAGTTGACGAGCTGTTCCCCGGAGGACAGGATCCTATTGGTAAGACCATACGCTTCAAGAGCATTCCGTTTCGCATAGTAGGCGTACTAAAGAGCAAGGGCTACAACAGCTGGGGTATGGATCAGGACAACCTCATCATAGCTCCCTACACCACAGTGATGAAACGTATAGCTGCCCAGACGTTCTTCTCCAGCATCGTATGCTCTGCTGTGACAGAGGAACTCTCAGACGAGGCAATAGAAGACCTCACAGCCATTCTTCGCCGTAATCATAAGCTCAAGGACGATGCCGACGATGACTTCACCATACGTTCTCAACAGGAGATGATGGAAACCATGTCATCGACTATGGACACAATCACTATAATCCTTGTGGTTGCAGCTGGATTCTCTTTGCTGGTAGCTGGTATCGGCATCATGAACATCATGCTTGTGAGTGTTACTGAGCGTACAAAGGAGATTGGCCTACGTATGAGTGTGGGTGCTCGCGGTCTTGACATCAGCAATCAGTTCCTCATTGAATCTATTCTCATCAGCTTGACAGGTGGCGTTCTCGGTGTGTTATTTGGAGGCCTCCTCACATGGGGGTGCAATGCCATCGTTGGCTACCCTGCCGTCATCCCAGCATGGAGCGTCATCGTCAGCTTTGCTGTTTGTGTGCTAATCGGTGTCGTATTCGGCTACTTCCCCGCTCAGAAGGCAGCCCGTATGGATCCCATCGAGGCCATCAGGTATGAATAGGCATCTTCATCAAGTAATAATCATATTCATTAAAACTATGAGCCATTTGCTTTCCAATTATCAGAAGTATCTACGTTCTCTTTCTCTTTTCCTCTTCTTTCTGCCACTTCTAGCTTTCGCAGGCAATGAAGACCCGAAGTATCTGGCTGGTGCTGTGCCGGAGGTGAACGGTGTGGTGACCTTCACCCAGACGTTCTCTGTACCGGGTAAGAGTCAGACAGAAATATACGGTGTGATGAATGCCTATATCCGTCAGCTGATGGCAGATGCACGACAGGACATCCGTACCCGTATGGTCAGCCAGGAGCCATCAACTGGTGAGGTTGTAGCTAAGGTTGAGGAGATCATGACCTTTAAGAAGCGTTTCCTCAATTGGGACCACACCTATTTCCGCTATCTGATTTCCGCACAATGCACTCCCGACAGCAAGGTCACTCTAACCATTACCCAGATAAGCTATCTCTATGGTTTTGACCAGGAGGGCAATGGCGGTGAACACTATCGTGCCGAGGAGTGGATCACGGACCGAGAAGCCATCAATAAGAAAGGCACTAAGCTCTATCCTCGCAGCGGTAAGTTCCGTCGCAAGACGGTGGATCGTGTGGAGAAAATCTTCTTAGGTGCACGCATGGCCTTCGAGGAGCCACAACCAGCTCGACCTGCTGCAACAGTAGTAGAGTAGGATGGATGACGAATCGCACCTACGTTGCCATAGATCTGAAGTCGTTCTACGCATCGGTTGAATGCGTTGACAGAGGATTGGACCCTCTAACCACCAATCTCGTGGTAGCCGACAAAAGCCGGACAGATAAGACCATCTGTCTGGCTGTTTCGCCTTCTCTGAAGGCTTATGGAATAGGCGGAAGGGCAAGGTTGTTTGAGGTGGTGCAGCGCGTACGTGAGGTGAATTATGAGCGTTGCCGGCAAGCAGGATGGCGTTTTACAGGCAGGTCGGCAGACGCTCCGTCCCTCAAGGCACATCCCGACTGGGAGCTTGACTATATCATAGCTCCGCCACGTATGGCCCACTACATTGATGTCAGCACTCGTGTCTATCAGGTCTATCTGAAATATGTTGCAGCCGAGGACATCCATGTTTACAGCATTGACGAAGTATTCATGGATGTCACATCCTACCTCGGAACCTACAAGATGACAGCACATGAGCTGACAATTCGTATGATACGCGATGTGCTTGCCACTACAGGCATCACCGCCACAGCAGGCATTGGCACTAATATGTATTTGGCCAAAGTGGCTATGGATATTGTAGCGAAACATGTGCAGCCAGACAAGGACGGTGTGCGCATCGCAGAACTTGACGAGATGAGCTACCGACGCTTGCTGTGGAACCACCGTCCCCTGACCAGTTTCTGGCGCGTGGGACGCGGCATATCCGAGAAACTCGCCTCGTATGGCATCACCACTATGGGGCAGATAGCACGTAAGTCTCTACAGAACGAGGAACTATTCTATAACCTGTTTGGAGTAAATGCCGAGCTGCTCATTGACCATGCATGGGGATGGGAACCATGCACCATAGACGAAGTGAAATCCTACAAGCCAGAAACGAACTCGTTCAGTAGGAGTCAGGTACTTCAGCAGCCTTACGAGTGGGATAAGGCCAGGATAGTGGTGCTTGAGATGGCTGATGCCCTATCTCTGAGTCTTTTTGCCAGGAAGCTAGTGACAGACCAGTTGGTACTTACCATCAACTACGATACCACCAACCTTAGCGACCCAGCCCGCAGGGCGCGATACGCAGGACCTATCACTACCGACCACTATGGACGTACTGTTCCAAAATATGTTCACGGAACAGAGAACCTGAAGTGTCCCACCTCTTCGACATCATTAATCACAGAGGCTTTCATGCGTCTGTACGATAGCATCACCAACCCTGACCTTTTAATTCGCCGAATCACGCTTGTCAGCAATCGTGTCGTTCCTGAATCGAAGGTTCAGACGTCCCTGAAACCAGCCCAACTAGATCTCTTCACCGACTACAAGGCCCTGGAACGGCAACGACAGGCTCTGGAGAAAGCTTTGGCCAAGGAACGCCGTTTGCAGGCTGCTCAACTGGCAATCAAGGAACGCTTCGGTAAGAATTCAATACTGCGCGCCACTAGCTACACCGAGGGAGCTACAGCCAAGGAACGTAACGCTCAAATAGGTGGACACAAGGCGTGAGAATGATGAATGACGAATGACGAATGACGAATGATGAATGACGAATGATGAATGACGAATCATACGATGATATAATTAATTTGCCGCATCACACCTCGGCAAGGCATCCTCGCATGTCCATGCGTGACCGTGCTGCCCAGTTTGCACCCTTTGCAGCCCTCACAGGGCATGATGAGGCAATAAAGAGAACTGCACAGGACAATGAGGATGAGTGGGCTGTGCAATAACCACGCAAAGGTTGAGGAGGAAAACAAGTTATTTAAGTGCGGGAACAGATATTTACAGGTAATCTGCGATGCTATTCCGTAGATAATAGTTATCTTTGCAAGCTCTAACAGAGCAACAAGAAAACAGAGTAATAAAGCTAAGATGGTATCTGTTGAGAACCTGTCGGTTGAGTTTGCAGCTCGTCCCTTGTTTACGGATGTGAGTTTCATAATCGGTGACCGCGACCGTATAGCCCTTACGGGTAAGAACGGCGCAGGCAAGAGTACTATGCTCAAGATTATTGCAGGTCAGCAGCAACCCACCTCTGGTAGCGTCAGTTCTGCACGAAGCACTACGATAGCCTATCTGCCACAGGTTATGGAACTACAGGGCGGGCGCACTGTGATGGAAGAAGCGTTGCTGGCTTTTGAGCACATACGCGAACAGCAAGAAGAAATTGAGCGGATGGGGCGGGAAATGGCTGAACGCGAGGACTACGACAGCGAAGACTATATGACTCTGGTGGAACGCTATACACGTGCAGAGGAGCATTTCCAGATGATGGGAGGGCTGAACTTCCACGCCGAGGTTGAACGCACTCTGACAGGCTTGGGTTTTGAACGGAGTGAGCTAAACCGTCCTACAAGCGAACTGTCTGGAGGTTGGCGCATGCGTATAGAGCTGGCCAAACTGTTATTGCAGAAACCAGATGTGCTGCTTCTGGATGAGCCGACCAACCATCTCGACATTGAGAGCATACAGTGGCTGGAACAATACCTGCAGCAGCGGGCTGCTGCTGTGGTGCTGGTGAGTCACGACCGCGCATTTATAAACAACGTCACCAACCGCACACTTGAAATCACTTGCGGACGAGTATGGGATTACAAGGTGAGCTATAATAAATATGTACAGCTCAGGGCAGAACGGCGCGAGCAGCAGCTGCGAGCCTACGAGAACCAGCAGCGTGAGATAGCTGCCCTCAAGGATTTCATTGAGAAGTTCCGCTACAAGCCCACCAAGGCCGTGCAGGTACAGGAACGCATCAAACAGCTGGCACGAATAGTGCCGATAGAGGTGGATGAGGTAGACAATTCGGCCCTTCACCTTAAGTTCCCTCCTTGCCAGCGCAGCGGCGATTTTCCGCTGATAGTGGAGGAACTAAGCAAGAGCTACCAGCCCACATCCTATGTCATCTCCAATGTAAACCTAACCATTCGACGCGGCGAAAAGGTCGCTTTTGTCGGACGAAATGGTGAGGGCAAGTCAACACTGGTGAAGTGCATTTTAGGCGAAATACCCTTTGAGGGTTCGCTGAAGGTAGGCCATAACGTACAGATAGGATACTTCGCCCAGAACCAAGCACAGCTATTGGATCCCGAACTGACGGTTTTTGAAACCATCGACCGTGAGGCACGTGGTGACATTAGACTTCGCATACGCGACATCCTGGGGGCATTCATGTTTGGCGGTGAGGCTTCTGACAAGAAAGTGAAGGTGCTGTCAGGTGGTGAACGAACCAGGCTAGCAATGATAAAGTTGCTGTTGCAACCAGTCAATTTCCTAATACTTGATGAACCCACAAACCACCTGGACATGCGTTCCAAGGATGTATTGAAAGAAGCTATAGCAGCCTTCGATGGCACTGTTATCGTAGTAAGCCACGACCGCCAGTTCCTTGATGGCCTAGTATCCAAGGTTTATGCTTTCGGTCAAGGAAGAGTAAGAGAACACATCGGAGGCATCTACGACTGGCTAATACAGCACACATTAGCCACCATACCTGCCACAGAGCCTGCGCCTGCCATCAAGTCAACGGAGCCAGCCCCAAAGCCTGAAGCCAACAAGGGACTCAGCTGGGCAGAGCAGAAAGCCGTAGCCCGCAAGCGCCGTCAGTTAGAGAAGGCTGTGGCCGAGGCCGAAGCCGCCATGACAGAGCTTGAGGCTGCCATCAAGATTCTTGAACAGCAGATGGCTACTCCCCAAGGAGCCTCCGACACCTCACTCTATGAACGTCACTCACGCTTAAAACAACAACTGGAAAAAGCCGAAGAG
This sequence comes from Bacteroidaceae bacterium, assembly GCA_017620295.1. Taxonomy (GTDB): domain Bacteria; phylum Bacteroidota; class Bacteroidia; order Bacteroidales; family Bacteroidaceae; genus Physcousia. The sequence continues at coordinate 71,376 of JAFZQR010000031.1, forward strand.
GAATGGCTCACAGCCAGTGAAGAGTTAACAACAAACATCAATTAATAATGACCCCCAAACATTACATCATGCTATTGGCAGCACCATTGATTGCTGCCTGTCAACCCAAACAGCAGACTGGCATCTCATTGGACAACCTCGACCAGACAGCTAAGCCTGGCACAGACTTCTATCAGTATGCCTGCGGAGGATGGATGGCAGCCAATCCCTTGAAGCCCGAGTATAGTCGCTACGGCTCATTCGACGCACTGAATGAAAACACAACAGAGCAGCTGCAGAGCCTCATCCTAGACATCGCTGCACAGCAGCATGAGGAAGGCAGCAATGCAGAGAAGATTGCAGCCATGTACAACAGTGCTATGGACAGCGTGAGCCTCAACAAGCAAGGTATCTATCCAATTGAGGAAGACCTGAGACGCATTGCCAGCTGCAGCGACCGCGATCAGCTGTTCCGTCTCTACAGCAACTTACAGATTGACGGTGTAGGCGGCCTGTTTGGAATATATATTGATGCCGACATCAAGGACAGCAAGAAGAACCTTGTACACATCTACAGCAGCGGTTTGCTCATGGGTGAAAAGGAATACTATCTTGATACCGACCCTGCCACAACCAAGATTCGCGATGCCTACCGTGCATTCATAGCTAACCGCTTCGTGCGTTGCGGCATAGGACGAGATACGGTTGAGACAGCCACTCGTGCAGAGGCTGTCTTCGCATTGGAGGAAAGGTTGGCAAAGGCCACACGCTCGAAGGCAGAGATGCGCGATCCTGAGAAGAACTATAATCGAATGTCATTGGACAGTCTGATAAACGCTTTTCCTGGTATCAACTGGAAAGAATACTTTGCACAACTGGGTATGCAAGCTGTTAAGGAGGTTACTGTTGGGCAGCCAGAGACCCTGCATGAGGTTGAAGCCATCTGGAATGAAACTGCCCTGGAGACGCTGCAAGACTATGTCAGCTGGCAACTTATCAATGCAGCCGCGGGCTTCCTCGATGACGAGATGAGAGCCACCAACTTCGGATTCTACGGCACCGTCATGAGTGGCAAGGAGGAAGACCGTCCACGTTGGAAACGTGCTGTGGCGTCAGTGGAGATGGCACTAGGTGAGGCTGTCGGACAACTTTACGCGGAGAAGTATTTCCCAGCTGAGGCCAAGGAACGTATGGAACAGCTGGTGCACAATCTGCAGATTGCACTTGGTGAGCGCATTGATGCCCAGGAATGGATGAGCGATAGTACCAAGGCTGTGGCACATGAAAAGCTTGATGCTTTCATCGTCAAAGTTGGCTATCCCGACAAGTGGAAGGATTACTCTGCATTGGAGTTCGGACGCAACTACTGGGAGAATGTGAAGGCTGCTCACCGCTGGGAGCATTACGACATGGTGCTGCGTAAGCTCAACAAGCCTGTGGACAACACCGAGTGGTACATGTATCCCCAGACAGTCAATGCCTACTACAATCCAACAACCAACGAAATATGTTTCCCTGCAGGCATCCTTCAGCCCCCGTTCTTCGATATGCAGGCCGACGATGCTTTCAACTATGGTGCTATAGGTGTTGTTATCGGACACGAGATGACACACGGATTTGATGACCAAGGTGCCAAGTACGACAAGGACGGCAATCTGCGTCAATGGTGGACAGCCGAAGACACCCGTCGTTTTGAGGAGCGCACAGCTGTGATGAGCGATTTCTTCAACAAGATTGTTGTCTTGCCAGCCAACGACACCGATCCTGCGCTCTATGCCAACGGCACCCTTACTCTGGGTGAGAATATGGCAGATCACGGAGGACTGATGGTTGCATTCCAGGCTTTCCAGAATGCCACCAAGGACAATCCATTGAAAGAACGTGACGGCTTCACCCCAGAGCAGCGTTTCTTCTTGGCATACGCTGGCGTGTGGGCAGGCAACATCCGCGACGAGGAGATACGACGCCGCACAAAGAGCGACCCCCACTCACTAGGACGCTGGCGTGTGAACGGAGCCTTGCCACATATTGATGCCTGGTATGAAGCCTTTGGTATCACCGAGCAAGACCCCATGTTCGTTCCCAAGGCAGAACGCGTGACAATATGGTAGTTGAACGTTGTGAATAGATAACAGACAGCTGAGAAACAATTATGGCTACACCCCAGGAACAGCAGCAGAAGGGTATTCAAACATTTAGAACGATGCCCAATGCTCAAACTGTACAAGCATCACAAATGACAAGTGCAGTTCGTCCGAGCGGACAGACAAGTAGTAATGCACCATCCAAAGTGTTGCAACAGATGCAACAGGATTTCATGGGTGCACAACGCTGCCCAAAATGTGGTACTGTCAATGACCCACAGGCAATGTTCTGTGAGAATTGCGGTCAGGTACTTCGCGACATCGTCTGTCCTCATTGCGGGTCGCATGTGCCTGCGGGTCTTGATTATTGTGAGGTGTGTCATAACTACATAGGTACAGACAGATGCTCTTTCTGCTATGCTCCAATGTCCGTAACAGATGACTATTGCCAGGAATGCGGTTCACCAAGGAAGGGTATCGTCTGTCCAACATGCCATTCAGTTGAACACTTCAGTTTCTGTGAGCATTGCGGCACTCCATTAACAGACCGTGCACGTATGGCACAGGAACAGGCATGGAATGTACCATACGCTCAGGAAATCCGACAACTGGAGAAAGAGATGGAACAGCTGTGGCGCACCAAACCCATAGAAAGCAAACAGGAAGTTACCAACCGCGAGCGTATTCGTGAACTGCGTGACAGGGTGATGACCCTCTTGCAGGATCTGGGCGATGACATCTATGTGGATGTACCATTACAAAGTGAGCCAAAGACGTACCTTACCAAGGATGACCTTAAGACAAGGATTGAGCAGAAGCGCCAGCAGTTGCAGAAGCTGCTAGACCAAATGGAAATGGCAGCGCAACCCAATCCCGCGAAGGCACGTATCCAGTCAATGGCTTGCAAGCCGCACATAAGCCGACTTGGATGGCGTTGCAACTATAAGAATGCACTCCATGCCAGTCCCCTCTGCTGTGCCTGCCCCCAGCAAGGCGGAAAGTGGGTGATACTGAGCGGAAACGAAGAGAATAATCTTGTGAACGACAAACAAGCACATCACTCTTGACACATGAGAGACACTGAGAAAACAGCACGCATAGACGAAACGACCCAGAACATTACAGCCAGTCGTCCTGACAGCACCAGTTCTGATGGCGACCAGACAATGACAGCGATGCCAACACAAACCACGCTGTCAGCCGAAGACTCAACAAGCCGTGCCGACGGTCAGCAGGGGATGCGTGTCATAAGGGCTTCAGGCGGTCTAGGCGATGGTACCGTTCAGCCGGGCAAGCCCTCCGTTGATAAAGTGGCAGCAGACAGCAGTTGGTTCCAACTCAATGGCTATCCTTATCAGTGCCTCGCTCGCTTTCCTATGGAGAGCGGTGAGGCGCAGGTGTATCTGGTGGAACGTGAGGGAACAAAGTATGTCCTGAAGATATACTACCCCAACTTTCATTTCAATGAACGCATTCTTCAGTCGGTATGTTCCATCGATGTGGAGATGGTTATGCATGTCTATGAATACGGTCGCACATACGTCGGTGGTCAGGAACGCGACTATGAGCTGATGGAGTATCTCCAGGGTGGTACACTCAAGGAGTATCATCTCAATGGCAACTTCACACGCTTCCGTTCCATAGCCCTGCAGGCAGGTGCCGCTGTGGCTTGTTGCCACAATGCTGGTATCATTCACAAGGATATCAAGCCAGCCAATTTCTTCTTCCGCGATGAAGCTCATAAGGAGGTGGTACTGGGTGACTTTGGAATCTCCACACCTTTTGATGACCGCGATGAACTGATACGTACCACTCAGGCACGTACACCTGCTTTTGCCGCACCGGAGATGTATGACGATGTCATCGATGGCGAGGTGGAAATCAACTATAAGAGCGACTACTACTCGCTGGGTATTACGCTGTTGTACATCTGGTTGGAGCGTATGCCATTCGGACGCAATGAACGCGACATGATACGCATGAAGCAGGAGGGACGCATACCACAGCTGTCGGAAGTGCCACCACGTGTCAACATGCTTATCCGTGGCCTCACCAGTATCAATCCCAAACGTCGTTGGGGATATAATGAAATAGAGCGATGGTACAAGGGCGATGAGGTAGCGGTAGATCAGAGTAGTGCCTACCTGCGTTACAAGACCTTCATCCTCGATGCTGAACGCAACCTTATTGCCCACGATGTGAAGGAACTGGTACCCCTGCTCTACGACAACCGGGAGATAGGCATCAGCTTTCTATACAACAAACGCATCAGCTCATGGCTGGATGAATGTGGCAATGCAAAGATGGCCGTCATGCTCACGGATATCGTGGAGCATCGCTATCCCAAACAGCCACAGGCAGGTCTGTTGAGTGCAATCTACACTCTGGATCCTAAGTTCCCCTTCTACGATGTCAAGGGAACGGCTTGCACCGACCTTCATTCCATAAGTCTGACGCTTCTTAAGTACTCAGCCGACTATCTGGTGCTGCTCAAGGATCGACAGCATCCCTACTTCTTATATATAGAGACACACTGCGATGCCGACATCAACCGCATTCGTGACTACTTCTCATCCGACACAGCTGATGTCACAGCCATATTGAAGGCTATCTATGAGACAGACAGCGAGATGCCTTTCCTCGCCTCAGCGCCCTCAAGTACTGTTCCTGAGATTGTGGCTGCCTATGGTAGCGACTCTCGCACAGAGACCGAATGGCAGGCTCTGACCGACGGTAGGCTGCTGGCATGGATGTACCGCCATTGTGAGGTTGCTATGTGTGAGAGCATACGTGTGATATGCGAACAACACCGACAGCCGGAACGTACTCGTGCCTATACAATTTTATATAATCTGGATCGTACTGCTGCCTTCGATTTGTGTGAGGCTAACACTGAACCTCTCGTAGCAGCCCAGATGGCCAAATTGCTGATACAGAGTCAACGCCTCAGCGACGACCATTTCACGGAAGTCCTCTCAGACTACCTTCAGCCACGCGGCAGATTGTATCAGTATGCATCACTCCATCAGTGGACACATACTCTTCAATTGCTTGAAGAGTGCCTTCCCATAGATAGCAAGGAGAACCGTGAACGCATGGGCTTCTACGATGCTAAGACAGCAGCATATAAGCTTTGTGTAGGCATGGGAGGACATCCACTTTACCGTTTCACAGAGGAAGATGGTGAGGTGGAGATACGCTATCCTGAGGAGGTTGTTGATATTGACCGCAGGGCTTTGCGTGAAGAGGTGCGTAGTGGAGCATTGCGCCAGTGGATGTCTGTGTTCTATCAGGAAGACCCCAACGCACGTTGGGATGAACCCATGAGTCGTGAGCATCGCATTGAGGACTATCTGATGCTGATAGGACAGTGTGATCCTGCCGACATCCATTATAAGCGTTTTGCCAAGGCGCAGGAAGAGATGAATAATAAGGTACAGCAGAGCAAGGCCGAGTGGGACCACAGTCAGAAGCGCAAGCGTCTATGGATGTTTGGGTTCTTTGGCTTGGCTGTAATATGGGTATTATTGTTGGCTATCTTCGGCATACACTTCCAAGATAACTTCAGTCTCTTCCACAGCTATCTCTACTATTATGTGTGCATTCCTGTGGGATTGGCTATGGCCTCAATGTTTGCCTTCTACAGCTATTTCCGTGGACACGGAGTGCTGATTGGTACGCTATGGGCCATTGTCGGAGCCTGCACGTCACTTATTCCAGCCAGCATCCTTGACTTCTGTTGCTTCCATTTCCCCAACTGGCTTACAACAGCAGGCATACTGATGAGCATTGTATATGTCGTGGTGGCTTGGTTCACTGCATTCAACACAAGCGACGAACAGTTACAGCAGTTGAAGGCGGTGTTCGACATTGACCAGGACCAGGCTCTACAAGAACAGCTCTATCACACCTTCAAGACTCATTCGTTCAAGTTCAAAGGCTCCAACTTCGCACTTCTCAATGATGCCGTCAAGGAAGCTAAAGCCACAAGCGACGAGCGGGTACTCAACTGCATAGCATGGAGTATTCTGTTCTTCGTACTCATACTTCTTTTCGTCTGGTATCATCCATCTCTCCTTGGACACACGCCGCCTGATGTTTGGACATGGAAACTGCGTATCTGGGACTTTGAACATCAAATCAAGAACACAATTTAGTTACCAACCATGATTTGCAAACACTGCCTCAAAGAGAACCGTACCAGTGCCAAATACTGCAAATGGTGCGGACAGGAGATTGTGAACGAGTACAATCCGCTCGAACAGATCATTGGGCGTGATGATGTCAAAGCCCAACTCAAGGCTGTGGTAGATACCTATAGCTTCATTCGTTCCCGACAGGAGACACGTGATATACGCCTGAGTGCCGACACCATCATCATAGGTGAGACAGGTACGGGTAAGACAATGCTTGCGCAGGTCATAGCTGAGTATTTCTATCAGAACAAGCTGACAGATACTGAGAATGTCACAATCATCGATGCTGTTGACTATGACAGGTTCGTGGAGAACTGGGATGAGAACATAGCAAAGGCCAAGGGTGGCATACTGGTGTTTGACAATGCACAGAAACTGCTTCCCGACAGCTACTCCAATCAGGTTAACCCTCTGGACAAGCTCTTCGTTAGTATGGATGCGTGGCACGGTAATCCCATCGTGTTGCTGGCAGGGTTGCCTGGTGGATTGATGGAGTTCTTCGAAAAGAACCCGTCGGCTCGCAATCGCTTCAAGTACCTGCTACGACTAACACCATACAGCTTCGAGGAGATGACGATGCTCTGCAAGGTGTTGCTGAAGAAACAGTTCGGGCTTGAAGAGTTCGCGCCAGAGGCTGCCAAGAAGCTTCTTCGGTTCTTCAAGTACAAATGCAAGACACGTGATGCCAGCTTCGGCAATGGACATCTGGCACTTCAGGAGGCAGAGGATATTTTCTCCAGCTTTATCTCGCGTGGCATCAGCAACGACAACCTGATGGTGCTGGAAGAGGACATCAGAGGTGATGTGCCTGAAGAGCAGTCGCTGGAGGAGATACTGGCCGATATGGACGACTTCGTAGGTATGACAGAAGTCAAGCAGGCCGTCAAGGAGATAGCATGGGAGGTGCAGGCCGAGATGCAACGCCAGCAGCGTGGCATCGGTGGAAACAACCAGTTAAGCATCCACCTCATCCTCACAGGTAATCCCGGTACAGGCAAGACCTCAATAGCACGTAAGCTCGGAGAGGTGTTCGAAGCTATCGGTTATCTCGACAGTGGACATGTTGTCGAGGTTGACCGCTCCCAGATGGTTAGCTCCTACATGGGAGAGACACCAAAAGTGGTGGACCGCTTGTGTGACAAGGCAATGGGTGGCATACTCTTCATCGATGAGGCCTACACCTTGGCCCCTGTGAAAGAGGATGGCTCCAAGGATGAGTTGGGAACTCAGGCTCTGGAGCGACTGATGAAGCGCATGGAGGATGACCGCGGTAAGTTCGTTGTCATTGCTGCAGGCTATCGCATGGAAATGGAGAATCTCTTCCGAGCCAATCCAGGTATCAGAAGCCGTTTCAACCGCTTTATCAATATTGACGATTACACGGCATCGGAACTATACCAGATACTGGAAGTCTTTGTACGCCATACAGAGTATCGTATGGACAGCTCAGCACAGGAGAGGGCTCACGCAGCTATCGATGCCATGTATGAGACCCGCGACAAGACATTTGCCAATGGTCGGGCTGTCCGTCAGCTCTTTGAACAGATGTGCAGCCGTCAGGCAGAACGTGTCCATAAGCTCACTCCGGCAGAGATGACCGACGAGGCTCTGCTCACTTTCACAGCTTCTGATGTGCCATACGATGCTCCTGTGGAAATAGACTTCCATGAGATTCTGAAACGTTTCGACAAGCTGGTTGGCATGAAGAATGTACGTATGGAGGTGGAGAGCCTGTGTTCATATATTCAGATGCAAATCAAGCGTGGCAACGTCAATGATATTGGTTCACGCCACTACGTGTTCTCAGGCAATCCCGGAACAGGTAAGACAACTGTGGCTCGTATCATGGCCGATGTGCTTCATGCTTTGGGACTAGTTAAAACAGGTCAACTGGTGGAAGCCGATCGCAGTTCGCTGGTGGCAGGTTTCGTCGGACAGACCGCTATCAAGACCAACCAGCTTGTTGACAAGGCGTTGGGCGGTGTCCTGTTCATAGACGAGGCTTATACTCTTATGTCGTCAGACCTCGACACCTTTGGAAAGGAAGCTGTTGACACCCTACTGAAGCGCCTGGAGGATGACCGAGGCAAGTTTGTATGCATCCTGGCTGGCTACCCTGCTGAGATGGATAAGTTCATGGACACCAACCCTGGTTTGCGCAGCCGCTTCCCCGACACCATACGCTTCGATGACTACACTGCATCTGAACTCTATGAAATCTTCAAGCGTATGTGCGATGAGAAGAAGTTCACAATGAGTGAGAAAACACAGGAAGGCGCACGTATGTTCTTCGAGCGCATGTATGCTCAGCGCACCAAGGACTTCGGCAATGCCCGCGATGTACGTCGTGCATTTGACAACGCTGTGGCAGCCCAAAGCAAGCGTCTAATGCAGGAGATAGCCGACAACACCATGTTCACCAGCGAAAGGATGTACGAACTGGAGCTGCGCGACATTGAGGGCGAACAGACAGACAAGGCCAAGCCCATAGACGAGGTGACAAAGGCTATGGATCGCGACTTCATCGGTATGACGGAAGTCAAAGAGACCATACGCCGTCTGGCAGCACAGACCATGTTCCTGCAAGACCGTGCCAAGATGGGATTGGGCAATGTCGAACTGCCTGTGGTGAATATCATTCTCACAGGTAATCCCGGAACAGGCAAGACAACCATCACACGAACCTTGGGACAAGTGCTTCAAAGTGTAGGGCTGCTGCCGTCAAGCAAGGTTATAGAGACCGACCGTTCCCAGCTCGTTGGTAAATACATGGGTGAGACGCCCAAGCTGGTTAACAGCTATATAGAGCGGGCTATGGGCGGTATACTGTTCATAGACGAGGCTTACACTCTCTCGCAGAGCGGTGACCAGTATGGCAAGGAAGCCATCGAGACACTAATGAAGCGAATGGAGGACGATGCAGGCAAGTTTGTGGTTGTAGCCGCTGGCTATAAGAACGAGATGGAACAGTTCCTTCAAACCAACCCAGGATTGGCCAGTCGTTTCAACTACCGGCTCAACATCAACGACTACACCGTTCCCGAGCTGATGGACATCTTCAAGCTGATGGTGGAAAAGAAGAACTACAGCTTGACGCCTGAAGCTGAAGGCTTGGCATACCAACGTATCTTTGAGATGTATAGTCATAAAGACAACAACTTCGGTAATGCACGTGCCATCCGCAACTTCTTCTCTCAGACGATACAGAATCTGAGTATGCGTGTGAATGAGATGCCAGAGGAGCTGCGTACAGCCGACACCTTCACACTCATTGATGCTGCCGACATTCCACAAGTAAACTAAGCGAATTAATAGAACCCACCTATAGAATAATTATCAAATGATTAACTGTCCGAAATGTAAATCAGCCATCGATCCCGACTCGCGCTTCTGCGACCAATGTGGACAGGAAATATTCTATTGCACCCAGTGTGGCAGACCTGGTAAAGGACAGCGCTGCACCACCTGTGGAGGAGAGATGCGCCGCTATGACGAACTGCACACCACGATAGCGGATGACAGCAGTGATAATGTAGATAGCATATCAGAACGTGAGAGCGTGCTTGCAGCTGCCATCGGTGCCACATACCGTAGCGGCATACCGCAGCTGTTCCTGGTGAACGACAGCTTGCATCTTCGTCTGGCAGGTACCAATGGTGCCCTCATAGGTCGTCGTGCTGGCATCTACAGCCAGTTTCTATCGCCCTATAGCTACATCAGTGGAACGCATGCCCAGCTGTACTACAACCAAAACACTTGGCTGATTGAGGATAAGAACTCCAGCAACGGCACCTACGTCAATGGCTCACGCCTTAATGCCGGAGAGACAAGACCCATCCATAATGGCGACTTGGTGCAGTTTGCCAATATTGAGTTTAGAGTTGAAATTTCGCAGCGATGATACATCTTTCCATTAGCCTATCAAGTCAACCCGGCTGTGTGCGCGACCACAATGAGGACATGCTTCTCGTGTGTACAGAGACCTATCGCGACACGGAGACTATCAGGGAAATCGATATCGACGATACCGATGCCGTTGTATTTGCTGTGGCAGATGGGTTAGGTGGACACAATGCAGGCGAGGTTGCTAGTGCTGACGCTACCAACGAGCTGGGTAGCCACGTGGCAGCTCTTCCAAGAGTGCTGACACCACAAGAGCTGCGTGAGAACATGGAGCAATGGCTACAGGATGAACATGCTTATTTCATTGAACAAGGCATAGCCAATCCTGAACAGCAGGGGATGGGAACAACGTTGGTCGGGGTGTTATGCTACCGCAACGCTTTCTATGCTTTCAACTGTGGAGACAGCCGTCTGTACCATTTCCATGATGGCACCTTGACCCAGCTCTCGCGTGACCACTCGCTCTATGCACTGACACATCGCGACTCCGATCAGCATCGTATAACCAACTGTATTGGTGCCGGCCCTGAAGCCTACATGGACTTTGCTAACATCAACAGCCTAATCCACGATGGCGACATACTGCTGTTATGCTCCGATGGCCTTACCGATATGCTCGACGATGCCATGCTGGAATTTATGCTGTCCAACGACGCTACAGCTTCTGACCTCGTACAAGCGGCCTATGATGCCGGAGGCAAAGACAATGTTTCAGTAATTATTGCAAAAATCACTAAATACGTTATTAATCAATAGCCTACCATCTTCATGTATATACGCCCCTCTTCATTCGGAGAGGGGATGGGGGTGAGGCTTTTTTTTACTTTTTCATATGCCTCTCAAACTACCAGATAGACTTCCTGCCATTGACTTACTCAAGGATGAGAATATCTTTGTCATTGACACCTCAAGGGCTACGCGACAAGACATCAGACCTCTGAAGCTTGTGGTGCTTAACCTCATGCCAATCAAGATCACCACGGAGACCGACCTGATACGTGTGCTTTCCAACTCGCCTCTGCAGCTGGAGGTGTCGTTCATGAAGATCAAGAGTCATACTTCTAAGAACACACCCATCGAACACATGAAGGCTTTCTACCGCGACTTCGAACTCATGCGCAATGAGAAATACGACGGCATGATTATCACCGGCGCACCTGTCGAGCATCTAGACTTCGAGGATGTGACCTATTGGGATGAGATGACAGACATCTTCACATGGGCACGAACCCACGTTACCTCTACCTTATATATATGTTGGGCGGCTCAGGCAGGGCTGTATTACTATTACGGTATTCCCAAGTACCCGCTCGAAGAGAAGATGTTCGGCATCTTCCCACAGAAACCGCTCTATCCACGGATGCCAATCTTCAGGGGATTCGACGATTTGTTCCAGATGCCGCACAGCCGTCACACCGAGGTGCGCAGAGCCGATATAGAGGCTTGCCCAGACCTCACCATCATTGCTGAGAGTGAGGAGTCGGGAGTGAGTGTTGTCATGGCTCGGGAGGGACGTGAGTTCTTCATCACTGGACACTCCGAGTATTCTCCACGTACTCTCGACACAGAGTATAAGAGAGACCTTGGCAAGGGCTTGCCTATAAAGGTGCCGCGCCACTATTATCCCAACGATGACCCCTCGCAGCCTCCGATAGTATCATGGCGTGCACACGCCACATTGCTATTCACCAATTGGCTCAACTACTATGTATATCAGGAGACGCCATACGACATAGAGGCTATTCACTAATACACACCTATGCGTCATATTGAACTGCTCTCACCCGCCCGCAACCTTGAATGCGGCATTGAAGCTGTCAAACACGGTGCCGATACCGTCTATATAGGCGCTGAACGCTTTGGTGCCAGGGCTGCGGCTGGCAACTCTCTGGACGACATCCAGCAGCTTGTTGACTTTGCTCACCCTTTCGGGGTGAAGATTTATGTTACGGTCAACACCTTGCTCTATGACTCTGAGTTGGCAGATGCCGACAGGCTTATTGGTGACTTGGCCGACATTGGTGTGGATGCCCTCATCGTGCAGGACCCTCGTCTCATGCAGCTCTCACGTGGCCGCATAGCTCTTCATGCCTCCACTCAGATGGACAACCGCACAGCTTCGCAGGTGAAGTCATTATTTCAGCAGGGCTACAAGCAGGCGGTTCTGGCACGTGAGTTGTCGCTGGAGGAGATACGCGACATCCATCGTCAGGTGCCGGAGATGCCGCTGGAGGTGTTTGTTCACGGAGCACTCTGTGTGAGCTACAGTGGACGTTGTTATGCTTCCGAGTACTGCTTCCAGCGCAGTGCAAACAGAGGGGAGTGTGCGCAGTTCTGCCGTCTGCCATTCGACTTGATTGACGGCAAAGGACAGGTGTTGCAGCGAGGCAAGCATCTGCTCTCCCTTCACGACATGAACCGCAGTGCCGACCTTGAGGCTCTGCTGGATGCCGGTGCATCGTCTTTGAAGATTGAAGGACGACTGAAGGATGTGGGCTATGTGAAAAACATCACAGCCTTCTACCGCCAACAGCTTGACCGCATCATCAGTCGCCATCCCGACCTCTATGTACGTGCCTCTTCAGGACAGACGGAATTATCCTTTGAACCTAATCCACTCAAGAGCTTCAACCGAGGCTTCACAGATTATTTCCTGCATGGTCGCACAGCCGACCTTGCTTCCATCCATACACCCAAGTCGCTCGGCGAACCCGTTGGGACGGTGAAGGATGTTCGTGGCAATGTCATCACAGTGGCAGGAACGTCTCGTTTTGAGAATGGCGACGGGTTGTGCTATTTCGATGCCAACAACCAGCTGCATGGTTTTCGGGTGAATAGTATCGACCAGCACGGAAGGCTGACTGTTCGTCATTCGTCATCTGTCTTTTCTCATTCGTCATTCCTCACTCCTGGTTCAGCCTTATTCCGCAATCAGGACCAAGCCTTCGACCGCATCCTGTCCAAGCCGTCTGCCAATCGGCAGCTCTCTGCGAAGTGGCTTCTGGAAGAGACTCCCACAGGCTTCCGGCTTACACTCAGTGATGAGACGGGTAACACCTTGTCCAACACTTTCGACTACCCGCATCAGGAGGCTCGAAGCCCACAGCGCGACAACATCATCAGGCAACTGTCGCGTATGGGTGACACCATCTATCGAGTCGATGGCATCGACATCCGCTTCTCCAAGGAATGGTTCATACCCGCCTCAGTGCTGGGAGAGTGGAGACGTACTATAACTGGACTCAACACCAACCCCTCTCCCGTGGGAGAGAGTAGAACGGGAGAGGGAAACCTAGGAGAGTGCGCAACTGGTGAGAGGCCAGTAGAGAAATCGGTGGAGAGGCTTATGACCTGTCGCTACTGCATCCGCTATCAGTTAGGGCAATGCCCCAACAAACAGAACTACAGGGGAGTACTCAACGAACCCTGGAGCCTTCGTATGGACGATGGTCGCACCTTCCCCTTGAAGTTCAACTGCCGTGAATGCAAAATGTATGTTTTGAAAGAAAATGTGTTTCACTAATTTGGAGAAATATAATTCACTAATTTGGATAAATTAAATCATCATTCGTCATTCGTCATTCGTCATTCAAGCTGGGTCTTTATTTTCCTCCTCCTCTCTTTTCCTCTTCGTGCTGAGGTCGTTCTGCCATACGGGGTGGGGTATAACATGGAGGTGGGCAGCGACAGCTTGTGCCTACAGCTGGAGAGACCCATGCACTGGAGTGAGGGAGCGGTGGCTACCAGCGACAGCATCTGGCTATATGACAAAGCCCTATTGGTGGTTGCCGACATCACGGTTATACCAGAGGACACTATCGACAGTGTGTGGGTAAAGGTTGCAGCCAACCAGTTTGTCATGGGGTGGACGCATCAGTCGGAGCTGTTGAGCAAGGCACATCCCGACAATCCCATCAGTGCTGCCATGTATGCGTTCAGCTGGAACCATTCGGAATGGGCTGCCAAGGTCTGTGTGGCATTTGCCTTGCTGGCAGCCTTGTTTGTTGTGGCAACATTGTTGACAAGGCGACAGTTGCAGTTGCCGCACTTCCACGACATTCCGAGCCTTTACCCTCCATTGCTGATAGTAGCGACGATAGCTCTGGCTCTGCTCTCCAATTATTTCTACGACCATCAGCATCAGCAGTGGGTGGCTTTCTATTTCTATCCGTCGCTCAACCCGTTGTCTGTGCTGCGTCCGCTCAGATGGCTTATCCTGGCGTGGTGGTGCCTGCCCTTGCTGCTCATAGCTACCGTCTATGATGTGGCACAGGTGTTGCGTCCTGTGGCTGCTGTGACCTATCTGTTGGTGTTGCTGGGATGGTGTATGCTCCTGTTTGAGCTTATCATCAACGCCGGCAACTCCGTTCTTTGCCTCACCCTGTCAGGCTTCTATGCCTTGTATGTGGTCTTCACCTATTGTCTGCTACGTCATCCCCGTTACGTTTGTGGCACCTGCCACAGTCGTCTCCACAGCAAGGGCATCTGCCCGCAGTGCGGGGCAATGAATGTGTAATAAAATCATTGCTGTCCGCAAAAATATCTGATATATTTTATAAAGCGGTGATATAGCATTCTTTATCCTCTGTTTTAGCTGGAGGGGCTTGGACACCCTACCTGAAAGGGCAAAAGCCCTAAGATACAACGCTTTTGCCCTTTCAGGGCGCATCTAGGTGGGTGCGCATACACCCAAGGCGATGCCCTGGGCTGAGTGCTATTGGACTTTCAGTCCGTTTTTACCGGACAACAATATAATTAAATACAAAATCAACCTTTTCACAACTAATTAGACGAATTGGACGAATCCCATGAACATCTGTCTAAGAGACCCCTCAACAATTCGGATAATTTGTGTAATTCGTTGTTGAAATAACAAACGAAATCGTGTCAGATTGTAGTTTTTCTCTCCAACATATAATGCCCATGAATTGCCCATATAATTTTTCATGAATGGTTTTTGCTGTAC
>JAFZQR010000032.1 GCA_017620295.1 Bacteroidaceae bacterium
CCGAGAAATGACTAAATGTCATTTCGTGTCGAAAGGTTTGGGGAGCACTGCATCAGTGCGACGGAGGCCTGAAAGGTGTGACTGAGGATAAAAGGAAAAGATGCGCCAAAGAGCGAACAAAGACATGAAAGCACCTACAATTCTGGATATAGTAAAATAATTTAGAATACCTACTTAATAATATGGAATACAGGACACTTGGCCACACAGGTCTTCAAGTATCGGCTCTGAGCTTTGGAGCCTCATCACTAGGAGGAGTCTTTCACGACATCGATGAAGGACGTGCCATAGAAGCAGTGTTTGTTGCACTTGAAGGTGGCATGAACCTCATTGACGTATCGCCCTACTATGGACACTACCGAGCCGAGCGCGTACTAGGCAAGGCTCTTCGACAACTGCCCAGAGATAAGTACATACTTTCCACCAAGGTAGGTCGCTACGGCCAGGACGGTGTGAACACATGGGATTACAGTGGTCGCAAAGCACAAGAGAGTGTCGCCGAGAGCATGGATCGCCTAGGCGTTGACCACATTGACCTCATACATGTACACGACATTGAGTTTCAGGCATCATTGCCTGGCGGCTTGCAGAAGATTGTGGATGAAACGCTGCCTGCACTCGTAGAACTGAAAGCAAAAGGACTGGTGAGCCATGTCGGCATCACTGACCTCCAGCTGAAGAACCTGCGGTGGGTCATTGACCACTGCCCCAAAGGCACCGTTGAGACAGTACTCAATTTCTGTCACTACTGTCTTTGCGACACAACCCTTGAAGACAATCTTGACTACTTTGAATCGCACGGCATAGGTCTCATCAATGCATCGCCCCTTTCAATGGGCTTGCTCTCACAGCGTGGTGTACCTGCATGGCATCCTGCTCCCAAACCACTCGTTGAAGCCTGCCGACGTGCCACTGAACACTGTCAAGCCAAAGGATATCCAATAGAGAAACTGGCTATGCAGTTCGCTGTTGCCAATCCACGGATACCATCAACACTCTTCTCATCGGCCAATCCCGACAATGTGCGTCGCAACCTGCAGTACATCAATGAACCAATTGACATGGAACTAGTGCAGCAAGTTCAGCAAATCATAGGGAATCAAATGGGAACAACATGGGCGAACTCATGACAATCATAGACGCACACAGCCATTTATGGCTTCAACAAGACACCACTTGGAACGGGAAAACAATTCGTACCTGCAATTCGAATGGTAGCCGCTCCATGTTTCTTGGAGAGGAACGGCAGATGCTGCCCCCCTTCATGATTGACGGTCGCAACACAGCTGAGGTGTTCCTATCCAATATGGATTATGCCCAAGTGGCTGCAGCCGTTGTAGTACAGGAGTTCATTGACGGCATCCAGAACGACTACCTACGTCAGGTTCAACAGAACTACCCCGACCGTTTCTTCTGCTATGCAATGGCCGACTACCTTCACGACGGTTTTTTCGAGCAGGCGCGACAACTGCTGTTGGATGATGGCTTTCAGGGTATGGCCATCCCTGGACATAGACTTCTGCAACGTCGTCTCACCGATCCTGAGATGATGCGAATGTTCCATATCATGGAAGACAACGGCAAGTATCTCAGCATTACCCTTGCCGACGGCAACGAGCAAGTAGCTCAGATGCGTGAGGTGATTGCCGAGTGTCCATCCCTGCGTATTGCTATCGGACATCTGGGTATGGCAGATCAGCCTTCTACCCCGCCCTGGCAGAACGAGAGCTGGCGACAGCAGATTGCTCTCGCACGCAACGCGAACGTGATGATTGAATCCGGTGGCATAACCTGGCTTTACAATAGCGAGTTCTATCCATTCCCATCAGCTGTAAGAGCCATACGCGAGGCTGCTGACATTGCAGGTATGGACAAGCTCATGTGGGGTTCCGACTATCCCCGCACCATCACAGCCATCACCTACCGCATGAGCTATGACTTCATAACGAAGACATCGGAGCTGACCGATGAACAGAAACGTGCTTTTCTTGGCAACAATGCTGTGCGCTTCTACGGATTCAAAAACCTGCCGGAGCTTCCATACGTGAAGAACATGAGTGAATAAAGCAAACGACGAAACAACGAAATAACGTCATAACGAAATAACAACAATAAAGCCTTATGAAATCCAATTACCCAAAAATCGGTATTCGTCCAACTATAGACGGACGTCAAGGCGGTGTACGCGAGAGTCTTGAAGAGAAGACAATGGCACTGGCCAACGCTGTAAAACAATTGATAGAAGCTAACCTCCGCAACGGCGACGGCTCACCCGTGGAATGCGTTGTAGCTGACAGCACCATCGGACGTGTGGCAGAGAGTGCTGCGTGTGCAGAGAAGTTTGAACGCGAAGGTGTGGGGGCTACCATCACCGTCACATCATGCTGGTGCTACGGTTCAGAGACGATGGACATGAACCCGCACTATCCCAAGGCTGTTTGGGGCTTTAACGGAACAGAACGTCCTGGAGCTGTTTACCTTGCAGCTGTGTTGGCTGCACATGCTCAAAAGGGACTTCCTGCCTTTGGCATCTATGGTCACGACGTACAAGACCTTAATGACAACACCATCCCAGATGATGTTGCTGAGAAGCTGCTGCGCTTTGCACGTGCCGCACAAGCTGTAGCCACCATGCGTGGTAAAAGCTACCTTTCACTAGGCAACACCTGCATGGGTATAGCCGGCAGCATTGTCAATGCCGACTTCCTACAGCAGTACCTAGGTATGCGCACAGAGTATGTGTCGCTTGTCGAGATACTGCGCCGTGTTGACTTCGGAATATACGATAAGGACGAATTCAACAAGGCTATGGCTTGGGTTGAGAAGTACTGCAAGCCACAGGAGGGTCACGACTACAACGAAGATCGTCCTCTCTTCCCCGGCACACCTATGACATCGTTCAATGGTAAGGGCAAGGGTAAGAACCGCGAGGAGAAGGATGCCGACTGGGAGTTCACCGTAAAGACCATGATGATAATCCGCGACCTCATGCAGGGCAACCCACGACTATTGGAAGCTGGCTATAAGGAAGAAGCATTGGGTCACAACGCCATAGCAGGTGGTGTACAAGGTCAGCGTCAATGGACCGACTACAAGCCCAACTTCGATTTCCCGGAGTCAATGCTCTGCACTTCATTCGACTGGAACGGCACTCGCGAGGCAATGGTATTGGCCACAGAGAACGACTTCCTCAACGGCATGACAATGCTCTTCGGACACCTGCTGACAAACCGAGGCGTCATGTTCTCTGACATACGCACCTATTGGAGTCCAGAAGCAGTGAAACGTGTCACAGGTGCTGTTCTGAGCGGTTTATCCGCTCAGGGTTTCATCCACCTCATCAACAGCGGTGCTACAACGCTTGATGCCACAGGTGCTGCCACAGATGCTGAAGGCCGCCCAACACTCAAGCCTCACTGGGAGCTGACACAGGATGATGTTGAGGCTTGTCTGTCTGCCACTAGCTGGATGCCTGCCGACCGCGACTATTTCCGTGGTGGTGGCTATAGTTCTCACTTCGTTTCACGTGGTGGAATGCCTATGACCATGATGCGACTGAATATGGTGTATGGTCTTGGTCCTGTGTTGCAGCTGGCAGAAGGATGGACAGTGGAGCTGGAACCAGAAGTCCACGACATTCTTGATCGCCGCACCGATCCAACATGGCCAACCACATGGTTTGTGCCTCGCTTGGATGCCACCAAGGACAACTTCAAGGATGTCTATTCAGTAATGAACGCTTGGGGAGCCAACCACGGTGCCATTGCCTACGGACACATAGGAGCCGACATCATCACCCTCTGCTCCATCCTGCGCATCCCTGTCTGCATGCACAATGTGGCTGAAGCCGACATCTTCCGTCCTGCCGCCTGGAACGCCTTCGGAATGGATAAGGAAGGAGCCGACTACCGAGCTTGTCAAAACTTTGGTCCAATTTACAAATAAGTCATGGATAAAAAACCATTGGTTGAGAAAAGATACCTCTTCACCTTTATTCTTATTACATCGCTGTTCGCTCTCTGGGGCTTTGCCAACGACATCACCAACCCTATGGTGGCCGCCTTCCAGACAGTGATGGAACTCTCTGCGGCTAAGGCATCGATGGTGCAGTTCGCCTTCTATGGCGGCTACGCCACGATGGCTATCCCTGCCGCGCTGTTCATACGTCGCTACTCCTACAAGGCTGGCATACTGCTCGGCCTTGCCCTCTATGCCCTTGGAGCTTTCCTCTTCATCCCTGCGGCACAGTTTCAGGAATTCACGTTCTTCTGCATCTCGCTCTACATCCTGACCTTTGGTCTTGCTTTCCTTGAAACCACAGCTAATCCGTTCATATTAGCTTTGGGCGAAAAAGAGACCTCCACACGTCGCCTTAATCTTGCTCAGGCATTCAACCCTATGGGGTCGCTCACTGGTATGGCTGTTGCCTCATTCGTCGTGCTGCCCCAGCTGTTGAGTGACCGCCGCGATGCCACGGGAAAGATATTTTTCGATACGCTGTCTGAGGCGGAGAAAGCTGATATACGCCTGCACGACCTCGCTGTAATCCGCGACCCATACGTGGCAATCGGTCTTGTGGTGGTGGTGATGGCTATCATTATAGCACTATGTGTGAAGAGCGACATGCCGGCATCCAACAGCGATGGCCTCCACACATCTTCCCGCACCACCCTCTCCCATCTGTGGCACAACCGCATCTATCGCGAGGGTGTGATGGCGCAGGTCTTCTATGTGGCAGCACAAATCATGGTGTGGACTTTCATCATCCAGTATGCCAACCGCCTGGATATCAATAAGGCTGTAGCTCAACGCTACAACATCGTGGCTATGTCCTTGTTCCTTTGCAGCCGCTTCATCAGCACCCTGCTCATGAAGTTCACTAACCCGCGTCGTTTGCTCATGCTCTTCGGCATCGGAGCTGCTATAGCCACACTCGGCACCATCTGCATTGACGGCATTGGAGGCTTGTATAGCCTCGTGGCAATATCCATCTTCATGTCACTCATGTTCCCAACCATCTATGGCATTGCCCTTGAGAACGTCTCTGCAGAGGACTCCACTCTCGGAGCCGCATTCCTCGTGATGGCCATTGTGGGTGGCGCCTTGATGCCACCACTCCAAGGTACTATCATCGACCTTGACAGTGTTGCCGGCTGGCCTGCTGTCAATGCCTCATTCGTATTGCCTCTCATCTGCTTTATCATGATTACGATATATGGTTATCGCTCATGGAAGGCAAATATCAAAATTAAGTAACTTGACTTTCGCAAGCTCCGCTTGCTTGGAAGTTAAAGGAAGTTATGCCGCTTGCGGCGGAAGTTATGGGAAGTTAAAGGACGAATGTTTTGCAGGCTGATATAACCAATGACAGAAGTGTTGTCCTCTCGCTCGACCTTTGGTCGCTTCATACTTGAAGAACTTCTTTAACTTCCTACATGCGAAACTTGAGTAAGTCTATTTCCCTAAAATAGAAAACAAATAATGAATTCCAAAGGCTACATACAGAAACAGCACGGACAACCAGTACGTCGCTTTGTCCAGACAATGGACTTGAAGAATGACCCAGCCCTTATCGCTGAATACCGCCGCCGCCATAGCCGTGAGCTGGCTTGGCCAGAGATACGAGACGGCATACGCGAGGTGGGCATTCTTGAGATGGAAGTCTATCTGCTAGGTACCCGCCTTGTGATGGTTGTAGATGCACCGTTCGACTTCGACTGGGATGCCGCCATGACACGACTTGCCACACTACCTCGTCAACAGGAGTGGGAGGAGTATATGGCAATGTTCCAGGCTTGTCGCAAGGAGGCTACCAGCGATGAGAAGTGGCAGATGATGGATCGCATATTCCATCTCTATGACGAATGAAAATCCCTAACACGCAAAGCGTGTGCCATTATCCATTATCCATTATCCATTGTCAATTGTCAATTGTCAATTATGATTTTTACTCAACGATATTCTCATGAAAACATTACAAATCACAGACACACATCAATTAGAACTCTTTGATATTGCCGCACCGCAACCAGCAGCCAATGAGGTGATGCTGCGCATACGATACGTAGGTTTCTGCGGCTCTGACCTCAACACTTGGAGGGGACGTAATGCATTGGCTATAAAGCCTGTAATACCAGGCCATGAAATCAGTGCTACAATTGAAAGCATAGGTTCCGAGGTGCCAGGCATATTCTCAGAAGGACAGGTCGTGACGGTTGATCCCTACACAGCATGCGGCAACTGTCCATCATGTCGCCGTCGTCGCTTCAATGCCTGCCAGCACAATGAGACACTTGGTGTACAGCGTCATGGAGCCATGCGCGAGTTCATCTGTGTACCCTGGCAGAAGGTTATCCCAGCCGGTGGGTTGCAACAGCGCGACGTGGCTCTGATCGAACCCATGAGTGTAGGCTTCCATGCTGTTGACAGAGGCATGGTGACAGACACCGACACCGTGTTGGTCATTGGCTGCGGCATGATTGGAGTTGGAGCCATAGTGAGGGCAAGCCTGCGTGGAGCCACAGTAATTGCAATGGACCTCGACGACGAGAAGCTGGCACTGGCTCGCCAGCTCGGAGCTGCTGATGTCATCAATTCAGGTAAAGACAATGTACACGACCGTCTCCAGCAACTGACTGGCGGTGCAGGACCTGATGTGGTAATTGAGGCCGTTGGTGCTGCTGCCACCTACGCCACAGCCATCAATGAGGTTGCATTCACTGGACGTGTGGTTTGCATAGGCTATGCACCTACCGACGTTACGCTCACCACCAAGTACTTCGTTCAGAAAGAGCTGGACATACGTGGTTCACGCAATGCCCTGCCCGACGATTTCCGTGCCGTAATCCGCTACCTTCGTCGCGGTGTTTGTCCTACAGACAAGCTCGTCTCAGCCGTTGTCACACCTGAAGATGCAGCCCGTGCCATCACCGAGTGGGATGCAGCACCAGGCAAGGTGTTCAGAATATTGGTACAGTTCTAATTGGTTTCAAGATTCAAGTTTAAGGTTTCAAGTTCAAAATAATGATGAATTCGCATCCAGAACGCATATTGCAGTTTGGCGAAGGCAACTTCCTTCGCGGCTTCATAGAGTGGATGGTGCAGCAGATGAACGAGCGCATAGGCTTCGACGCCTCTGTTGTTGTTGTAAAGCCGCGTCCAGGAAACTCACTTGAACGTCTGCAAGCACAGGACTGCAAGTACAGCGTCAACCTGCTAGGACTAGCCGGCGGCAAGCCACTCAACGAGCTGCACGCCATCGACTGTATCAGCAGAGCCATAAACCCATATAGTGATTTCGAGGCTTACCTGTCGCTGGCTGGCAATGCCGACCTTCGGTTTGTGGTATCCAACACAACCGAAGCTGGCATAACCTTCGACCCGTCGTGCCAGCTAGCCGACACCCCGCCAGCATCCTTTCCGGCGAAGCTCACCCAACTGTTGTATCATCGCTACCTCGCATTCCAAGGAGATAATTCCAAGGGACTCATCATGTTGCCCTGTGAGCTTATCACAGCCAACGGGCGTCATCTGTGTGAATGTGTCATGCGGTATATCGACCTATGGGCGGACGATATGGATGGAAAAGCTGCGGAGTTCCGATTGTGGGTTCAGCAATCCTGCCATTTCTGCAACACCCTCGTTGACCGCATTGTGCCAGGTTTCCCCGTCAAGGACGTGGAAGGCATACAGCAACGCATCGGGTGGGCCGACAACCTCATTGTGCAGGCAGAGCCATATCATCTGTGGGTTATCGAGACAGCATCAAATCTGTCGTTGGAGCAGTTGCAGCAAGAGTTCCCAGCCAACAAGGCAGGGTTGAACGTAATCTATACCACTGATGAGTCGCCCTACCACCAGCGCAAACTTACCTTGCTCAACGGTCCTCACACCGTTCTTGCACCAGTGGCATTCCTTGCAGGACTTGACATCGTACGCGATGCGTGTCAGCATCCTCTGGTCGGGACTTTCATCCAGAGGGTCATATACGATGAGCTGATGCCAACCCTCAACATGCCACACGATGAATTGCTGCGCTATGCCGATGATGTGTTGCAACGCTTCCTAAATCCCTACATAGATCACCAGCTGACGAGCATCATGCTCAACTCCTTTGCCAAGTTCCGTACTCGTGACCTCCCGGCACTCAAGCTGTGTGCAAGCCGGGGTACCTTGCCTCACGGCATAGTGACAGGGCTTGCAGCCATCTGCACCTACTATCGTGGCGGTACTCGAGCCGACGGCACTCCCATCCACCCGTCCGACGACCCGCAAATCATATCCTTCATCACCGACCTCTGGCAAACAGGCGACCCCGCCACTGTGGCTAGAGCTGTGCTAGCAGCCGACACCATCTGGGGCGAAGACCTCACTGCCATCACGGGTCTTACAGAGATGCTCACCAACGACCTACAGGTGATAGCCACTCAAGGTATAACCGCTCTTCTGTCATGACATCCATTCTCCGCATAAATCCGTCCGACACCGTTGCCGTTGCCCTCCGCGACCTTCAGGCAGGCCAGGTTGTCTCGTGCGACGACCTCACCATCACCTTACTCAATGACATACCCTTTGGCCACAAGCTTGCCCTTACCGACATAGCCCCAAATGCCACTGTCATCAAGTATGGCTATCCCATTGGTCATGCCGTAGAGCAAATCCCCAAGGGCGCATTGGTTAACCATATTAATATAAGAACCAATCTGGAAACATCCTCTCGGCTTGAGACATTGCGCCAGCCCCTCCCCTCCCTTCTGGGAGGGGGCGGGGGTGGGTCTCTCGTGAGTGGGACTCTCGTGAGTGGTTCTTACATCTCCGCCTACCTTCGCCCCGACGGACAGGCTGGTTTGCGCAACGACATTTGGATTATACCGACTGTGGGTTGCGTCAACGGCATCTGCCAGCAGATAGCAGAGCGGGCAAACAAGACCATCTCCAACGTCAAGGAGCAGGAGGTGGGGATATTCCACTTCACCCACAACTATGGATGTTCGCAGCTTGGAGACGACCATGAGAACACACGCAAAATTCTGCGCAACATGGTTCGACACCCAAACGCTGGTGGTGTGCTGGTGGTTGGACTTGGCTGCGAGAACAATCAGCCAGAGGCCTTCCGTGAGCTATGCGGCGACTACGACAGCGAGCGTGTACGCTTCCTCACATGCCAGCAGGTAGCAGGCTCTGAGGTTGAGGCAGGCGTAGCACTTGTGAGCGAACTCTATGTCCATGCCCTGAACCTCAAGCGACAAGAGCTACCAATCTCGATGCTACGTGTAGGACTCAAATGCGGAGGCTCTGACGGACTCTCCGGTATTACAGCCAACCCTCTTGTTGGCTTATTCTCCGACTGGCTCTGCCACCACGGAGGCACTACCATGCTGACCGAGGTTCCCGAGATGTTTGGTGCCGAACACATACTCATAAGCCGTGCAGCAACGCCAGAGATTGCAGAGCAGACAAACAACCTCATCACAGACTTCAAGCAGTATTTTATCTCCCACGGACAGCCTGTTGGTGAAAACCCGTCGCCAGGCAACAAAGCAGGCGGCATCTCCACACTAGAGGAGAAGGCTTTGGGATGCACCCAGAAGTCAGGTTCGTCACTTGTTCAGGGTGTACTCCAATATGGCGAGACCCTTCGCCCAGACAGCAGCGGTCTCCACCTGCTCTGCGCTCCTGGCAACGACCTTGTTGCTTCAACTGCCCTGGCAGCAGCAGGCTGCCAGCTCATACTCTTCACCACAGGGCGCGGCACTCCCTTTGCCTCTTTTGTACCAACCATGAAGATTGCCACCAACACGGACATCTACACCCGCAAGCCTCACTGGTTCGACTTCAATGCAGGTAGTATCTTAAGTGACGACAAGCCGTTTACGGAACTGTTGTCCGAGCTTATTTCGAGAATTATCAATGTAGCCAACGGTTCGCAGACAAGTGCGGAACGTGCAAATATTCATGACATAGCCATTTGGAAAGATGGCGTGACGTTATAAACTATGAAACAACTGTTTTTATTCTTCATTATTTGTGGTGTTGCACTCACAGGCAATGCACAGGACATAACCTCTCCAAATGGCCGCTTGTCGGCCAGAGAGATTAGTGGGAACCTACAAATCAGCTACAATGGACGGGATGTGCTGAAGCTTTCCGACATAGAGTTTGGTGAGCTGAAGTTCGACAGAAACGTAACCGCCGACTATCAGATGTTATCGGGCAAGCGGCTGCATTGCACCAATGAGGCAAATGAGTACACAGCTTCCATCGGCTCCGATGCCCGCATTGTGTTGCGTCTCTATAACGACGGCATCGCTTTCAGATATGAATATTCCAACCTGAAGGACAGCGATGTGCCTGCCGAGCATACGGCTTACATCATACCCGAAGGCGTAAAACGATGGATGATGCAGTGGAGCGATGGCTATGAAGGCTTCTACCCTCTGACCACTACCGCCAATGTTCCCGCTTCATCCGGCTTTGGAGGCTCCAGCACTTCTGACAGACCCAACACCCATTGGGCTTACCCGCTGCTGATGGAGCCAGCCGACGGAGTGTTTGCCCTCATCACAGAAGCCAACATCGAACGCAGGCAGAGCGCATCGAGCATGTTCAACGAAGGCGAGGTGTTCAGGGTTGCCCCCGACCAGAACGACCTGAAGCTGACAGGCGACTGGCACACCCCCTGGCGTGTTGTGATAATAGGTTCACTTGCCGATGTCGTGGAGTCAACGCTGGTAACGGATGTGAGCGAACCGTCGCAGCTATCAGATGTCAGCTGGATTAACCCTGGCGTGGTGTCGTGGATATATTGGGCATATAACCACGGCTCAAACGACTACAGCATCATAAAGAAATATGTTGATATGGCTGTTCAGCTGAAACTGCCATACGTACTCATCGATGCCGAATGGGACGAGATGGACAAGCTGCCTTCCAACGAGGGCAAGACCATCGTGGATGCTGTTGCCTATGCCAACGCTCACGGTGTGAAGCCGATTATCTGGTACAATTCCACAACAGGGTGGATTAATGGTGCGCCAGGTCCGAAGTACCGCCTGAACAAGCTGGAAGACCGCGAGAAGGAGTTTGCATGGTGCGACTCAATTGGAGTGGCGGGAGTGAAGATTGATTTCTTCAGCGGTGACAATCTCATGAACATGGATTACTGTCTTGACCTTCTGGAGAGTGCTGCCCGCCACCATCTGCTGGTGAACTTCCACGGAGCCACCATACCTCGCGGATGGCAGCGCACCTACCCCAACCTGCTTTCCACGGAAGGCGTCTATGGTGCCGAATGGTACAACAATGTGCCTCACTTCACCCAGAAGGCTGCCTGCCACAACGCCACTCTGCCCTTCACCCGCAATGTCATAGGTCCCATGGATTATACGCCTTGCGCCTTCAGCGACTCGCAGCATCCTCACATCACCTCTCTTGCCCACGAGCTGGCTCTAACTGTACTCTTCGAGAGCGGCTTGCAGCATCTGGCCGACCGTCCGGAGAGCTTCCTGGCGCAGCCACAAGAGGTACAGACGTTCCTTGGACAGTTGCCAACCGTGTGGGACGAGACCCGCTACGTAAGCGGTTATCCTGGCGAGAGTGCCGTATTGGCCCGTCGCAGCGGCACCACATGGTATGTGGCAGGCATCAACGGTAAGGACGAGTCTCAGACACTCACTACAGACCTCAGTTTCATAACCACCCACTCAACCGTTCAGCTCTTTGCCGACAACGCCTCCGGCCAATGGCAAATCAGCAACATCGACCAGCTCCCTAGTCAGCTCCGTTGCGAGCCTCGCGGTGGCTTTGTCCTTGTGGTGAAATGATGCAAGACGGGTGAGAAATGAGGTGAGGGAGGGGAGGCTGGCGCGATGAAAGCAAATTTATGAATTATACATTATCAGCTGTATATTTAGCGAAGAAATTTGACACTTCAGCACAGCAGTATCACAGCCTCGGCAGCAAGGTGGCAATATCTCTGCAGATAGCCTACAATATCTCAGCAGGAACCAACCGATTCCTCGGCAGACAACTGTTTTCTCCTCAGCAGAAGAGCATTGACTTCACGGCAGTAAACAGTTGTTATGCCAGCATGTATTATCTGTTTTCTCAGCAAGTTTCATAAACGTCAGCACATTAAAAAAGCCCCATGTCGATGTGACATGGGGCTAAATATATGACTAAGCAAGGTTAATATTCATTCATTGTATTTTGCATAATAGTGTCCATTCTTGCCTTGTTGTTTATTCTTTTTCAGTAATGCAAAGTTACATCATCCCCTATTGATCTGCAATAGGCTTATGCAATTTATTCCCAAAGCAATAGTTACGGTTGTTTTGAACCACGAATTACACTAATTTCACGAATACCCTGGCGGGCAGCTGCCAGTACTCTCTCCGCGCAGCGCGACGCTGCGTAGCCGTCGCAAATATGTGAAATTCGAAATAATGTCTTCATCAGCAACAGCTCAGAATAATTCGTTCAATTCGCGTAATTCGTGGTCGAAAATACGCTATAATCTATTCCAACAATACCCAATAATGTATTTTCCTTTTTGGATGAAATTGTTGTGTTTTATTGCGCATTGTTTTCATGGGAAACTCGTACTGTTTATTCCGAATTTCTAACCACCCGTTTGCGTCCGCGCTGGATGTATATACCGTTCTGTGTACCTGTGACAGGTCGGCCTTGCAGGTCGTAGATTGGTGATGCATC
Source organism: Bacteroidaceae bacterium (assembly GCA_017620295.1). Classification (GTDB taxonomy): domain Bacteria; phylum Bacteroidota; class Bacteroidia; order Bacteroidales; family Bacteroidaceae; genus Physcousia. The sequence goes on from JAFZQR010000032.1 coordinate 12,712, forward strand.
ATCAACCTCTGTCGTCGGTCTACCTACGCCAGTTGTGATGTCGGGGTCAGCAGGCCATTCGCGTACCATAGGCTTCTTCTCAACATTGCCTGCCGAGTCGGTGGCAATCACACAGAAACCATAGTCGATGTCCTCATATACGCGGAAGTCGAAGTATGGCGTCGTTACCTTCTCGCCCACCTTAACCCACATCGCACCATCGCCGTACTGGGCATAGACATCATAGTACCAGACGCCTGACCTGTTGTCCTCTGCCGTCACATGCATCCGTGCAATGGTATCGTTCTCCATCGTCACATCCGTAACGGTGCTGGTCGGAGCTATGGCATCCACGATGTTCGTCCATGTAGGAGTGAGGATTGGCGCCTCATAGTCGAAGGTTATGCTGGCGCGGTTGCGGACCTCCGTGCCATCGGCCTTACCCCACTTGGTTCCAATCTCGAACATCACTTCACCTATGCCTGATGTACCATTGTAGTTCACGGGCAGAATGCCCTGCATAAGGTCATTCGTCGGTTCCATCGTCATCGGGTCGAGGCTCGTCAGCAGCCACTGTGCAATGCCAGTCTTCTGGTCGAACCAACCCTCCACCTGTGCTATCGCATTGATGGCAGGCCGCATGTCGATGGTCTTAACAAAGCTCTGCACTCCGTTCTTGGTTGTCACATCCTTGTCATCGACATACAACGACTGCTCGCCTACCCTGACGCTTGTTGGTACAAACGTATTCAGATCGAAGTAACGGCTATCCAGTGTGTCCTTGATGACAATCGTATGCGCCGCAGCCTCAGCAAAAGCCGTGTCATTCTCAAACTCGATGGTATAGTTCACCTTAGCTACAGTATCGGCAATGAACTTGCTGCCAACCTCGGAAAGGTAGCCATAGATGTCGTTGGGGTCTGATGGGGGTTGAGGTTTGGAAGAGCCGCCACCACCACAAGTAGTACATGGAGGACAATTGGGTTTCTTCTCTCTTGATTTTTTGCAGCTTGTATCATCATTGGTAAAATCATTACCTAATGCTGCACCTGCAAGAGAATTACCAACTGCGGAAAGACAATCAGAAAGTATATGTTTTGGAAGTCCTATACCTGACAGAACAGCTCCAACACAACTTAAAACAGACCCGACAGAAAAGCTGGTTGAATTGGCAGCACGTAGAGCATCTTTAAGTCGCCTCATACCATCTTCACTATCAGATTCACATAGTGTAGTTCCAAATGTCTTTAGACCGTCATTAGTTATTGATGTTAAACAACCTATTAATGCAACTTCTAAAGATGCGATTTGAGCACCAAGACCTATGTCTGGGCGAACTCTGGCCAACCAGGGAGCAGCAATAGCTAGTACAGGGGATACAATATCACAGGCTGTGGACACGTTTTCTAAGAAGCATTCAATATGTTCTTTATAACAGCAATAATAATCTTCAATTAATGACTTTTTATTAAGGAGGTGCATTCTTTGATGATTATTATACTGCTCAGATGAGAAAACAATCCATGTGTCAGGAATAGTAAACCATGTATCAACTACGTTGCTGGATGAAATAACCAACTTAAATGATGTAGTGCTATTTGGAGGTATGTTTACACATGAATAATTGGTTCTTATACAGGAACTTTCATTGATATTGTCGTCATTAGCAATTATACTTTTTAGGAAATAGGGTTCTGCTCCCAATGCTACTTCTAGATTCTTTAACTTCTGTACTTCAGCATAAGAAAGAGTATCCAAGTCAAGCAATGAATAAATACCTGGTAATTCAATTCCTTCAAATTCTATGTGTTTTATAGCATCTTTTGAATCAGTCTTTATCCATGTATATACAGGCACAGCATACGCCGTCATATTTCCCAAGTTCGTTATCCTAACAGTATATGTCGTTGATGTGCCACTCAGGAAGGTTGATGGGTAGGAGACGTCTGTTGTGAGAATTATATCTTGAGCCTCTTCAACAGTCATTAGCTTTGTATAAGACTTGTCTTCCTCTGTGAAGTGGAAAACGGCATTGTATTGGCCGAGGTTGGCATCGGAGAAGTCGAAGGTCACGGCTGTCTCTGCATCACTATCATGACCGACATCCACAGAGTGAATGGTATCGCCTGGGGCAACCACCAAGTCAACTGCGTACAGGTCACGGAAGCCATTACCCTTGAAGGTGATGGTGCTGCAACCGCCATTGCCCACTGTACGCACGTCCTGATCAACCACAGCGTACTTGTCCATGTGCATATAGTCGAGCGTCATGTTCGGACGTGTACCCGTCACATCGTGTACGGCAAGATAGTATGTGCCTGTCTCCCAAGTGTGGATGCCACTGTACTTGGTTGAAGCAGACTCCGAAACGCTATATACTTCCTTGCCGCTTGGCGAGAACAGCTGCATTGTAGCAGGCTGACTCACCTTGAATGCCACGGTATCGCCAGCCTCCGCATTCACGGTGTACCACCGTATGTCGTTATTACCAACTCTTGGGAATGTCTGCGATGGTAGTAATTCATCTACAGGTTCCACCTTGCTGCTAACGCTGTAGTCAACGAATGCCTTCTCGCCATCCTTGAAATAGCCTTGTGCATCGGTGAAGCGGATGTGGAAGTCGTTCTTCGCATAGATTGTAGGCTGGTCATCGGTTATATCGAAGTGGAAGCTCTCTGAACGGATAGGTTCGCTCTGCATAGGAAGTAGTGCTGTGAGCGAATATGGATTTGAAGCATCATTCAGCTTTACCGTTTGCATACACTGCCAGTTTGAGTTCAGCCAGTACTGATATCTTGTAATACTGTTGGGCATTGCTTGTCCGAATACTTCCAGTTCTTTTAGGAATATTCCTGTAGCAACTGGCCCTACATTATTATCTTCGTACACCACTTGATAGTGAAGAGAGTGCATACCATTAGAAAGTGCTGAAACATCAATTGTCTTAATGTCATTTTCAACGTTGGTTAGTACGGCGTCTGAAATATTCTGGTCAAACCAGTACTTCAATTTGTCAGCAACATGCACTTCTCCGATAGTAGGTTTAATAGTAATGCTTGCCAACTTAATAAAAACAGAAGACGATATTCCATAGTTATTACCATTGGTGCCTACTACCTGATAATGCAAGGTATGAATGCCTTCGTCAAGTGCAGATACATCAAGGGAGTAAATCCCAGACAGAGCATTGACAATCTCCATGTTGGCCGTATTCTCGTCAAACCAATATTGAAGCGTTGAAGCTTCAACTGGCGAA
>JAFZQR010000033.1 GCA_017620295.1 Bacteroidaceae bacterium
CAGCGAGAACTGATGCAGTTCGTACTTGTCGAGTTTCTTCTTGGCGCTCTTGAAGTCTGAAAGCACAGCCTCTGGTGTCAGGTCGCCCTTGCGGAACGAAAGGAACAACTGCGAAGCTGCCTGAATACCAACGATACCTGCAACAATCTTCTGATGAACCGGCATCGGATTTTGAATATTCTCCAAGAGTCGAGCCACCTTTTCCCAAGCCCGTCGGTCAGGGTCTTTCTCCAGTCCTTGGTCTTCCTTCGTGTCACCACTACGGTCGAGCAAATCAGGGTTGGCACTGATAAAACTGATGACGCGCTCGTCCAGTCCTTCGCGTTCTGCCCATAGCAGCCATTCTTCTACTGAAGGACGGAAGGTATAGATATTGAAACGCGACACCAGTGCCGGGTCAAGGTCTGTCAACTGGTATTCCTCACCATCGTTACAAGCCGAGATGATGCGACTACCTTCTGGCAAAGCACGACCAGCCAACTTGCGGTTCAGCACCAAGTCCATCACCGTCTGCAGAATCTCAGGACGGGCACGGTTCAGCTCGTCGAGGAAGAGCACGATAGGCTTGCCGTCGATGGGGAACCAGTAGGGCGGCATGAAGGTAGTCTTGCCCGTCGCTTCATCCTTGTTGGGCAAACCAAGCAGGTCACCAGGGTCGCTCATCTGTCCGAGGAACAGCGTCTTCACCGTTACACCTTGCGATTCGAAATACTTGGTCAGAATTTGTGACTTGCCGATACCGTGCCGGCCTGTCAGCATGATGTTCTGCCATGAGGGTGTCACCTCCAAAAGGGTGAGCAGTTCTTTACTGTTGATTGCTATGGCCATATCTGTGTTTGCCTTTTATCTACTGGATTACTTTGAATTTATCCTCAAATCTCTTGAACAGGCTATAGTACGCTTTCATGTTCTCCAACTCATACCATGCTTTTTCCATAGAAGGACGGGAATCAAGATCGTAAATCCTGGCTCCATCAATGGAAAGCAGGAAAGGCGAATGAGTGGCAATAACAAATTGGGTATCCAACCGATATGCCAGCAATTCAATATGTTTGGCTAACTGTTGCTGAAAGGCAGGAGCCATTGAATTCTCTGGCTCGTCGAGCAAATAGAGTGACTCATCCAAAAGGTTCTCTTCAAAGTACTCCAATGCCTTTTCTCCGTTTGATGTAGCATCGTCATTCTCCAATTCCAATTTTGCTGTCTGGAAATCTTCAAATCTAGACATGAGAGCATAGTCCTTCTCGCTGACCGTATCCGGGTCCTTTAGTGCTTTATGGACAAGCGACTTACTTATTCCGCTACCCCTTAATATGTCTTTTGAAAGAATACTATTTTTGATTCCTGCATAGAGCTTACGTTGTCGGGCTATTTTCACCATAATGTCCTCGCTGCGAATAAATGCGCTATCTTCTGGAATACCTTCAAGACTAATACTTGAAGAGCATTTCTTTACATAACCATCGAAGTATTCATTGTCGTTGCCTAAAGTCATATTTTTAAGGCCAATTTGCTGGGCGATGACATTTAGCAGGGTTGATTTTCCACTACCATTGTTACCATACAGAATGGTGATAGGAGCAAAGTTTATGCAGTCTAAATGCATCGGATAAATAACCCGATATGGATAGACGCGCCTATCCTCCGAATAAGGTATAAATTGACTTATATAAGTTCTCATAATAACACTTTATTGAAGATTATACCTTAATATAGAATACCACACAGAAAATTTCAGTTTATTCAGAAACTTTTTTCAACTTCTCCCAGACTTTCACCATTGCCCAGGTGTCGAGTTCTTGCTATGGCAAGCGACCAAGGTCGAGCGCGCAGTAGCAGAGGAGGGCTATCTTTCTTTGACTACAGAAAGTTTATCCTTAAACTCAGGCTTGTTCATTGCATATTTGATGAAAGCCTCAGTATCATCCCGGCGCCACATTTTCAGGAGTGTGGCATATTTGGGAGGAAATGTCATAGCAGGATAGGTAAGAAGAATATCATACTTACCACCCCAGTCTATATCCCAACAATTGTCTGGCACTCTTTGCTTATTACCGTTTTCTCCATCAAAAGTACAATTTTCCTTTTGCACAAAGAGATGCTGATAATACTTCCCTGATTCATAATAATGGCTTATTCGTCTAGGGAATGCTTTGTTTAATTCTTCAAGGCTCACTGTCCTCTGTTGAAGTTTTGCCCATTGGTTCGCTATACACCAAACAGTCTGGGCATTATTCAAAGGTTGGATACAAATTGGTTTGTCATTGTAATAAATCATATACTTTGATGTATCCCGTTTTGCCAGAGAATCTATGATGCATTGGATATCTTTTTTGTTTTCAGGTTTCAAGCTATGCATTAATGCACTTAAGAAGAGTCTATTTTCTTCCCAGAAAGATAACAGGAGTTCTTTTACATCAGAATCAGAGAACGTTACTTGAGCCAACAACTCTGCTTTCGGTTGATAATTGTAATATGTATCTCCCAAACGCCAGATTGGTTCCTGAATTGCAGAAACGGCAGAATTAATGATAAGAGTCTTATATTCATCCCATTTCTTAGTGATACTGTCAGATACCTCCTCACTCACAGCTATGAACGAAGTTCCTCCAGTACTCCCGACGTTTGGATATGTCAGTTCATTTTTGAATTCTTCCAGGAAGAAACGAGAACGACTTGATAAAGATGTCGAATGGAGTAATGGTGCAACGATACAATCTAAAATATCTTGGTAATTGATTTGGATGAAATGGTCATTATCCCGGAGATCTTTTGATCCATCCTTGACTAGGTTATCGAATTGGTTCAGTTTAATCGAGGGAAGTGGCGTAAGATAAACATATAATTGAAATACAGCTCCCGCATTATTATCCCTACGATGACTGCCAAGATAATAGCGTCCAGTTTGGGAAGCATCAATATAGTCTTTGGGTAGTCGTATATTATTTGTATACTTTTTCGCTCCACCCTCCTTAGAGTCTATCTTATTTTCAATGATAATCTGAAGTTTCTTGTTCTCTCCATTGATATCAACATCACAATCAACAAACAAATCAATGCGGTCTTGGCTGTTGGAGGCAATCTGAAGTGCAGACAAAAAGTCTGGATAATTAATCCAAGCCGTATCATAACCTTTTGTGTATTCATCCCTATTATTCTCGCATAAAGAATCAAACACTTGCCGAGCAAGAGCGCTAACAGGTTGCTCTGTTTCAACCTGTAAAGACTGAATCTTTATTTTCCGAGAAACTATCCACTTCTTCAAATGCTCAGGGATTAAAGTCACATCTTTCTGTTGCTCGTTACTTCGTCGCACCAGTATGTCGAGAAGCATCATCACAGGTGATGAGGCGTCTAATGGCATATTACACGAAAAGAGCCATTTAAGGTAAGAAGAAAATGTAGTCTCGCTCCTTTCTTTTGAGATTATTTCAAAAAAAGATGGTTCATTGTACTTTTCTCGCATCATTAGGAGGTCTTTGTCCCCATTGAAGCGAATAATCTTGTTTAAATAATCATTGTACGTCATCATATTCTATGCTTATTTTCAGTTTGTCTATAAATATAGTCACTTCTCTCGAAAAATTTAAACTACTGGGCGACTTTATTTCACTTCCTCCCAGACTTTTACCATTGCCCAGGTGTCGAGCGCGCAGTAGCGAAGGAGGGCTATTTGTTGGAATCTATTGTTATGTGCCCTTCTTCTGCAGCATAGATGTATTCTCGTCTTGGTTCAATCGCGATGTCTTGGATTTTGAGAGCATTCGACAGGATGGTCAATTCCGTGTCAGAACAATCCTCACTGATTTTCACATCTTCCAGAAAGTCTTTCCAGTTCACTGCATATTCTTTGGGTCCCAGGCTACCCTTAAAGTCCAGTTCGCCGTCATCTGGCACCAAGAAATAACGGAGCTCCTGTTCGTGGCGGAAGGCCTGACGCTTAATCAACAACAGCGAAAGGTAGGATGCAAGGTCGAAGTTGTGGAAATACTCGAGGAATAGTGCATTCTCTTTGCCGCTTGGAGTAAAACGCTGATGCAGGTGCTCTATCTGGTAATTATCGAGTTCATAATTGACAAGACCCTCATACAGCTTGAACCCTTTAGCGCTCTTTGCCACTGCTTCACGGAATGCTTTCTTGTTTATCTTTAACTGCACACAATGCGCCCCTAACCCTTTCTTTCCAGAAGAATAGTTTTTCCATGCCGCCTCATTGATTGAAGAATGAGTCAGGCAGCAAGCCAATACTGGCGGGGTGTTGCCTACAGCACCTTCCACCTGGGAATACGATGCATTATAAAAACGTCCTTCAAATTTATCTTGCCATGTATTTGGCTCGACGAATCTGATTGTCCTCTTTGTGAGGGACAGCATGGCAGACTCTAGATCCATATACTTATAGATGAATCTGTTCGTGTTTCGCTCGCCCAAATAAAAACAGTTCTTTTGGACATATTTCTCGATTGCTCTCTTATTTTTCATTTTGAAGATCATTTTAGTTTGAGTCGTTATTGGTAATATAGTCACTTTTCTCCAAAAATTTAAACTATTTTGCCACATCTTTCAATAGCTCCCAGACTTTTACCATTGCCCAGGTGTCGAGTTTACAATAGCGGAGGAGGGCCTTACGAGCGGCAGCGGCTTCCTCAGGCTCCATGAATTGGATGCGGGGGAAGATAGTCATGGCATCGCCACCGTTCTGGCATAGTTCGCTTAGGTTGTGATAGTCAAGTCCATTGTCTCCATGGAAAGTACTCAACCTAAGATGCCAAAGATAACGAAGGTAAGAATGATGAGTATGATGATTCCAATGGTAGCCATATTTTTATTCGTTTACCACTCTGTTTTCTGCATCTTAACAGTCAGATTGGAGAAACACTGGCGGAGGGCGTAGAGCAGCGGCTCGTCTCGGTCGGCTTCGGTCGTAATGACGAGACGGTCGGGAACCTCACGCTCTAGATATTGAATGTTGCCGCGATAGTACTCTGTGTCGGAGCCTACGAGCAACTTCATCAGTGCGCGTTGAGGTACATACATGCCGAGTCCGTCTTCCACGTTCTCCGGGATGCCGAAGCGCTGGCAGAGGTCGTTGATAAGCTTCTGGACGGCATCGAGCGTGTCGGCATTGCCCGTCAGCACATACTCGTAACTGCTGGGGTATTCCTCGCCTGGTTTGTCGCTGTCGTTCCATTCTTCCTTGAAGGGTATGTCCCCTGCCAAGTCATAATAATGTTTGGCTTGCTGTGGGTTGATGAAGATGCCGTTTGCCTCGTCGCCCCACCGATGTTTATAATAGAGCTCGTAGGCTGCATATCTGTTGCCTTTCTCGCAAAGATCCTGAAGGATGGCCGGGTCGTCAATGAGCGCTGCCGACTCTTCGTCCCCCTTTCTGATACGCTCCATCACCAGTACCTGATTGTCATCGATTACATAGCAAAGCTTTGTCAGTTCTTTAACAGAGAGATGGCTTATCATGATGGGGTCCAGAACCTTTTGAATCAGACGCTCTTCCTCACCTTCTTCCTTTTCGAAGGTGGAGCCGTCTAAAATTTCATAACGAAGAACCGTAACTTCTTCCTTCGTATCATCGTCAACGAAGGTCTCGTTGTAATAACGATACTTGTGGTGCATGCCAAACAGCAGGCAGTAGATGGCACAAGCATCATCATCACTTGCTTCTTCTGCCATTTCCATCAGCCATTTCTTGTCGGAAGGCTCAATGAGACTGAAATAGTTTGTGGTGTCACCATAAAACATCATTTCTGTAGCATAGCGCGGGTTCCAACCTTCATCCTTTCGTGCCCGCTTGATGATTTCTGCAGCACATTCCATGGGGTGAAGGAGCAGTTGTCCCACATGATCTATAAAGTCTTCCTGTTTATCATTTTCGATATCCCCTTCTATCAGTTCTTTCAATCCGCCGTCAACGTACTCATGGTTTGCGATACCGTCTTTTGCCCGATAGAATTCCTCGATAGTAGTGTATATACTACAGCCGTCATAATAATATACCGCCATCTCTACCCCAGGCAGTTTTTGGCTGTGTTGCTCAGCCAGTTCTTTACATATCTTGTTGCGTTCTTCACGCTTTTCTTCATCGGTCAGGCCGTCTGTCATCTCCTTGTATTCCAGGAGCACTTCCTCGCCTTTATCTTCGGTATATGCAACGAACTTCCATAGCGTGTATTCCTTCCATTCACCATCGACGATGATATGGTTCCAGACGTCTGGTCCCCACCACTCTTGGCGTTCCATCTCTACCCCAGGGAACTCCTTGATGATACTTTCTGCAATGGGGGTGAAGTCAAGATGATCGCCGTGATGACCATTGTCGTGCCAGATGATGGTATTCTCGGAATCGTTGATCTGAAGTCCTACATTCTTATCATCCACCGACAGGTCTTCACCTCTCAGTTCCAGACTCTTTTCGCGCACCTGCTGTTTTACATAGGTCGCAACTTTTTCAAAATCCTCATGACGTTTCAGTATGAGGGCTGTTCCATGACTTTCACTCATAATATGGATGTTTATTGAAGTTCAACGCCTATAATATAGTCACTTTGCCCGAAAATTTCAAAAAGCAAGACCACTTTTTATCAGACATAGCATCACGAATGCTACAATTACCGTTTTTCCAAATAGTCGAAGACACCAAGCATGATGCCCAAGCCAATTGCATAAACTAATGTTCCCATTTGTCAATGATTATATGATTTATGATTTTGGTTGACGTAAAATAGCCGCCAGTTTATCGACGGAAAGATCTGATTTAGCTTCAGGCAATCCTTCAATGCTCCATTTTTCACCTTTTCTGCGTATTATTATATTGCCCTTTTTGAGATAGGTATCAATTTCATAACTATCTTCCTTGTACGACCATGTAACATATTCCCAACCATCTGTATGAATGGTTTCGTACAAATATCTGGTATAGAGTTCAGAAATCTTCTTTAGCTTGCTGAATAAATGGTCACGTGTGTCTGTTGACAGATAATAGGAAATAGTATCATCCGTATATGTCACTCTATATAATATGGTGCCTGTACAGTACTGGATGAGTTTCGGACATTTAACAAGGAGCTGTTTCCACTCTTCTATGTCTGAATTAGGTTTTATTTCCGTTCCTTCAGGCAAGTTGTTACAAATGATATTCTTTGCGGCCTCTTGACATTTGGCAAGACTATCTTTACGAGGGGCTGTATATTCTTCATGATTATCATTTAACAGACGATGCCACCCAAAGTCACGGTCACCTTTGCCCTTGTTAGAAAAAGTGAATTGCTCTACGTTTTTTATCCTGAATGATTCCTTTTTTTCCTTCGACACTTTCATGTCTTCCAGTTGACAAGGATATGAACTGTCTTTCTGGTTCAGGAGCAGGCGTTCAAAAAGGTTGTTCTCGTCCGTTAACAACTTCTCAGCCCTTTTTGCATTTGTCTCAAAATCATGCACTGTATTACTGCAGTCAAGCAGGAATTTGATGCGACCTTCAAGGCACTGTATGTCTTCCCACTTACTAATGGCTGCCAGCCAAGCGGGATCTTTACACAGTTCGTACTTCCTTTGTTCTTCCTCAAATTGCTGATTGAAATTCTGAGGAGAATATTCATTATTATTTTCCATCTTCAATCTCTTTATTTTAATCCGAAATACTGCAATCCTTTTAACTCGTATAGTTTTTTAATAAGCCATCTCATATCCTTCTTATCGTTGATGATTGTGTTGCACACAAGGTTACGACAGAGACGGAACCAGCAATCTCTGTTGTCGGCAGGCGCAATGATGATGGCCAAAATAAAGAGCTGAGTTCTATAGTCAGGTTTCTTGCAGAACGTGTTCCAAACATCTTTAAACATTATGGGCTTCAAGCTATCTTCCCAGCTGTGCTTGTCATTATCCCAATAATCGCCAATAGCCGTAAACCCTTCCACTATTTTCTTGGCAGAGTCTTTGTCAAGAATACCTTTTTCGGTGAGATAGACATAGTTCTGTTCATCGTCGGGAATGAAGTCCTTGCCTTTGGCATTCACTAACAACCCACCAAAGATTCTCTCGTCAAAGACCTTGTCATCGACCTTTTCATATGCAGGTTCCCCCTCTTTTTCCTTGATCTCGTCTTTACGAAGCGCATATTGAAAGCTAAGCAACATACGGATGAATCGCATCATCTCCGTATCCACTTTTTCTGGAGGGTTGCCTTTCTCAGTTGTCATAGGATACCAGAACATATTCGTCCATTTGGTATCAATATGGCTTTTGAATGACTCCTTGGTGTCAACCTCTAATAATTCCTCCTCAAAGCTTGCCTTGAAATTCTCGAATGTAGTTAGGGCTAATCCGCGTGCATTCATCTTGATATAAAGGTCTTCGCCAAGAGAATAGTTCTCATCGAAAGGCAACACATAAAAACGGATGTAACCTTTGTTCGTCAGTCTATCCCAATAATCTTCCAAGTTATCTTCTTTGAACGCATCATCCATAGCATCCAGCATTGTGAGCATACCCTGCACGGTTGGGTCTTCCGTCCACATGGTCAAGAACCAGTTCTGGTTTCTGATGTTCCAGCTGACAGGCTTTTGCTCGTCGCTGTTATCTATATTGTTTTTAATCATGTTTTCACAGAAAGCCTTTGCAGAGTCGCGTGTCTCATATAAGAAACGGACTTTCTCGTCTTTGCCAGAAAGATGGCCTTTAAAGACATCATGATTGTTTGTCTTATATGCCAGATACCAATGCAAGAGGAACAGTGTGGTCAGACGCTGCTGACCGTCCAGAGGAATGAACCGGGTCTCGTCGGCCTTGACATCCATTCTCTGAACGCCATAGATGAAATCGAGATTAACGGCAGGATTTGCCTCTGACAGCGCACTCTTCAACGATTTGATAAATGCCTTACGTACCTGAGAGGCCTTGAAAGTCAATCGCCCTTGCGCATAGTCTCTCTGGATACGGGGAAAGACAAGATGATATATCTCCGTCAATGACCAGAAGTTATACTCTTTTGCTTCCATCTATGAATTGTTTTTTGTTGATTTATACTCGGCATAGGTACCCTCAATTTCATTGAAAGTCTTGATAGCCTCTTTCATACTTTCCAAATAAGCCTCAGCATCCTGTTCATTCCATACATATAGCTGGTCGAACTTGCGACTGTATGCTTTCTGGAATACCCGCTGCGTACATGGAGGAACAAAATAACCCTTCTGCAATTCATCCTGGATGGTCATGCGTTTCACCGGGAAAATAGCATTGCCATAGCCTCGGTTGATACTCATGTTCAATAGTGTCAGATTGCCAATCTTATCCTTCTCCTCGCCGGACATTGTTGCTGCCAAGCCAAGGTTCTCCATTTGTAGCTGTATTGATTGAAGTTCATTGCGATTTCCAAAAAGATATGACAATAATGACTCGCACAGCACCTTCTTGGCTTGCTCCGAAGCTTGGAAAGAAGTCTTGTCAATCTCTCCCTTGAGTGTCATTTGGTCATCAGCAGTAAGTTCTCTCGTCTTCTTCCCAATAAAGGTGTTCTTACCTTTGGAAATACGTCCTTCTTCGATATAATTATCTACTTTCAATCCTGTAAAATACTGGATGATATGCAGGGTCCAGAGTTTTGCTTCATTGGTGTCCTTCTTCAGTGAATTGAAATCTGTCTGCGAGGCTATATGCTCAATATCCCATTTTTCTTCCTTGTATCTGTTGAAAGGAAAACGCTCTTCGCCTTCTTGCATCAGAATAGTATGGATGTTGAAGAACAGAAGATAACGGCAAATAGCATCATTGTCTTGCTTATATCGCAAGTTGTCAAGGATGTCTGGGTCTAACTGGCCGTCATCGCCTTCTGAGCTATCGTCTTTATCATCTGCCAGTGACTTTATGATGAGCTTCTTGATCTCATCTCTTAGTGTTGACTTACTCCAACTGTCCCCATATAAACCGTTTATAAGATAGGATATGACTGTCTTATCTATAGTCTTGTTCTTCTGTTCATCGTCTTTTACCGATATCCAAGGAGTAGTGGCCACCAGATAACCGATGAGATGATAATACTCCTTGTCCTTGTACCATTCCCGAATGGTAGCCATGTATTTCTCAACATTGTTCCAGAACCTCTCGATTTCCCATACAGCATCTTTAACCACTCTATCATAAAGGTTATTGAAGGAACGCATAGGGTCATCGCCTTTGTCGGTTTGTTCTATTAAGTTGAAGATGTATTCCAGACGGGTGTCGTAGATGTAGTTGGCCTCCTTGTTGTAGATAAATTGCCACAACTTTTCGTCATGCAGTTCACGCTCAAACTCATCCCATTCGTGGGCAATCTTGTCATACAGGGCCTTTGATTCCCGTGATCTTTTGATGAGATCCTGTATGGCTAGGAGCAGGCGCTGGTCTTCATCCTTAACCGTGTCATTGGTGCTGCCTTGGATTTTGCGGAATTTGTTTTCCTGCAGTACAAGACCTTTAATCAGTTCACCGCATGTCAGTGGTATCTTACCACTATTGAGATTGGTGAAAGTCCTAATGGAATCTTGGTTAGTTGTGCCATCCGAGGAAATGTCCGACCAGATAATCTTCGTATTGTAGAGAAGTATATTGTATATAGTCTGTGCCTTTATCTTATTATTGGCATTCTCTTTCCAGTGATTGCCTATTCTGTTAATGAACCTGTCATATACTTCAAATATATGGAAATGGTTCAGGCTCTTGCGTTTGAAGGCTTCAAAGTTATTGCTATTGCTGACACAATCAGTAAAGTCCTTTTGCCAATCAGCGAAAGACTCATATTCCAATTCAAATAAAGATTTTAACTTGTCTTTCTCCGCCCTAATCTTACTGTTGCAGGCATACAAGAGAAGCCAGATGGTGGTCAGACGTTGCTGGCCATCGATAACATAATAAACTATTCCGTCCTCTCCAGACCTCTCTTCTCCATACGGACACACAGAAATTGGCTGGAGATAATAAGCAGATGCCTGATTCTGCATTTGGTAACTATTATCAGAGCCTATCAAATTCTGCTGATTACCATACGATATCAGGTCATCTATCAACTGATTGGCCTGTGTCTTAGTCCACTTATATCCCCTTTGGTATCCTGGGATTTTGAACTTTATCTTCTCGTCGCTGATTTTCTGGAGAAGTCCTTGTATTGTATATTCTTCAGGAGCTTTCATACCTTAATAATCATTTCCTTTGCCATTATATGTCATATTCACTTTCTTACTCCCCCAGCACCAATAGTTCGGGATGGGCTTTAAAACCTCTGGGGTTACTCGGTTGTTGTTTGATTCTTCCATATTAATGGTATATTATTCGCTGATAATTGTCTTTCTTTTCCTTGTAGCCAAAGCCTGTTTCCTTAAAATCTTTCACGTCATCAGCCTGTATGCCGCAATTGCCATCCAATTGCTCGCTGATAAGCTGAGCCATGCGGAAGGCGATGAGCAGTTTGCGGTCATCGAAGTTCATCAGTTCCGAAGAGGGGCGCAGCACAAAGGCATTACACTTTGGATTGGCTTGGAAATTGGGTTGGGGATTGATGCCGCGGATGGTATAGGCCAGATTCTTTTTCATCAATGGATAGCGTGACGAATGCAGAGCAGTCTCGAAACCAAACTCACCCTTTACCATTGAGGCAAATGCGTTGCAGAACTTAGCGTACTGCTGTTCATCGCTGATGGTAGATTGCGAGCCATCCTTGAGGGTCTCTGCCAAATGGAAGTCAGATTGGTTCACAGAGGTTCTCAGATGCTCCGTAATGATGATAACCCATGAGTCTTCACCCTGGACGACCTCTTCAAGGTCAGCCAAGAATTCTTTACGATTCTCCGCTTTCTTCTTCAGTACCTCTCGCGCTTCTTTGTTCTCCTTGGTGTCAGGATAAGCCGAAAGGGGTTTCTTGTCGTAGAGCGGCTCTGGCGAGAGGTTATAGAAAGAGTCTAGCTCGTCGGTATCGACCTCTATTTCTTTGCTTATATAGTTGAAACCGCCAAACTTGGCAAGATAATAGGAAAACCAGCCAATGCCTACCTCGTCGAAACTGCTGGTGCAGACAATGGTAACCTTAGATTGACGAGGTACAAAGCAGCCATATTTTGTGTTAAGCGGGAAATGTTCCACAACGAAATGATCCTCAGCATTCTCCTCTTCGCTATGAGCATCGGCAAGATTTTTCAGGCGCAGTTCAGGGAACGTGTTGCAAGTATCAATGATGTCCTTCAAATCCATTCCCTGACGTACCTGCATCTTTGCTACCGGCACACGCTGCGGCACAAAGTTCAGCGCCTTGAACCGCTCACTTCCGCCATCGGGCTGTTTATTCAGATACTCACGCAACGATTTGTCGCCTTTCCGACGGAATGCCTTCTGCATCCTGCGACGGAAGCCATTGAGTTCTATTTCGCGTTTCTCCTCATCCATAGCTTCGATGAGACCCGAACCTACCATACCCGCTGGGATGGCAAAGATAGCAATACCGAACACACCGACTATGGTTCCAACAATCTTTCCCAGTGGACTCAACAACGGCTCATCGACAACCTTTCCCGGGTCGCCAATATATTTCTCGTATGGCCATATAAAAGCATCCCAGAACCCGAAGTCGGGGTTCGCCTGACGTTCAGCCAGCCACAGTATGACAGTTAATATAAAGGTGATGACAGCCAGGTATAGGACAGAAACCCATATCTGACGTCGGGTGGCTATATAAGCCTTGTAAATAATGGAGATACTTGAGTAAGTCATGCTGCACGTAATGAACTGCGATAATCTGTTTGGTAGGACACTCTGCTGGCAAAGTTATGTCTTTTGGCAGAATTACGCATAACAATAAATGAGAAAATCGTCAGCAGAAATACAGGTGCATATTTATGCGTTTAGTCCACACCATCTAAGGCTTAAGCCCAAATCCCAACACGTCAGGAGCATAGCATTGGCAGGCACAAGACAAGATGTCGGCAGGTAACTCTTGAAACCTCAGCAGACAACTGTTACGACCTCAGCAGATATTGGTCGTTTTCACGGTATGTTTTAGCAGAGACATCGGCAAGCAACGTCTGGGTGCTGCCTACAAAAAAGTCCCATGCCAGCGAGGCACAGGACTTATATGACGTGAAAAGAAGCTGAGTTATAACATAAAAAGACTTGCAGCCACAGAAGGACTGTGGATAATTATCAAATATGTATGCATCTTCTTATTCATTTCCATGATACTTCTTACGCATTTTAGTGTTGCAAAGATATAATATCCTCGACATACACACAAATATTGCCAGAAGATTATTCCTGTCAATCAGTTAAACCCATATCGGTCATTAGACCTAAATGGTACTTATTCCTTCACTTCCCAGATGTCGTTGGTTTCGAGCAGTTCAGCGAAAGAGTGGTACTTCTTCTGAGCCGACACCTCAGCAATCTGAGCCTCAACGGCATCATTGTAGGTAGGAGCATCCACATCGCGAATCACACCAAGGGCCACGGGGAAGCCGTCGCCATCGCCCATGAGAGCAAGCTTGAGCTGTAGGGTGTTGTCCTCGCAGTGGGCATCGTGAACGAGGATGTCATCTATGGTGATGCCGTCCTTGCCAATCTCTACCACCTTTAGGCCAAAGCCCTCCTGCACTAGACCGAACTCGTTGTTTTCGCCAAAGACAAGAGGCTGTCCGTGGCGCACGTAGATCGCGTTCTTTTTTCGGCCAGCAGGTGTGTAAACACTCTCGTGAGTACCGTTGTTGAAGATGACGCAGTTCTGGAGTATCTCGCATACAGCGGCACCCTTATGCTGATGTGCAGCCTGGAGTACCTCAATAGTGCCAGGAGCATCTGTGGCTACGGCACGAGCGAAGAAATGGCCACGTGCGCCGAAGCACAGCTCGGCAGGACGGAATGGATCCTCGACCGTACCGTAAGGGCTGGACTTGCTGACGAAGCCGCGTGGTGAGGTTGGAGAGTACTGCCCCTTGGTGAGACCGTAGATGCGGTTGTTGAGCAGTATCATGTTCAGGTCTATGTTACGACGGTTGGCATGTATGAAATGGTTACCGCCGATGGCCAACCCATCACCATCGCCACTAACCTGCCATACCGACAGCTTGGGGTTAGTCACCTTAGCACCTGTGGCAATGGCTGCTGCACGACCATGAATAGTGTTCATGCCGTAGGTTGCCATATAGTGCGGCAGACGGCTGCTGCATCCTATACCACTGATAACTGCAATGTTGTGTGGAGCAACACCTATCTCAGCCATTGCCTTATGCAGGTTAGCAAGGAAGAAGTGGTCACCACAGCCAGGACACCACCGAGGCTGCCCTTTCTTATAAGAAGATGGGGCCCAAACTGCCCCCCTTTCAGCCCCCGAGGGGGCTACGTTTGTATTGGATATTGCATTCATACTTATAGATTGTCAACGATAGTGTTTAGAACGTTGTTTACATCGTGAAATAGTTCTTCATTCGTGAATCGGATTACCTTAAACCCTCTACTCTCCAACCATTCTGTTCGCTGGGCATCGCGGATTTGCTGTTGTTCTAATTGATGGTATCTACCATCAAGTTCAATTATTAGTTTTGAAGTCAAGCAAACAAAGTCTGCGATGTAGTCGCCAATAACATGTTGTCGTTTGAATGTAACTCCTAAGCCATCTGCACTCAAATAATCCCATAAGAGGGATTCTGCTTCTGTTGGGTTATTCCTATTGTAGGCAGCATGTTCACGAAGTAAGCGATATAAAGTAGGGTCGGCTGTCTGGTAATCATATCTCATTATGCATCTAGTATTTTCTTGAACGCCTCAACTAATTCACTCACCACAAAGGGTTGGCCTTTGACTTGATTGAACTGGTAGGGGACGAAGTTATCGACCTTCATGCGGAGGTAGGCTGCCAACTGACCCATGTTCTGTTCGGCAACTACAACCTTCGGGTATTTCTTAAGTACCTCTGCCGTATTCGCTGGCAATGGATTGAGATAGCGGAACTGTGCAAGAGCTACCTTATACGAAGGTGCCGTGTCCCCCTCGGGGGACGAAAGGGGGGCTGCTACCGCTTCCTTTCGCAACTCATCCATAGCTGCATGCAGATGACCAAAGGTACTGCCGAAGCCCACTATAAGCAGGTCGGCATCGTCCTTGTCGCCCAGCACTTCGAGGTCTGGAACGGCTATCTTTGCCACCTTCTCGGCACGGAGACGTGTCATGAGGTCGTGGTTCTCAGGATTGGTGCTGATGGCACCCGTCTTGTTGTCCTTCTCCAGTCCGCCCAAGATATGGGTGAAGCCCTCACGTCCCGGCACAGCCCAATAGCGGCTACCAGTCTCGGGATCGCGCTGGTATGGTGTCCAAGAGCCACGCAGCTCTTCTGGCACGTATGGAGGTTCGATGGCTGGCATGGCATTAAGGTCAGGCAGTTTGAAAGCACCGCTACCGTTGGCAATGTAAGCATCAGTAAGCAGCACAACAGGAGTCATGTGTTCGAGAGCAATCTTTGCTGCATCGTAGGCAGCATAGAAGCAGTCAGTGGGGCTGGTGGCAGCCAGCACAGGCATGGGACTCTCACCGTTACGTCCGAAGAGAACCTGCAGCAGGTCGGTCTGCTCGCTCTTTGTTGGCAAACCTGTAGCAGGACCACCACGCTGCACATCGAGTACTACCAACGGCAGCTCCATGATGACAGCCAAGTTCATGGCCTCACTTTTAAGACAGATACCAGGTCCAGAGGTACTAGTAACAGCCAGCGCGCCAGCAAAGCTTGCACCCACGGCAGAGGCACAGCCAGCAATCTCATCCTCGCACTGCACGGTCTTCACACCAAGCGACTTATGCTTGGACAACTCATGCAAAACATCTGTTGCAGGGGTGATGGGATAAGAACCCAGATAGAGCTGAAGTCCGGCCTTCTCAGCAGCTGCTATAAAGCCATAGGCAGTAGCCTTGTTACCAGTTATGTCCATATAGCGACCAGGCTTCTTGTCCTTGGTCTCTATGCGACGCACGTTCATAGCTGACGAATGTGTATTATGGCCATAGTCATAACCCGCCTGAATAACCTTGATGTTGGCTTCTGCTACAGCAGGCTTCTTGGCGAACTTCTCGCGCAGGAAGCTGAAAGCCACATCGAGATCACGGTCGAAGAGCCAGCACACCAATCCGAGAGCAAACATATTGCGGCACTTGAGTACGGACTTCACATCCATTCCAGAGTCAGCCAGCGCATCCTTCACCATCTGGGTGATAGGACAGGCTATGACACGATCACGGTCAACACCCATCTCTGCTATCGGGTCATTGGTCTTGAACTCAGCCTTCTCAAGGTCTTTCTGTTCGAAGGCATCAGTGTCAATGATGATGGTGGCGTTTGGCTTGGCATAACGTAACTGAGTCTTCAGAGCGGCTGCGTTCATTGCTACAAGCACGTCGCAGAGATCACCAGGTGTATAAACCTGTTCGGCACCTATATGCACCTGAAAGCCTGACACACCTGTAAGCGAACCCTGCGGGGCACGGATGTCGGCAGGATAGTCAGGAAAAGTAGAGATGCTGTTTCCCACAGTGGCACTCACCGTGGAGAAAATGTTTCCAGCCAGCTGCATACCGTCGCCACTGTCGCCAGAAAAGCGTACAACAACATCGGTCAGCTCGGAGATGTCTAATCGTTCTTCCATAGTCATTTGTGTTAAATGGTCATGATACAGTGGGCAAATGTCGCGAATAAATGGCATTCAGCCAAAAGATAGGCGCAAAATGACACAATAAACGCCTTTTTTGTGACACATCTCATGTGTGCGCACGTACCATTCATAATAATATGCAACGGAGTCCTTGGCTAAACATGCAACAAGAAATGAGAGCAACATTGTTATAAAAAGCCTTAAACGCACAAGACAAAGGGTAAAAAATAGCTATCTTTGCCCTCTCTAAGTAATTTTCAACTATGGGAAGAATAATTGCTTTAGCAAACCAAAAAGGTGGTGTGGGAAAGACCACAACATCCATGAACCTCGCTGCATCTCTAGCTACGCTGGAGAAGAAAGTGCTACTTGTTGACGCCGACCCGCAAGCTAACGCTTCAAGCGGCCTGGGCGTTGATGTGCAGACAGTGGAGGTTAGCCTCTACCAATGCATTATTGACGGCACTGACCCGCACGAGGCTATCTACGAGACTGATATACAAGGACTGGACCTGCTGCCCAGCCACATAGACCTGGTCGGAGCCGAAATAGAGATGCTCCACATCGAACAGCGAGAACAAGTGATGAAACGACTGCTGCGTCCGTTGCTGACAGAGTACGACTTCATACTCATTGACTGCTCGCCCTCACTTGGCCTCATAACTGTCAACGCACTCACAGCAGCCGACTCGGTAATAATTCCAGTACAGTGCGAATATTTCGCGCTGGAAGGAATCTCCAAACTACTGAACACCATCAAGCTTATCAAGAGCAGACTGAACCCCGCACTGGAGATAGAAGGCTTCCTGCTCACGATGTACGACTCACGCCTACGTCTGGCCAACCAAATCAAGGAAGAAGTGCAACGTCACTTCCAAGAGCTGGTGTTTAAGACACTCATCACACGCAATGTGAAACTCTCCGAGGCTCCCAGTCACGGTATGCCAGCCATTCTCTACGATGCAGACAGCGCTGGCGCACGCAATCACCTAGCGTTGGCTCAAGAGATTATTGATAAAATGAAAAAGTGATAGAATAAACACCCTATATGGCTGCACATAAAAAATTCCCTGCATTAGGCCGAGGTCTGGATGCGCTGATACAGCCGGAAGAGGTACGCACAGAAGGCTCCTCCAGTATCAACGAGATTGACATTGACCTGATACACCCAAACCCCAACCAGCCCCGACGCGAATTCGACGAGGAAGCCCTCAACGAGCTGGCCGACAGCATCAGGTCAATTGGTATCATACAGCCAATCACACTGCGCAGTATGCCAGACGGCACCTTCGAGATAATAGCTGGTGAAAGACGCTGGCGCGCCTCACGACTAGCAGGACTGAAGCGTATTCCAGCATACATACGCACTGCCAACGACGAGAATGTCATGGAAATGGCACTCATCGAAAACATACAGCGCGAAGACCTCAACGCCGTGGAAATAGCACTTGCCTACCAGCATCTGCTGGAGCAGTACAATCTGACACAAGACCGTCTGTCGGAGCGCGTGGGCAAGAAACGTAGCACCGTAACCAACTATCTGCGACTACTCAAACTGCCCGCAACCATACAGCTGGCACTCCAGAACCGTGACATAGACATGGGTCATGCACGAGCACTGCTATCATTGGACAACCCAAAGTTGCAGCTCAACGTATTTGAGGAAATACAACGTGACCACCTCTCTGTGCGCAAGGTAGAGGGCATGGTGAAGCGCTTGGCAGAAGGCGAGACTGTCAACACGGGCGGACGCAAGATACGTCCAGGCAAGTCAACACTCTCCGAAGAGTACACCATGCTACGCGACAGCCTCTCCCACTGTTTCCAGACACGAGTACAGTTCACATGCTCCGACAAAGGCCGCGGCAAGATAACCATACCCTTTGCCTCTGAGTCGGAATTGGAGCGCATCATTACCCTGCTTGACAAGTTGAAGGCATAGATGTTACTCAGGAGTGATATATATAATAGGTATAGGAAGCTGGTTATGGCCTTCGCAATGGTGCTAACCTGTATGCCCACATTGGCTCAACAGCCCTTGGAGGACATACGGCCCGACAGCCTGCCAACCAACACTGTTGACACTATATCACTCAACGACGAGTTCGCCATCACTCCCGACTCCATCCTACTAAGGATAGATCAGCCAGAGGCCATTCCAACAGAGCATATCAGGTTGAGCGAGGTGGTGGACCAGACAGTTGCAGCCAACAAGAAGCAACGTTTCATGCCCGACCCCACCAGAGCCTTATGGCTTGGTCTAGTCCTTCCGGGCGGCGGACAGATATACAACCGCAAGTACTGGAAACTGCCCTTGGTCTATGGAGGTTTCCTTGGCTGTGCCTACGCATTGACATGGAACAACCAGATGTTGAGCGACTACTCGCAGGCATATCTTGATATAATGGACGATGACCCCAACACGAAGAGCTACGAGAAGATGCTGCCTCTGGGCTATGACATCAGCGGTAGAGAGGAACAATTCAAGGAAATCTTCAAGAATAAGAAGAACTACTACCGCAAATATCGCGACATGAGCATCTTTGCCTTCGCTGCAGTCTATATCCTGGCTGTGATAGATGCATACGTGGATGCCGAACTCTCCAGCTTTGACATCTCTGAAGACCTCACACTGAAGATGACACCCGCTGTCATTGACACCAAACCGAATACCAAACAGCATATCGGAGGCTGCGGAACTGCCCAAGGCATGGGACTAGCCTTCCACCTGAACTTCTGATTCTGATGCCTATGACTAAACACGGATACCCTCAGCTTCTGCTGCTACTGCTCTCTTTCATCACCACCCTTCAAGTACAAGCACAAGAAGTGGTGGCAGACTCTGCCGATATCATTATGCCGGAAGGCATGACAGCAGAGATGGACAGCCTGCTAATGGAATGGACCAACCGCAATTACCTCATACCAGAAGGCGACTGCACAGAGACAGGAGTCAATCCAGAGTTCGACAAGGAGACATTTGTACGTCGGCTCTCACATCTGCCCAACACCATCGAGATGCCATACAACAATATCGTAAGGCAGTATATAGACCGCTACATGGGGCGCCTGCGCCGAAGTGTAGCCATCATGCTAGGTTCCAGCAACTTCTACAACCCAATCTTCGAGGAAGCCTTGGAAGCCTATCAAGTACCTCTCGAACTGAAGTATCTTCCAGTCATAGAGTCGGCACTGAATCCCACTGCGGTCAGCCGTGCTGGAGCAGTCGGTCTGTGGCAGTTCATGATAACCACTGGCAAGCAGTATGGACTGGAGGTCACAAGCCTTGTTGATGAACGACGCGACCCCGTGAAGGCCAGCTATGCTGCAGCCCACTATCTCAGAGACTTATACAACATCTTCGGTGATTGGACTCTTGCAATAGCCTCCTACAACTGCGGCCCTGGCAATGTAAGGAAAGCCATCAGCCGGGCAGGAGGAGCGAAGGACTACTGGGCAATCTACCCTTACCTTCCAGCAGAGACACGCGGCTACGTGCCTGCCTTCATCGCCGCCAACTATGCTATGAACTACTACTGTGACCATAATATCTGCCCCATAGGTACCACGCTGCCAGCTAACACCGACACTGTACGTGTGCTACGCAATCTGCACATTGACCAGATTGTAGCTGTGTGCAACGTCAAGGCAGAGGAGGTCAGAGCCTTGAACCCTGAATACCGCACCGACCTCATACCAGGCGAGAGTCGTGTCTGTATGCTTAGGTTGCCACTTCCAGCTATAGCAGCCTTCATCGAGAGCGGTGACAGTGTATATAACTACCGTGCCACTGAACTAATGACATCTCGCGCCGAGGTGGAGGTGGCCCAGCCTGTGGCAACAGCACGACGCTCTGCTGCTCGCAGTCGCTCACGTTCTGCAACCAGGAGTCGCTCTGCTAGCAGGAGCCGCTCTCGCAGGAGGAGAAGGTAGGCCAGGAATGACGACAGATACCATGTAATGACAACAAGGAAGGAGTGAACTATGGAAGAATTGACACAGGAACAACGCGATGAGGCTATGGTGCAAGCCGCCTATCAGAAGCTGATTGACACCTATATGGCATCGCCCCATAGGAAGAAAGTGGATTTAATCTCCAAAGCTTTCAACTTTGCCAAGCAGGCCCACAAGGGCGTACGTCGTCTCTCTGGCGAGCCATATATCATGCACCCTCTGGCGGTGGCCCAGATTGCATGTGGAGAGATTGGACTTGGCAGCACCAGCATCTGCTCCGCACTCCTCCACGATGTCGTGGAGGACACAGAATACACCGTTGACGACCTGGCCAACATCTTCGGACTAAAGATAGCACAGATTGTGGACGGCCTGACCAAGATTTCCGGTGGCATCTTTGGCGACAAGGCATCGGCACAAGCCGAGTCATTCAAGAAACTGTTGTTAACCATGAGTGATGACATCCGTGTCATACTCATCAAGATAAGTGACCGCCTCCACAATATGCGTACGCTGGGGTCACAACCAGCCCACAAGCAATACAAGATTGCAGGCGAAACCTTGTATATCTATGCGCCTTTGGCTCATCGTCTAGGCCTGAACCTGATAAAGGAGGAGCTGGAAGACCTCAGTTTCCGCTATGAGCATCCCGAACAACACGCCATCATCTCCCAACAGATTGAGGAGGTACGGCCACAACTTAAGGCGGCTTTCACCAACTTCATTGAACCCATCAGCGCGAAGCTCGACAAACTAGGCTTCCACTATGAGATACGTGAACGCATCAAGCGTCCCTACAGCATCTGGATGAAGATGCAGAACAAGCATGTGGCCTTCGATGAGGTCTATGACCTTCTGGCAGCCCGCATTGTTTTTGACCCCATCGACCCAGAGAACGAGATTGGCGAATGCTGGCAGATATATGGCGCGTGTACCAGCATCTACGATGAACACCCCGACCGCACTCGCAACTGGCTTAAGCGAACCAAGGCCAACGGCTATCAGGCTCTGCACACCACCTTGATGAGTCGCATCAATGAGAACGAGGGACGATGGATAGAGGTGCAGATACGCTCCCGTCGTATGGACGAGATAGCAGAACGTGGTTTTGCAGCCCATTGGAAGTACAAGGAGGGCGAGAAGGACAGTAATGCCTCTGAAACCGAACTTGACAAGTGGCTATCCACCATCAAGGAAATTCTTGATGACCCACAGCCATCGGCTATGGACTTTCTCGATACCATCAAGCTCAACCTCTATGCCTCCGAAATACTTGTAGTAACTCCCAAGGGCGAGTTTAAGACCATGCCAGCCGGATGCACGGCACTCGACTTTGCCTTCAGCATACACACCTTTGTTGGCACACACTGCATGGGTGCTAAGGTCAATCATGAGCTTGTTCCCATAAGCCATGAGTTGAAGAGTGGTGACCAAGTTGAGATACTCACATCGGCTCAAACGCGAGTAGAGTCATCGTGGCTTCAGTTTGCCACCACGGCCAAAGCCAAGAACAAGATAGAAGCAATCCTGAGACGTCAGAGGCGCGAGCAGCAGAGGAAGGGTGAAGAAATGGTGAATGAATGGTTTGAGTCACATGAGCTACAGCCCACCAGCATCTTCCTCGACAGGTTATGCCTCCTGCACTCCCAGCCTACACGAGAGGATCTTTTTGCAGAAGTTGGAGCTGGCATAGTCACTCTCACCGAAGCCAATGTTGAGGAGGTGCAGCATGATATTAAAGAAGCCTCCAAGGGCAAGTCAAAGGGATGGAAGCGTTTCATACCTTTTGTCAAGAGTACCCCTACGGAAACTGAGACAGTGACAGCGGACACCGCTGTCCCCATGCCAAACATCAACAAGAAGAAGCCTGTGATACTCAATGAAAGCAATATGTCACAGTTCATCTTCTGTCCCACCTGTCATCCCATTCCTGGCGATGACATTCTAGGTTACCTTGACGACCAGAACCGTGTAATAATACACAAGCGCCAATGCAGCATTGCCGACAGGCTCAAGAGCAGTCAAGGCAACCATCTTATTGCAGCCCAATGGGATATGCACAAGTTGATGACATTCGCTGCCACCATACATATTGAAGGCATAGACCGAGTAGGCATTTTACGCGGTCTGACCGACGTACTGAACAATGATTTCAACGTCAATGTTCGCCGACTCACCATAGACACGAAAGACGGCATCTTCACTGGCGACATCGTTGTCAGTGTTCATGATGCCGAGGACTTGTCCAATATCATACGCAACCTGCGTAATATAAACGGCATGGAAGAGGTGACAAGAGTCTCCTAGGGTTTTTCTCTTCAGAAGGCCGAAGGCTTGAGCCATAGGCCTGCGGTCTCATCCAGGCCAAACATAAGGTTCATGTTCTGAACGGCTTGTCCTGATGCGCCTTTAAGCAGGTTATCTATTACAGATGTGATGAGCAGTTTATTCTCATGCTTATCCAAGTGGACAAGTGCCTTATTGGTGTTCACCACCTGCTTCAAATCTATGGAACGATCCACATAGTGCGTGAAAGGTGCGTTGGCATAGAACTGCTTGTACATCATCACTATTTCATCTTCTGATATCATGGGATCAATTCTTACCACCGATGTACAGAAGATGCCTCGTGCGAAGTCACCACGATATGGTATGAAATCAACCGCAGCACTGAAATCAGGCTGGAGTTGTGCCAGCGATTGGCGTATCTCTGGCACATGCTGGTGATTAAAAGCCTTGTAGATGCTCATGTTGCCTGTACGCCATGAAAAATGAGTCGTTGCAGCAGGCTTAACTCCAGCTCCCGTAGAACCCGTTATGGCATTGACCATTATGTCATCCTTCAACAGACCGTTTTTGGCAAGAGGTAGCAGCCCGAGTTGGATGCATGTTGCAAAACAGCCAGGATTGGCCACATGTACAGCACCCTTAATCAGCTCCCTATTCAGCTCTGGCAACCCATAGACATAGTCGTTTCCTGGCTCAGACAGGCGGAAGTCCTGTGCCAGGTCAATGATGCGAACATGCTGCGGGATGTCGTGCTGCGCAAGGAACTCACGGCTCTTGCCATGCCCGAAGCAGAAGAACAGCACGTCAACAGAGTCCAGCGGCAACTCTGATGTGAAACGCAACTCGGTCTCTCCAAGAAGCCCTTCATGTACGTCTGTGAGCAGATTGCCAGCATTACTCTCGCTGTTGACAAAAGCGATTTCGACCTCCGGATGGTGGAGAAGTATGCGGAGCAGCTCACCCGCAGTGTAGCCTGCTCCGCCTATAATTCCAACTTTGACCATATACCTTAGCTTATTTGATAGCCTCCTTCCCTGGGCATGAGTATCCACAGTACTATATAGACGATACCTCCGCAGAAGGCTGTACATACAGAAAGCACGACCCATACAAGCCGCAGCAAGTCAGAATTCCACCCGAAGTAGTCAGCAATGCCGCCGCATACTCCAGCAAGCCATCTGTCATTTACGGAGCGCAGTAGTCTTCTTTGTACCATTATGTGTTAACGTTTCTCGTTGGGATGTATGCCGTAATAGACACGAAGAGGAGTAGATAGCACTTTGATGAAGCCCTTAGCCTCATCTGCAGTCCATCCTGTCTGTGTCTCGCCATACTCGCCAAGCTTGCTCTTCTGCAAGTCGTTGGGGGAGTCAACACCGACAGTGTCGAAGCCGAGAGGACGCAGACGCAGGATGGCAGTACCTGTCACATTACGCTGTGAACTCGTCAGCATGGCCTCAATGTCTGGCATCACTGGCTCCAGATACTGGCTCTCATGCAGGAACATGCCATACCAGTTGGCAACCTGATCCTTCCAGTACTGCTGCCATTTGGAGAGAGTAGATTTCTCAAGCAGACGGTGAGCCTCGATAATAAGCTTCGGTGCTGCAGCCTCAAAACCCACACGCCCCTTGATGCCGATGATGGTGTCACCCACGTTTGCATCGCGTCCTATTCCGTATGATGCGCCAATCTCCTCCACACGCTGGATGGCAGCTATGTGGTCTGTGAAGGTCTCATCATTGACACCCACCAGCTCGCCCTTATCGAAGCGAAGCTTCAGCAGTGTCTCCTCTGTGCGGGTAACATGCTTTAGGTATGCTTCCTCTGGCAGTCCCTGTGCAGGATCAAGTATCTCACCGCCACAGATGCTGGTTCCCCAGATACCCACATTGTAGGAATACTTCAGCTTTGCAAAGTCAGCATTGAAGCCATTGGCATTGAGGTAGTCAACCTCCTCCTTGCGTGTAAGCTTACTGTCGCGTGTCAGAGTGATGATCTCCACACCAGGAGCCATCACAAGGAAGGTCATGTCGAAACGTATCTGGTCATTGCCCGCACCCGTTGAACCGTGGGCAATGGCATCTGCACCGATTTCATTGGCATAGCGGGCTATGGCCAAAGCCTGGAAGATGCGCTCCGACGACACAGAGATGGGGTAGCAGTTGTTGCGCATCACATTGCCGAAGACCATGTACTTCAGCGACTTCTCGTAGTACTCCTGTGTTACGTCAAGTGTCACATACTGCTTTGCGCCCAGCTTATAGGCGTTCTCTTCATTCTGTTTCAGCTGTTCTGCGCTGAAGCCGCCTGTATTTGCACAGGCGGCATATACCTCATAGCCTTTTTCCTTTGCGAGGTACATTACGGTATAACTTGTATCAAGGCCTCCAGAGAAGGCAACAACAACTTTCTTTTTTGATGACATATTTTCGGGGATTTGATTATTAGTTTTCAGTCTCTGAACTCCTGGCTGTTGGTAATCTTGCCGTCCAGTCGATTTATCCTTTCCAACACATCCTGCGGTATCTTGGCTGGAAGATGTTCTTCGGGGTCGAAGAGCATTGCGGTGCAGATGCAGAACTTGCGGTGGCGCTCACGCAGTACGTCAATATTCACGCATCCCTCACATCCGCGCCAGAACGCTTCGTCGTCGGTGAGGTCATCAAATGTCACAGGCAGATAGCCTAGCTGGGTGTTCATCTTCATCACTGCCTTGCCGCTGGTAAGGGAGAATATCTTTGCGTGAGGCCAGCGAACACGTGCCAGAGAGAATGTCAAGTCCTTTATGCGCTTGGCTATGCCTAGCCCACGAAACTTAGGACTGACAATGAGGCCAGAGGTTGTGACATATTGCTTATTGCCCCATGTCTCAATATAGCTGAACCCTGCAAACTCCTCACCATATAGTGCTATTACAGCCTTTGCCTCTTTCATCTTTGTAGCCACATACTCATGAGTACGCTTGGCTATACCTGTACCGCGTACTTTGGCTGCCTCCTCAATGGTTGTGAGTATGGTGTCAACGTAACGCTCATGGCTTTCATCAGCCACAATTATCTTGATGTCGTCTGGATTAATCATTGATGTATAGACGGTATTATTTCCGATATATGATTCAACATTTCACGACGTTCTGCCCCCTCTGCCATGACTACAAGCACAGTGTCATCGCCAGCCACCGTACCGATAATCTCCGGTATAGAGGAGTGGTCTATGTCGTATGCCAGATGGGCTGCGTGTCCAGGCGGTGTCTGCAGCACAGCTATGTTGCCACTGAACTTCACACCGACAGCACCCAGCTGGTTCATACGCTGCACGGTGGCATGAGTGTCGCTCACCCTATGATAGCGCCGCTGGTCAGGCAGCAGATAGACATAATTGCCGTTCTCATTCAGCCCCTTTGCCACCCTCAGCTGACGGAGGTCGCGAGAGAGTGTTGCCTGAGTTGCCTCATAGCCAGCCTGAAACAGCTCTTGTCTGAGTGCCTCTTGATTAGCTACTTCTTGGCTTGACAGTATCATTTTGATAACTTCAAGACGTGTATTCCGTTTACCCATATTCAGTAAAAGATGTAAGATTATGCGTTTCGGGCGCAAAGATACAGTAAATATTCTGTTTTGAATGCATATTCAGCAAAATAATTACATTGATTGCATAATTTTCAAAACATATTCTGCTATAGTGCTACCTTTGCAACGATGTTATCAAGGGGTGTCCAACCATTTGGCTGGGCTGAGATTATACCCTCTGTACCTGATTCGGGTAATTCCGACGTAGGAATGGATAGTGTAAGAGTTGAAGCAGCTGAGAGCTGCACCCCTTTATTGTTGAACTCATTTAATAATAAAGGAAAGATGAGAACAAGACAGTTATTTACAGTTATCCTGCTAGCTTCCACAGCAGCTGTCGGTGCACAGACCGATTCGGCACGATTGGAACAGATGCAGGAAGTTGTTGTTCGTGGCGTGCGTGTACAGAAGGATGCACCATACGCAGTATCGAACATCAAGAAACAAGAACTCCAGCAGTTCAGTACAACGACTCGTGAGTTACCTCACCTCTTCGCCCGCACACCAGGCATAGTAGCTTGGAGCGAGAATGGCGTTGGCACAGGAACCACCTACATGCGTATTCGCGGTGCAGGCGACTCACGTATCAATGTCACTCTGGATGGTGTTCCACTCAATTCACCAGAGGATCAGTGCGTGTTCTGGGCCAATATGAACAGCTATGCCTCCCTGCTCGGTTCTGTGCAGATACAGCGCGGCGTGGGAACGAGTACCAACGGTGACGGTGCCTTCGGTGGAACCATAGCCCTCAGCACAGCTGCACCATCCTACACCCCATCGGGCGAAGTGACGATGCAGTACGGTTCATTCAACACATGGCGTCTTGGAGGTAATTTCTCCACAGGGCTATTGTACGACCAACTGATTATTGACGGAGCCTATCACCACACCCAAACCGACGGTTTCCTGCACGGGACGGATGGGAAGTCGGGTTCTTACTACGGTGGCATCACCTGGCTGGCCACACCGCGTCTGACCATTCGCTATAAGAATATTGGCAACTATGAGCAGACAGGACAGGCCTGGAACGGTGTCACCGCAGGCAACGACGCAAGCAGCCTTATGGACGGTATGTATCTTGGAGCAACAGGCATTCATACTTATAAGGACATGTATGACGCAGGGTTGGGACAATACAACTCGCTCTACGAGCAGATTGTCTATGACGCCGACAACTGGGTGTTTCCGCAGAATGCCGACGGAACCTATCAGACCAAACGCTACCAGATGGCCGACGGAACATTGTGGAGCCGCACAACAGACAACTTCTGGCAAAATCACAACATCCTCTCTGCCGCCTTCGACATAAACAACAACTGGACAGCATCGGCATCGTTGCACTACACCCACGGCTATGGCTACTACGATGAGTTCCGCCCGAACAACAAGCTGGGCAAGAAATTCGGCATCAACGTTTTTGATACTTCCGGAGAGCCTCTGCTATCGGACGTTGTGCGACAGAAGGGCTTGCGTCAGGATGTCTATGGCTTTGTCGGAAACATCAGATATGAAGACCATCACTGGGACATCATAGGCGGTTTGTCCATGCAGACCTTTGAGGGAAACCATTTCGGGCACCTTACCTATATCAAGGACGCCACTGTCAGCAGCGTGTACCTCGCCAATGGCAAATACACCTACTATGACTCCGATGCAAACAAGAACGATGCCAACATCTACGCCAAGGCTGCTTATCGCTTCGGCAGTGGATGGGCTGCATTCGGCGACATCCAGTTCCGTCATGTTGGGTATCTCACCAATGGTGTGAACGATAAGTTCATTAAGCAGGCCGATGGCAACTACACCAAACAGTTGCTGAATATCAGCAAGCAGTACGATTTTCTTAACCCGAAGCTCGGACTGAGTTGGACACAAGGGCCTCATCATGCCTATGCCTCTTTCGCACTGAGCCACCGCGAGCCTGAACGCAACAACTTCACAGATAATGGAAGCTATCCTGCTCCTGTGGCTGAAAGTCTGATGGACTACGAGGCTGGCTATACTTATACCGGGAACACTTGGCGTATGGGTGCAAACTTCTACTTCATGGACTATGACAATCAGTTTGTACAGACAGGTGCCGAGAGTGACATAGGCGAGAAGCTGACAACCAACGTCAAGGACTCATATCGTATGGGTGTTGAGCTTACAGCAGGCTGGGACATCACATCGTGGCTTACAATCGAAGGCAATGCCGCTTTGAGCAGTAACCGTATCAACAACTTCGATGAAGTCGTCGAAGACTGGCGTGACAAATATGCCGATGATCCTGTCAAGAACGCCGACGCAATGACAAACTACCATATCGATGGCGATGGCGATGGTTTCCGTACCATCCATCACGATAATTCAACCTTGGCCTTCTCGCCATCTGCAATTCTCAACGGTTTCATCGATTTCCATTGGAAGGGCATCACTGCTGTATGGCACACAGGCTACGTTAGCCGTCAGTATTTGGACAACAGCGAAAACGAGGACCGTTCGCTGCCAGAGTACTCAACATCCGATGTGCAACTCACCTACACCTTACCCCTTCATCGCTTTGCTTGTCCAAAATCGATAATATTCGGCTTAAACATCAACAACATCTTCAATCGCCGCTATGCCGCCAATGGATGGGTATATTCCGCCATCGATGAAAAGGACGGTTTCACCCCCGACCACCGCTACTACCAGATAGGTTTCATCCCTTCAGCCGGCACAACAGTCATGGGAAGCCTAACGTTGAAGTTCTAACATCATGTACACATTCATAGCCAGCCATTGGCTTGATATAACCACCACCGCCCTTGGTCTTGCCTACATCCTGCTGGAGTATAGAGCCAGCGTGTGGATGTGGGCTGTGGGAGCCGTGATGCAATTGTTGGGCATTGCACTCTACTACCAGAAAGGACTATATGCCGACTGCGGCATGGAGTTCTACTATCTGGCAATGACCGTTTACGGTTGCTGGCGATGGTTGCATCAGTCTTCTACCACAGCAGACAGGAGCAGCAACACAGCCGCCATCACCCACATCCCTATACGCATAGCTATAAGCTGGGGAGCCATCGCCATCATACTTTGGGGCCTTATCTGGTGTCTACTGGTCACGTTCACCAACTCCACCGTGCCCATTGCCGATGCGTTTACCACAGCACTCTCCCTAGTTGGCATCTGGGCATTGGCACACAAGTACCTCGAACAATGGTTTATCTGGATAGTTGTTGACATCGTCACCTCCATCCTATATTTCTACAAAGACATCCAATTCAAAGCCACCCTCTACTCCATCTATGTCGTCATAGCCATCTTCGGCTACCTCGAATGGCGCCGCAAGATGCATCGACAAAATATGGTATAAATATACAGCCTCACCCCCGACCCCACTCCGAATATGTTATCGACGGCACGAATGTGGTGATTCGACGGCACGAAAGGAACTAAACGACGGCAGATAACAATTCTCTCGTCAGCAGATATGAGTTGGTGCCTCAGCAGATATGAGTTGGTGCCTCAGCAGGCAAAGTGCGCTATCAGATACAAAAAAAAGCCCCACGCTACTAGGACATGGAGCTGATATTGGATGAGGAAAGAGATTGGTGCCTAAGTTTTGGAATGACTTCTATGGGCAGCCACATATAACATAATTACAGCAGCAGTTGACTGCTGCGAATAATTATTCAGGAATGTGTCTGTATAGGATTTCATAACACCGTTGTTTTTGTCTGTTGGTGTTGCAAAGATACTGATAAGGCTCTAAGTACGCAATATGCATCTGAAGATTATTCCCCAAAGTTTCATCGTAAAACTTGGCTAGAGCATGGCTTTACTGTAACTTTGCCACACAATTACGAAGAGACATGCAGAGCCTGACATTATACGAGCTGAACAACCTGGTTCAGCAGGTGCTGAAACTACAACTCGACGACAGCTACTGGGTTGACGCCGAGGTCAGCGAGGCGCGACTGGCAAGCAACGGACATTTCTATCTGGAACTGACCCAAAGCGATGCCTTTGGTAGCGGAATGGTGGCAAAAGCCCGAGCCACGATGTGGCGAGCCACCTATGCACGTCTGATGCCTAAGTTCGAGGATGTGACGGGCGAGCGCGTCAGGGCTGGCATGAAAGTGAGGCTACAGGTTACAGTGGAGTTTCACGAGCTGTATGGCTACTCGCTGAATGTAATTGGGATAGACCCCAGCTTCACCCTTGGTGATATGGCGCAACGACGACGCGAAATACTGGCCAAGCTGGAAGCAGACGGCATTCTTGAGGACAACCAACAGCTTCCGTTGCCAACGCTACTCAAGCGAATTGCCGTCATTTCATCGGCTACGGCAGCAGGCTACGGCGACTTCTGCAAGCAGCTGCAACAGAACGCTGCAGGACTAGCTTTCACCCTAAAGCTCTTCCCTGCCGTGATGCAAGGCCAGCATGTGGAGGAGAGCGTGATGTCGGCCTTGGAGGCAGTATGCACCGACACAGCACAATGGGACTGCGTGGTTATCATCCGAGGGGGGGGAGCAACAAGCGACCTATCGGACTTCGACAGCTATCCACTGGCTGCCGCAGTAGCCCAGATGCCACTGCCGGTAATCGTAGGCATAGGACATGAACGCGATGTGACTGTGTTGGACTTCGTGGCTCACACCAGCATGAAGACCCCGACAGCCGTAGCAGCCTTCATCCTAGACCATCAGACACAGCTGCTCTCACATCTGGACAGTATCGCAACAGCCGTACAGCGCGGTGCAAGGGAGGCACTGCTGCGCCACCACAACCGTTTCGAACTGTTGGCCCGCACACTACCACAACGCTTTGCGCTGCGTGTGGAACGAGAACAGATGCGTTTAGAGCGATTGTCACAAGCCATGCCACACAACTGGCAGATGCGATGTGAGCGGGAACGCAACAAGCTGGAACACACCGAGCAGCTCATGAACAGAGCCGCCTTCCGACTGTGGCAGCAGGCAGATATGCAGCTGCGACTAATAGAGCAGCGTTGCAAGTCGCTCGACCCTCAGGCTCTGCTTGAACGAGGCTTCTCGCTGACCTACCATAACGGTAAACTGCTACGCGACAGCAGCACTCTTCAAGATGGCGATGAGCTTACCACCCGCCTTGCCTCTGGCCTCGTCACCTCTGTTGTAAAGAAGCGATAGGCGTTAATATCTGTTATAAGTTAGCTGTCCTGTGATGAAGAATAGCGAAGAGTGACTAACTTTGCAGACTGAGCAACACCTGTACTATATGAAGTCATACCGTATGGCACTCGCTTTTTGTGCCACACTTTTATATATACTCCCACTGGCATCGCAACCTCGAATGGTGTTCGACAACGATATCATGAACATGGGAGAGGTCATGTTCCGCCACCCGCGTGCAATATCGTTTAACGTGCGCAATGCTGGTTCTCAGCCATTGACCATCACTGCTGTCAACCCTTCGTGTGGATGCACCAAGGTGACATGGCCACAGACACCCATCCAGCCCAACGAGTCGGCACAGATTACAGCTGAGTACGATGCCCGTCTGCTTGGAACATTCCAAAAAGAACTTGAGGTCTATAGCAACGCCTCCGACGAACCCGTATACCTCACCCTGCAAGGTCGAGTTGTGACAACTATGACCGACTACTCAGGCTCTTTCCCCTACGACCTTGGTAACGTGAAGCTCTCTGCCTCGGAGGTGGAGTTCGATGACGTCAACCTAGGCGACAGGCCTATGGCAGAGCTGCAGGTTGTGAACGCATCGCGAAGTGTCTATACCCCACAGCTCATGCACCTGCCACCTTACCTCGAAGCCCGCTACATTCCCGAACAGCTGGCAGGTGGACGTGTGGGGCGCATACAGCTCACGCTGAACAGCGACATGCTCAAGAGCTACGGACTCACCCAGACCTCCGTCTATCTGGCACGCCAGCCAGGCGACAAGGTCAGCAACGACAATGAAATCAGCATTTCAGCTGTACTGCTGCCTGCCTTCAACCACCTCACAGCCACAGAGATGGCAAACGCTCCACACATGGTCCTCTCTGAGGACAGCCTCAATATAGGCTCCATGAACGGCAAGAAAAAGGTGAGCCGCACCATAGTCATTCTAAACACCGGACAGTCACCACTCGTGGTAAGCAGCCTCCAAGTCTATGGCAAAGCTCTTGGGGTGAGTCTCAACGACCGCACTATAGCACCAGGCAAGAGCGCCAAACTAAAGATAACAGCCTATCACCAGTATGTGGCAAAGACCAAGATAGCACCACGCATACTGCTCATCACCAACGACCCTCAACGTCCAAAACATACGATAAGAGTAAACGTAACCGAGTGATAATGGAACATCCAGAGAATAGCGAAGAATACAAGGGATTGGTAGTCAACAGCGGCGTGGAACACCCGTCGAGCCTCAACCCCTACCTCAACCGAAGCCGCTTCCAGCGTCGCCGCCTCACAGCCAGCGACTATGTGGAAGGCATACTGAATGGCAACGTAACCATTCTGGGACAAGCTGTAACACTCATTGAGAGTACGAACCCCCAACACCAAGCCATCGCACAGGAGGTGATAGAGAAATGCCTGCCCTACAGCGGTCACTCCGTCCGTATAGGCATCAGTGGAGTGCCAGGAGCGGGTAAGAGTACCAGCATCGATGAATTCGGTCTGCATGTGCTGAACAAGTATGGAGGCAAGTTGGCTGTACTGGCCATTGACCCCAGTTCGGAGAAGACCAAGGGAAGTATTCTTGGTGACAAAACACGTATGGAGAAGCTGTCGGTACATCCCGATTCGTTCATACGCCCCAGCCCCTCGGCTGGCTCGCTGGGAGGTGTGGCCCGCAAGACCCGAGAGACAATAATCCTCTGTGAGGCTGCCGGCTTCGACAAGATATTCGTGGAGACGGTCGGAGTGGGACAGAGCGAGACGGCCTGCCACTCAATGGTGGATTTTTTCCTGGTCATACAGCTTGCCGGCACCGGCGATGAGTTGCAAGGCATAAAGCGCGGCATCATGGAGATGGCCGACGGCATAGCCATCAACAAATGCGACGGCGACAATGTTGAACGCTGCCAGCTAGCGGCAACACAGTTCCGCAACGCGCTACACCTGTTCCCAATGCCAGAGAGCGGATGGATGCCTAAAGTGCTTTGCTACTCCGGCTTCTACGGACTCGGCATAAAAGAGCTTTGGGACATGGTCTATGAGTACTTCGACTTCGTGAAGGCCAATGGCTACTTCGAGTACCGCCGTGCCGAGCAGGCCAAGTACTGGATGTATGAGAGCATCAACGAGCAGCTTCGCAATGGTTTCTATAACAACCCAACCATCTCCGCCCTGCTGCCACGAGCCGAGCAGGAGGTGCTACAAGGACAGAAGACCTCCTTCATCGCTGCCAAGCAGCTACTGGATGCATATTTTGCCCTGCTGCATTGATATAAGTAGGTGTTCAAAATTATTTTATAATATCCAGCATTGTAGGTGCTTTCATGTCTTTGTTCGCTCTTTGGCGCATCTTTTCCTTTTATCCTCAGTCACAGAGCCCGCTCTGCTCCTTCGGAAAAAAGAAAAATCTGCATCCAAATAGCTGAACAAATACATAAAACTAATTGTGAACACCTACTTAACATTAAATATTGAGGTTTACAGGGCGTTGAGTAGTGTATTTTATGTACCTTTGCGCCACTTATTCAAACCGTTTACAAATTATTATTCATAATCAACAATGAGGCATTTCCGTTTGGTGGACAACATCGGAGGCTGGCTGGCATTTGCCATTGCAGCCTTCACCTACTGCTCCACCGTCGAACCCACCGCCAGTTTCTGGGATTGTCCAGAGTTCATCAGCACAGCAGTCAAACTTGAAGTGGGCCACCCGCCAGGAGCACCATTCTTCATGCTCACAGGCAATATGTTCGCCCAATGGGTTGGAGCTGACAAGGCGGCACTAATGATAAACATCATGAATGCGCTGTTGTCAGCCGGTTGCATCATGTTCCTGTATTGGACCATCTCGCACCTTGCACGCCGAATACTCTGCAAGGACGGCTACGTACAGACAATCGCACAGCTCATCACCATAGAGGCGGCAGCCATGACGGGCGCACTGGCCTACACATGGAGTGACACATTCTGGTTCTCAGCTGTTGAAGGTGAGGTCTATGCTTACTCTTCACTGTTCACCGCACTGGTGTTCTGGCTGATGCTCAAGTGGGAGGACAATGCAGACAAACCACACAGCGACCGTTGGCTCATACTGATAGCCTATCTGACAGGACTCAGCATAGGTGTCCATCTGCTGAACCTGCTCTGCCTACCTGCCATCGTGCTGGTTTACTACTATCGCCGCCATAAGGATGCATCCGTCAAAGGTTCATTGTATGCCCTGATAGGCTCATTCGTGCTGGTTGCAGCTGTGCTTTACGGACTGGTACCTGGCATCGTGAAAGTTGGAGGCTGGTTCGAACTGCTCTTTGTCAACAGCCTCGGAATGCCGTTCAACTCAGGTCTTATCGTGTATATCGTGACTCTGACAGCTGCTGTTGTTTGGGCCATCTACGAGAGCATGACAGCTCAGGCAGAGGAGCGCACATCAGCTCTGAACCTACCAACGATATCATTCCTAGTGGCAGTGGCCCTGCTCGGTATCCCATTCTATGGCAAGGGTACGGGCAGCATCGTGCTTGGACTCTTCGTCATAGCCCTGCTCTACGCTCTGCTGCAATACAAGAAGGCAGGCAAACCTATAGTATCGGCTCGCGTGATGAACACAGCACTGCTCTGTATGTTGATGATGATGATTGGCTACTCATCATACGCCGTCATAGTCATCCGTTCCACGGCCAACCCGCCAATGGACCAGAACTCACCAGAGGACATATTCTCACTAGGAACATACCTCAATCGCGAACAGTACGGTTCACGTCCACTGTTCTACGGCCCATCCTATACCTCGCAGCCTAAGTACGAGCCTGTCGAGATCAACGGACAGCAGTACAGCCGCGCAAAGGCCAAGTACAAGGAAGAGTGGTATCAGGTTGAGAAGCAGAACGCCACCGACCCCGACCGCTATGCTTCACGACGCAACATTGAGGACTACGAGTGGGAGCAGAACATGCTCTTCCCGCGTATGTACAGTTCCAGCTCAAACCACGTTAAGGCATACGAGGAAATCATGAACGGTGTGGCCAAGGGTAAGGACGGCCAACCCACACAATGGGAGAATATGCGCTTCTTCTTCACCTACCAAGTGAACTTCATGTATTGGCGCTACTTCATGTGGAATTTCGCCGGACGACAGAACGACATACAGAGCCAGGGCGAACTCGAACACGGCAACTGGCTGACTGGCATCCCCGCCATTGACAACATGCGACTCGGCGACCAAAGCCTGCTGCCATCCGAACTACTCGAGAACAAGGGACACAATGTGTTCTACTGTCTGCCACTGCTGCTTGGACTACTCGGACTCTTCTGGCAGGTATATAACCGCAACGAGGAAGGCGTCAAGCAGTTCTGGGTGGTGTTTTTCCTCTTCTTCATGACGGGATTAGCCATCGTGTTCTACCTCAACCAGACTCCGCTTCAGCCGCGTGAACGTGACTATGCCTATGCTGGCTCGTTCTATGCCTTTGCCATTTGGATTGGACTCGGCGTCGCAGCCATCAGCGACTGGCTCTCGCGACTAATGAAGAACAGGGAAACAGTTGCCGCCCTCGCATCATGCCTGACACTGCTTGTGCCTGTGCAGATGGTGTCCCAGACATGGGACGACCACGACCGTTCCGGACGCTATACATGTCGCGACTTCGGACAGAACTACCTCAACAGCCTTCCAGATGAAGGCTATCCGGTAATCTTCACCAATGGCGATAACGACACCTTCCCACTCTGGTACAATCAGGAGACCGAAGGTGTGCGCACCGATGCCCGCGTCTGCAACCTCTCCTATCTCAACACTGACTGGTACATCGACCAGATGCGACGTCCGGCCTACGACTCACCGGCTCTGCCCATCCACATCTCACGCTACTTCTATCAGGATGGCGGAAGCCTCGACGGCGTTGAGATTGTATCCGATATGCTAGACCGCTTTATCAGCACCTACCCAGGTAGTGCCGACATGCTGGCCAAGGAGGTAGGCGACAAGCCTCACGAGCTACAAAACATCATAGACCACTGGCTCTGCAATCCCGACAAGAACCGCCAGTGCATACCTACCGACGACATCGTCATCACCATCGACAAGGAGGCTGTGCGCCGTTCCGGCATGATGATGGCAGCCGACAGCATACCCGATGAGATGCACATCTCACTCAGCGGACGACGCTACATCGGCAAGAGCGAACTGATGATGTACGCCATGCTCGCCGGAGCCGAATGGAAACGGCCTCTCTACATAGCCGTAACTGTAGGCGAAAGCAACTACCGCAGCTTCGCCAACAACACCATTCAGGAAGGCCTGGCCATGCGCATCACACCGTTCAACACACGCCAGAGCGGACAACAAGTGGATGCCGACCGTATGTACGACAACCTCATGAACCGATTCCGATTCGGAGGTATTGAGAACCCAGGCTTATACCTCGATGAAACTGTCTTACGCATGGTCTATACCCACCGCAGCCTCTTCGGCATCTGTGCCAACGAGCTCATTGAACAAGGCGACACCACACGCGCCCTCAACATCCTGCGCAAAGCCGAGGAAGCCATACCAGCTGCAACAGTGCCACACAACACTCTCGGCGGCTCACTCAACCTCGCATCATGCTGGATGCGACTAGGCAAAGCTGAGGAGGCAGCGCAGATTGCTCTCGCAGTGGCTCAGAACCAGAAGGAATATGCCGAATGGTACAGACAGCTGTCTGACAACCGTTTCAAAGGCAGTCTCATTGATATGTACCGCACCTTCGAACCGCTCATAAAAGCAGCTAGCATACTCTTCCGGGCCAACAAGGAAGCACAGGCATCAGCTCTCACCGAAAGTGTGCAGGTATATATGCTCTACACCCTGCAGCAGATCTCATCCTTCATAGCCTCCGACCTCGCACTGCCTTACGCCGAGGCAAAGACCAAAGACAGCGAACTCAAGAAGCTCTTCCAGATATACCAGACTATCATGGAAGACTACAGATGGTATCTCTCCGACCAGGCCTACGAACAGTTCAGCCAGAAGCTTGAAGAGTCATACTACGCCTACATTCGCCTGCTCCACAGCGACCTCCTGAGACAGCAGACAGACGAGGACAACGATGACAGCTTCTATTAATCAGAGGGAAGAGGGGCGAGGCTTTCAAATATGATAATCGAACAACCCGCACGTTTTCTGCGCTGGATATACCCACACGCCTGGTGGCGAATGGACTCGTCGTCGAAAGTCATTTACCTGACATTCGACGACGGGCCTATACCAGAAGCCACACCCTTCGTGCTGGACACCCTTGACCGCTACAACATCAAGGCGACCTTCTTCATGGTCGGAGACAACGTGCGAAAGCATCCCGACATTTTTGCCGATGTTGCACGCCGCGGACACCGCATAGGCAACCATACCTTCAACCACATTGGCGGAGTGCGAGGCTCTGCCAAGGACTATATCGACAACACCGAAAAAGCCAATGCTATAATACAGCAGCACCTTAAAACTATCCGACCCAACGACAACACGCCACTCAACCTCTTCCGCCCCCCTCACGGCTGGATGCTGTCGCCACACTACCGCACTCTACGACGAATGGGCTACAAAATTATAATGTGGGACCTCGTCACACGCGACTACAGCCGACGACTTACAGCTGACGATGTTGTTGACAACGTAAAGCAATACGCACGAAACGGTTCAATCATCACATTCCACGACTCACTGCGGAGCATCGACAAGTTGCGAACAGCCTTGCCAGAAAGCATTGAATGGCTTATACAACAGGGATTTGAGTTCAAAACTCTATAATTAGGCGACCTTGGGTCGCCTTTTTTGTTTGTTTAACACACTTTAACAAGGGGGGGGTAAAATCAAAGGTAATAAAAGCTACATTTGCAGCATTCAATTACATAAACTACAATAGCTATGACTGCAAGAAAGACCCTATTCTTCCTGATGTCAGTTTTCTGCATGATAGCAGGGATAACGGCAGCATCAGCCATCAACGTCACCACCACCGCTGGTGGACAGCTGCAAGGCAAGGTTGAGGCACAAGGCGATGCTGGCAACGTTACAGAACTAACCATCAACGGTCCCATCAATGGCACCGACATCGACTACCTTCACAGCTCATTATTCAATCTTACGGCACTCGATTTGTCCAATGCGAGCATCGTGGCTGGCGGAGACAGCTACCACCGCTGGGAAGTATGGGATGAAACTCCCTACATGAACGAATGGGCCGACCCCTACAACAGCGAGAACAATGTGGTTGGTCCATATATGTTCAACAATATGCCCAAGCTCACCAGCTTAACGCTGCCTTCAGGCATCACAGCCATCAGCGAAAACGCTTTCAGCTATTCGGGCATTACAGCCATCACCATCCCAGCAGGTGTAACCGTCTTGAGCGATGAGGCCTTTCGCAACTGTGGCCTCCTAAAGCAGGTCATACTACCTGCAGGTCTGACAACCATAGGCACTAGTGCTTTCTATGAGTGTGGTACCTTGGAGAGCATCAACCTGCCCTCAACGATAGAGAGCATCGGTGATGCAGCTTTCTACTTCTGCGTGAACCTCACAACTCCACTTGTCTTCCCCTCAGCCTGTAAGAGCATAGGCTTTAGAGCTTTCTACAATAACTGTAAATTGTCTAGCGTCACCTTTAACGAAGGGCTGGAAAGCATCGGAAACGAGGCATTCGCAAATTGCACCAGCATTGAACAGACTATCCTGCCTGAAAGCATCACAAGTCTTGGTGAGTATGCATTCTGCGGTTGTACGTCCCTTACGTCGTTCACATTCCCTTCAAACATCAAGGATGTGCCAAGTGCCGTACTGAGCAACTGCGATAACCTGACCAGCGTGACGCTGGCCAACGGTACCACTATCATCGGATATTCGGCGTTTTCCAACTGCCCAAATCTCAGCAGCATCAATTTGGATCAGCCATCTATAGAGACCATATACAATGGGGCATTCAGTAACACGGGCTTTACCACGGTAACATTGCCCAACACCATCACATCGATTGATGGCAGTGTTTTCTCAGGTTGCAGCCAACTGACAAGCGTGAACATCCCCACAAGCATCGATTATGTACCATATAGCTTTGTAGAGAATTGTCCATTGCTGACTACAGTTACGATGCACGACGGCATCCGCGCCGTCCAGGACTGGGCATTCAATGGCTGTACGTCACTCTCCAGCATCTGTCTGAACGACGATATTAATTACATCGGTTCCTATGCATTCCGCGATTGCCAAAGTCTGGTGCTGACCAAACTGCCTGATGCCCTGACCCAAATCGGTGAATGGGCATTGGCCGGAACCCAGAATATCACAGGCACGATAACAATCCCGACAGGTGTCACCGCTATTGGCAGCGATGCTTTCAATGGCTGCGGAATAAGTAGGATTGTGCTTCACGAAGGCATTACCGAGATTGGAACAGGTGTCTTTGCCAACACACCAAACCTGAATAGCATAGAGTTACCTTCAACCATAACACGCATACCGAACAGTCTATTCGAAAATGCCACAGGCTTGAAGCAGTTCACGTTCTCTTCAGCCGTGACTGAGATTGGCGAATCAGCCTTCAAAGGCAGCGGCCTGACCTCCATTCAGTTGCCCGAAGCCATCCAAGCCATCGAGAGCTATGCTTTTGCCAACACGCCTTTGCGGACCTTCTCCGTGCCCGACGGCTTTACCAGTCGGCTAGGCTACTACTGTCTGCAAGAATGCAAACAGCTGAAGACGGTCTATATGGGACGCAACCAAGACTATACCGAGAACTACGGCTTCGACTACCTGTACGGTTGCGACTCTCTGGAGCTGCTGCGCATCCATGCCGGTACGCCACCGATGTGCGAAGAATGGATCATGCCCTACATCGCCAACTGCGTACTGGAGGTTCCAGAGGATATGGTGAGCCTCTACCAGCAGACCGATGTATGGAAGGACTTCAAGCTAGTTCGCGGCTTCTTCTCAGGCGATGTGCTGGCAGATGCCGACTTCGCCGTCATGCAGCAACTTTATAATGCACTTGACGGAGCCAATTGGACAACACCCTGGGATATGACCAACAACCATCATGCCGTAGGCAAGTGGAACGGTATCACCACTGCCAAAAAAGATAGCGAGAACAACACTTACGCAATCACCGACATTGACCTCTCCAATCAGAAGCTGAAAGGCTCTCTGCCAGCTGTTCTCTTCACCCTACCGGCTCTGAAAACCCTCAACCTGAGCAATAACGCCATCACCGGCAATCTCTCCACAATACTCAGCGATTTACCCGCTGAACTTGCTCCCCTCACCGAGCTTTATCTAACCGACAACAAGCTCACTGGCGACATCTATCCATTCGCATCGAAGTTTACAGGGCTAACCCATCTCGAACTGAGCTACAACCGGCTGACGGACATCTCACAGCCCATTGTCAACGATCAGCTCTACGACTTCGGCTACGGCTACCAGTTCATGGAGGAAAGCACACATAGCATCGTAGAAGACCTGCCAGACGATGCTCCAATCACAGACATAACAGTGGGTGTTCCGACAGAGATAACCTTCAACCATCTCGTAACATATAGCTACTACAACCAAGACTACAGCTTCACTAGCTACGATCTTGGCCGACTGAGCTGGACGGGCGGCTGGTACTACCCATGGGAAATCAGCTGGACTTTCTATCAGACCGACGGACAGTGGAACCTTTATGATCAGGATAGCGACAATGTGCTAAAGGCCCAAAAGAATAAGCCAGAACTGTTTGTCCTAGCTGGAAACGAAGGACAGACTATCCTGCTCCGCTTGAATTGGATTGACGGCGACGTGAATGCAGACCAGACGGTTGACATCACCGACCTGCAGAGTACTGTATATTATGCCCTTAACGGCCATAAGCCCAACGGTCAGATGTTCAACTTCTCGGCAGCTGATGCCAACAACGACTCCACTCTCGACGTGCGCGACATCATAGGTTGCGTGGATTACATTCTTTCCTACGATGAAACCAATCCATCACATGCACGCGCATTATATAATAAGGTAAGGACAGAAGGAAACAACCTCATGTCGATTACCAACGGTTCCTT
The DNA here is from genome assembly GCA_017620295.1 of Bacteroidaceae bacterium. Classification (GTDB taxonomy): domain Bacteria; phylum Bacteroidota; class Bacteroidia; order Bacteroidales; family Bacteroidaceae; genus Physcousia. The sequence goes on from JAFZQR010000033.1 coordinate 41,692, forward strand.
AAGCCTCAGAAACACCGAGGCTGTGGCTGCCATCCAACTCTTCGTGAGCGGTGCATCTTCCCGAAGCCTCAACATAGCCCCCGACATCAGAAACAACTTCTCAGTTAGCATGCGCGATGTGGCTGGTGGCGTACGCATCGTTGTATATTCTGCTACGGGTCATGAGCTTGCTCCAGGCCAGTACAACATAGTGACCAACCTGCCAGCAGAGGCCGCCATCACCGATGCCCGTATGTCAGACAACAACGCACGCTATCTTGGCGTAAGCATAGAAGCAGTGGCCACAGGCATACAATCCACAGATAACGGCCAAGGCATCATGACCAGCGACGATATCATTGACCTACAGGGCCGCAAGGTGTGCAACCCGCAACAAGGCATATACATTGTGAACGGACAAAAGGTGATTATTAAGTAATGATAAAGACACACATACTACTATGAGATACTTTAGAACAATCCTATCAGCAGTGTTCCTGTGCATGGCGGCAACGCTCTGCGCACAGACCAACGTACTCCGTGTTTCGGAAGTAACCTATCCTGCTGGCAAGACATTGAGTCTGCCCATAGAGCTGAACATCTCCAGTGACATAGTGGGTGTGCAGTTCGACCTTTCCGTACCATTCGAACTCGCCACAAACGAGGAAGGTGCAATATCAGCTACGCTGACAAACACACGCGTCAGCAACCACAAGCTGATTAGCACAAAGACAAATACGGAATGGCGCGACCCTGAGCAGCATGGAGGCATAGATGAGTACCACAACTACCGTTTCATTGTTTACAGCGAGAATAACAGCAAGCTGTCAGGTAGTATGGGTACGTTCATAACCGTTGACATCCCCCTGCCAGAGAACCTGGATAACGGAACTGTATTCCCCGTTTACCTGATTGACAAGAGCGTCATCCTGTCCAATCGAGAGAAACAGAATATGCTCACCACCCAGCAGGATGGTAGCATCACCATTGAGGTAGTGCCGCGTCCCGACCTGCAGCCCTCTGAGGTCAAGGTAAGCCAAACGCTCGTCGAGCCAGGTGGTGAGCTTGATTTCTCATGGAAGGTCAGCAACATTGGCGACCTGGCAACGGGAGCTGGATGGACAGAGCGTCTGTTTCTTGAGAGCCAGACAACGGGCAACCGCGTCTATGTGGGAACATCAGCCTACGAAGGAACACTTGCAATAGACGGCAGCGTGAACCGCTCGGCTCATATCACCCTTGACGATTTCCCAGGCATCAGCGGCAAGTGTCGTCCTGTAGTACAGATTATCCCAGCTGCGGGCTGCGGCGAGATTGCACTCAACCAGGGCAACAACACAGCCTTTGGCAATGGCTATGCGCTCCGAGTGAACAAGTATCTGGTGCTGACAGCTAATAAGAATCTTATTCCGAAGAACGTTAACGAGGGCTACTATTGTGAGCTGCGCCGCACTGGCGACGTAACGGAGGCTCAGACCTTCAACATCACCAGCTGCGATGCGGCTGGTCAGACCGACCGTCTCAGCTTCAGCGACAATGGTCGTGTGACCTTCGCCAAAGGTGCAAACCGCACAGGCTTCTACGTCTATCCCGTGAACAACGATCGCTTCGATGTTGATGAGCGCGTGGCCGTAATCGTGAACGAGGCACTGAACAACGGCTATGACAAGGTTATCGACTCTGTGCGCATTGAGGAGACTAACCAAGTAAGACTGACACTGCGCACGGACAAGGATACTTATAATGAGGGTGACACCATACGCCTCACAGCGAGTGTGCCACAGCGTCCATTCCCCGGTCAACTGGCAGTATATCTTAATATCGAGGAACAGCAACGCTTCAAGCTTCCGCAACGGATAGTGTTTGCTGAAGGTGCCCTGGAGGCGACCGTGAATATCCCCATCCTTCAGGACAAGTCTCCGGCCAATGACCAAAGCATCCGCATCAGCGGAACAGCTGAACACTACAACAATGCCGAAGCACTGTTCCTTCTCTACGACGATGATACACCAGCCATACAGATGACCCTTGCCCCAACCACAGTGAGCGAGGGAGCCGGACCGCAGGCCATCATGGGAACCATCACCCGCACAGGTGTCACAAACAACAAGATCACTATTCAGTTGGCCGACGACGGCGTGAACGACATCTACTACAGTCAGCAGACGCTGACCATGCCTGCAGGCACGACCACCGTGAAGTTCCCACTTGGCGTACAGGATAATCAAGTAGTCGACGGCGACCGCAAGGTGCGCATCCGTGCTGCCGTCTATATGACCGACTGTAACTGCTCGGCCATTGGTGACAAGCAGGCCGTGGTGACCGATTCGATTATCATCACCGATGATGACGGACCAACTCTTAGCATCATTGCCGACCGTTCAGCTATCATGGAGGGTGATGAAGAGGGCTGTAGTCTCACTATTAGCCGTAATACGGAGACGACAGAAGCCCTGACGGTGACCATCGAGACCGATGCTGCCGATGTAGAGTTTGAGAAGACTGCTGTGATTCCTGCCGGTCAGAAGAGTGTGAAGGTATCATTCCGCGCCTTGGAGAACGACAGCCGCGAGGGCGACCGTACCATCAGCGTAGTGGCCAAGGCCACGGGCTTCAGCGCTGGCAGCACGTGGCTGCTCATCAGCGACCGCACCATGCCCGACCTGACCATCACCGAGTTCGAGATAACTCCGACGACGGTCAATGAGAGTACACGCATCCAAGCCCGTGTGAAGGTGAAGAACATCGGTTCAGCTGGCGTACCGGCCAACATTCCCATCAAGCTCTACTACGACGACCGCGAGTGGACTACCTATACCACGACCAAACCCATTGGCAAAGGCCAGACCGAAGAATTCTGGTTCACGCCTTACTTCCTGTCTACCGGCACCTTCAGCGTCAAAGCCGTCGTGAACCCGAATAACAAGCCCGTGGAGCTGCTCACCACCAACAACACCTCAGAGATTGTGGAGCTGACGGGCAACAGCCTTTACAACTACACCCTGAAGCCGAAGAAGGCAGGTGTAAACAATAGGGAGGGACTGGTTGAATTCACCGGTACCTGTATCGGTGTAGATGGAAAGGTTAACCAGCGCCACTATTTCTGCTGTTTCATGGAGTGTGGCGACCAACGTGTACATGTCGGTGTGGTAGGCGGCATCAACAAGGACGGCAGTTTCTATGCCAATGCCTACATGCCCACCTCATTCTACGGCACGGTGAAGATTGGTGCATGTCCCACCAACGACGAGGCAATCTCGAAGAACTACCTCGGCTCGTTCGAGGTCTACGGCATGGAGCGTACAGAGAACAGCTATATCGTCAACGAGCTGTTCATCGACGAGCCGCAGAAGGTCACTATCCGCATCAAGAACTCCTGTGGTCTCGACCTGCACAACGTGACGGCCTCCATCACCGACGAATATCCCCGCAATGCCCGGAATAATTACGAAATACAGGTGAAGCCCATCGACGTGCTGCCTGCTCATGGCGAGGCCGATCTGGAATACACCATCACGGGCAAGAAGACAACCAGCATCGACGACTACGAGCAACTGGTGCTGACGCTGCAGAGCGAAGAGCTCACCCAGCTTGTCATCAACACGTGGAACTACACGAAGATGCGCTCTGCCGACCTGGCCGTGAGCGAAGACAACATCCAGACCACCGCACAGATCACGCAGCCCCGCACCTACCCCATCTGGCTCACCAACAAGGGCGAGAACAGTACGGGCAAGATTCATATTACCCTGCCCGGTGGCATGGGTAAGTTCGTCACGCTGGCTTCGGCTGCCGACATTCCTTCCCTGGAGCGCGGCGACAGCACGATGATCCTGCTCAAGTTCGACAGCCGCGGCTTCGACGTGAACGTGGAGCAGACGGGCACCATTGCCATCAACTGCGAGAACGGCAACGGCACGGTCATCCACTTTAGCGTGACCACCGTGAGCGAGAGCAAGGGCGACCTGAAGGTCTATGTGCAGGACGAGATGACCATCTACGGTGACAAGGACGGCAACCATCCGCGCGTCAACGAAGCCACCGTCGTCCTGAAGGACTACAACACGGGTGCCGACATCAAGACACTCACCACCGATGCGAGCGGTTACGTCACCTTCGAGGACGTGAACGAGGGCTTCTACCAACTCTACGTCACGGCTCCCAAGCACGACAACTACCGTCAGAACATCCTGGTGGCTCCTGGCAAGACGACCACCCACACGGCTACGATCAGCTACCAGGCCATTGCCGTGACGTGGGACGTAGTGGAGACCGAGGTGGAAGACGAGTATCAGATTGTGAGTACCCTGACCTACGAGACGCAGGTGCCTGTGCCCGTCATTGTGATGACGGCTCCCGACACGCTGGCTCTCGACCTCATTGAGCCCGGCAAGTCGACGATGTATAATGTGGTGCTGCGCAACGAGGGACTCATCGCTGCCCAGAACACGAAGCTCACGCTGCCCGAAGCACCCGGCTACACCTTCACACCGCTCGTGCAGTACGAGGGTGTCGTGGTTGCTGCCCAGCAGAGCTATGTCATCCCCATCCGCGTCACCCGTGACGAGGATACAGAAGACCCAGCCGAGTCGCGCGGCACCTTCAAGCCCCGGCGAGCCAGCAGCGCCCCATGTAATGGCCGCTACCTGGCCGACTTCGAGTGGCCCTGCGGCAACGACCACAAGCATGCGTGGGTGGCCAAGGGTGTGAACTTAATCAAGAATGCTTTGAGTGGCGGCTGTAGCCATGACTGGACCGGCACCTACGGCAACGGTGGTGGATGGGGCGAACCGCCCTTGCGCAACGGCGGCGGATGGAACATCAAGCCCGCCAGCTATGGCCACTTGCGCGGTACGGTTGACCTGCTCTGCGCCATGTCGAACCTCGTTCCCGACCCCGATGGCTTAAACGACAAGCTCGACCAGTTGAACGACATTCTGGAAATCTTGCAGAATGGTGGCGACTGGGAAGACATCAAGAATGCTATCAAGAACGAAGGAAATCGTCGTCTCGAAGGTGCGCAAAAAGACATTAAGGACGCGTTAACCGATGGCCTCTATAGTAAAGTAGAAGACTGGAAAAACTTCTACAACGGCGTGAGGAATGTCTATGACGGTGTGGGCAACGGCGACTATCTTGTCCGCAGCTTCCGCGCTCCTGAGGACGAATCCTCATCCACAGAGGAGGAAGAAATCGATCCCGCCACGGTGGAAGGCACCGTAGAGTATTACCAGAATATACTGGAGGAGTATGTCGATAACCCCTACTTCCGCACCTATCTCACGAAGATGAACCTCTATGCCATTATGAAGCTCACCTACAATAGTCTGATTGAAGAGCTGCTCAATGCACCTGAGGCACTGGAACACTATACACCGGAGTTTGACGTGTGCATCGACAGCCTGAACAACATCGTCAGGGACATGATGGAAGGAATGGTAGTATATACAGGGTCTTTTTTTGCTCCTAATATTAATATATCTGGAGGTAAGACCATCGAGGAGATGCAAGACCGTATCAATGCAGTCAAAATCAATGGTTCCGACCGCTACTATGACTTCGACTACGAACAGTATGTCAAACGTTCACTATTCTATTGTCAAAGACTATTAGGTTATAGACATCATGTTTATCAAGTAAGATTGTATAATGCCGGGACACATACTGAGGGGGCAAAAACCCCAATGGATGAAGTGGATTTCCGTGATGGAGGTTGGTATAGTTATGTAGGAACTAATTATGTACGCAATTGGTATCCCCGCGACACCATTATCCGATATCGTTATCTGAAGGAATATACTACTCGTCTCGACTCCTGCCAGAATGACCTCATACTGAAGGGTTTCTCATCATGGGACGAGCTCTATGCCAGCGCCCAGCAAGACCTGCTCGACATGTATAAGAACCTGGGCAAGAACACCTGTGCCACTGTGAAACTGGAAATCAGTCAGGAGATGGTGATGACGCGCCAGGCCTTCCGCGGTATGCTCACCATGGAGAATGGCCTGAGCCAGGATATTACCGACATTGAACTGAGCCTCTTGGTGAAAGACTTGATGGGCAACAAGGCCACGAGCCACGAGTTCCAGATCAACTTCGAGAGCATCGAGGGCTTCGAGGGCTCGGTAGAAGGTCCGTGGACGCTCGGCCCCGGAGCAAAGGGCGTGGCCACCATCCTGTTCATCCCCACGAAGTATGCTGCTCCCGAAGCACTCACCACATGGAGCTTCGGTGGCACACTCTACTTCAACGATGGCGAGGGCGCCACACAGGTGCGCCAGCTGCTGCCTGTACAGCTGCAGGTAAAGCCATCGCCTGTGCTCGACCTCACCTACTTCATGCAGCGCGATGTCTATGGCGACAACCCGCTAACAAAGGATGTGATAGAGCCGATGGTGCCGGCCGAGTTTGCTGTGCTTATCAACAACAAGGGTAAGGGTGATGCCACAAACATCCGCATGTTTACCCGTCAGCCGGAGATCATCGACAACGAGAAGGGACTCTTCATCGACTTCAACATCATCTCCTCCAGCCTGAACGACGGCGAGACGGTGCTGGCTCTCGACTCGACCATCACCACCAACTTCGGCGACATCGAAGCTGGTAAGTCGGCCTGGGCACGATGGGATCTCACGGCCTCTCTGCTGGGTCACTTCAACAAGTACGACGTCTCAGTGAACCATGTCACTTCCTACGGTAACCCCGACCTGTCGCTGCTTGATCAGGTGAGCATTCATGAGCTGATCCACAGCATCAAGATTCCGAAGTACACGATGAGTGTGCCCCACGGCTATACGCAGTATGAAGACTTACGCGGCTGGGCTGTGAACGACGGTTTGGGCGAGAATCCTGATGAGCTACCCGACCGCATGTACCTGAGTGACGGCACCAGTTATCCCATCATCAACCTGACCGACAGAACCACCATCAAGTATGTAGGCACTGACAGCTATGCCTATGACATCTACTTCTCTGACTATAGCGACCTCCTTACCGACGTGGGCGACAGGTACTTCGTCTACACCTCGTTTACCGACCCGACCATGGGTGGCGGAGGCATCAAGGCTATAGATTTTGGCTATTGGGTTGACAGAATGAGAGATGTTAGTAATCAGTGGGTGTGGCAGACGCAATATACCATGCGTGATGGTGCCGATCCCATTCGCGATAACCGTGTACACATGCTGCTACCGAACGTACAAAACGTCGGAATGAGGCGTATCACCTTCGAGCCTACGCCGAAGAACCGCCTCGCTGTGAAGAGCATTGAGACCGTTCCGCAGGGCGATGCCATCGCCACCGACGTACTCGACGAGCTGACCGTAATCTTCAACAAGCCCGTCAACGACAGCACCTTCACCCGCAACGACATGGTACTGCGCTACGAGGGCGAGAAGCTCAGCAACGACATACAGATTACAAAGGCCGCCGACAACGACAGTGTCTTCACCGTGAAGATGCAGGGCGTGGACCGCAACGGCTACTACACGCTACTCGTCAACAGCGACGGCGTGAAAGACCAGGAAGGCTATGCCGGCATGAATGGCAAGCAGGTGGGCTGGATGCTCTTCAAAGGCGGACTGGTGCAATACAACGTCGAGCCTTGGCCAAGCCTGCAGGCTGGCGACATCGCCACCAGCAGCGAGGAGACCAACGGCGAAATCAGCTATGGCACCAACATCACCATGACGGCAACTCCTGCCGAGGGCTACACCTTCGACTACTGGGGAACAGTTGACGAGAGTATAGAATCAGCATCTTCAGCTCGCGCCAGAGTGCAGTCTAAAGCTCCCTCTGCGATCCTGGAGAACCAGATAACTCGCTACTCCAATGAGAACCCAGTATCGGTTCCAATGAATAGGTCTCGCAATATGCGAGCTGTGTTCAAGCCAACAAACTGCACGGTAACAATCGTCTGCGACGAGCGGCAGGGTTCAGTGAACACTACATCGGCAGTTTATGACTACGGTACAGTGCTCAACCTTCATGCTGAGGCCAAAGATGGCTATACCTTCGTGGGCTACAGCGACGGCGAGACCACCCTCTCTACAGATGCCGACTATGAGTACACCGTGACAGCTCCTGTCACACTCACCACTCTGTTCAAGAGTACGGCTCCAGAAAGCATCTTGCTCCGTGAGAGCATCGACTACACGCCTGTCAGCGTAGCCTATGCCAACGTGCGTCTGCAACGCTCATTCAACAAGAATCAGTGGAACACACTTTGCATACCTACCGACATCAGCAATCCAGCTAACGTGTTCGGTGCAGATACTAGGGTGGCACAACTGGAAGGCATTGACGGCGAGACTGTGATGTTCACCACTGTCAGCTCCATTGAAGCCAACGTACCATACCTGATTCAATCTGGCACGACAAACAGCAATGGAACTATCCAGAATGGCAGCACCCTGCAATCTATATATAGCATCCGCGAAACGGAACTTAAAGTGCCTACAGCAGGACTCACCTTAGAGCATGGCGGCGTGGAGATGACTGGAACCTACGAGGACATTGACCTGCCTACCGATAATGGCTACTACAGCCTTGACCACGAAGTGCTTGTGCTTGCGAAAGACACTGCTACTGTTACTTCAGGACGCTTCAGGGCATTCTTCCATATCCCTGAAAGCACGGTTGAGACCTTGTACATCGCTATTGACGGTATTGCCACTGGCATCAGCCTGCACTCCGTCAATGAATATGGCGATCTCTACACCCTCTCCGGTGTACTCGTTCAGCACAAGGCAAAAATTAAGAGCCTGCTGCAACAAGGCAAGCTGAAGCCTGGCATCTACATCATGAACGGGCGCAAGGTTATCGTAAGATAAAGAGGTAGTCATCAACACGTATAGCGGCATGAAGGACATCGTTCATGCCGCTATATGTGTTTAATGCTGGCAAATAATGTCATTAATGCTGTCGTATGAATCTGTTCACACTTGTGAATTTAGATATTCACTCTAGTGAATTTAACTATTCACACTTGTGAATTTAGATATTCACAAGTGTGAACAGATTCATTGAACACGCTGAATGAATTCATTGGGCGGCATGAACTACAACATCTGTAGTGTACTGATTTTGGTTGACAGTTTTGTTTGTTAATCCTACCTTGGTTTACAATTTACTTTTCTTATTCCTACACAGGTTGTCAGTTCGTGATTATTATTCCTGCTTCAGTTTACACATTTGTTATTATTCCTAACATGGTAGTCACTCCAAAATCTATGTCCTGAAACGGTTGTCAGTTGGTATACTCTGCTATTCCCAATGTGGTTGACACCCAATCAGCATGGATGGTAGTAGACAATATCAGAGTGTACACCGTCCTTCTTGGCAGTGCAAAAGAAGACAATTTATTTGGAGTACACAAGCCTATTCCTGATTTTGTTGTCAGAAGACCCCTTCGTTAGAAGCTGACGTGACTGCATCTTCTCTGTCGCCAAAGAGCCGGGACACGCATTCTCTTATGTCATGCTCTGCATGGGAGAGTCCTGCATAAAGGTCGTTCTTCCATTCAGTGTCACCAGTTCTCTTCGCCTCTCCAAGCTGTTCGTCATACGTCTCTATGAAGTCGAGCATACATCTGATTTTGCCAATTAGTTCTTTGTCCATGTTCTTGATTCTTTACTTGTTATACATTTATTTGATAGTCTTGCATCATCCGTCTCTACCTGTGGCAGTTCGTATTTAAGCAAGGGGTTGTCGGCATGTCCGGTTATCATCTCGTAAGGCGTCTTCATATCGAGCGCCTGATGAGGTCTTGCCATATTGTACATATAGATGGAATTGGCTATCGAGCCTCCGCAGGTAATGAAGTCCAGCTCTCCGTTGTTGAAGAGCCAGGAGTTCTTCACCGTGTTGTTCATCCGCTCGGCCAATGCATTGTGCAGAGGGTCGCCCGTCTGCGTCATGCTGATCTGCACATCTATGGCCAGAAGCATCTCCACATATTGCTGAGAGGTGTACTGCACGCCGCGGTCAGAGTGGTGAATCAG